>JAISWZ010000274.1 GCA_031270945.1 Clostridiales bacterium | reverse complement strand
TTTTTGGCTTGAATGCTGGATCTTGAGCTTGACTATGCAAAAGATGCTTGCCAAGATGGCAATCAAAAGTGCTTTTCCTGACAAGTATGCCCTTTGTGAAGAGCTGATCAGGTATCATGGAGCTCGCTTGGATGAACAAGGGCATACCTGTATTAAATTTTAACTTAGTTTGAGTTCAAAGAAAGCGCGAGCTTGGCTTTCGGTGCGTGTCATTGCGGCGATTTTGCGAGCAAAGCCCTCTGATAGCCGAGACGCCTTTCAATCCGGGCAACTGGTGCGGTTCTGGAGCGGACACTTGACATGCCACAATGGCATCAACGCAACAGTTGCCATGTGATGCTTCCGCGTTTCTAAAGCCACTGGTGTGCCGTATTGCCTGGTCTTACTGGCTGGAGCCTTGATGCGTTGCGTTAAGTCTGCCCTGCGTCGAGCTTGGCTCGCTACTCGTCTAGGCTCAAAGCGAATTGTTCTGCAGTAAGAGCCGTATACAAATCGAATCAAAAAATAGGCAAACTTATTTATCGCCAACTCATTTGGCACTGGCATCTTTTGTTTTGCTAGAGCGTTCTTTTACCTCTGGTTTTGCTTCTATAGCATTTAAACAAGCTGCAATCAATGAATTAGGATACATTTTTTTATACTCTGGCAATGCCTTTGCCAATATATCGGCAACAGTTGCTTCAGAAGGGCAACCATCTCGGTATGTTACTTGCCATCTTTTTAGTTTTTCTATTTCATCAGTATTCGTGAGGGAAACTATTTGAAGCATGCCCATGCCTATAGCAGTTAAGTTAACAAAAGCTTCCATAGCTTTAAAAGTGTCGAGTATTAAGTCTTTGTTCTCCTTAGAAGCTTCTCCGTCTGCCTTCAATGCTTCTCTGTTCTCTTCAGCAGTGGCCTTAACGGATATTTTTGTCATGGCCTTCGTCCAGAAGTGGTAGCCAAATCCGTTCAATTCGCTTTTGAGGCTTCTGAATCCAGTTTCTATTTTAAACCTTTTTGTGTATATTTTTATGACGAGTTCTGGATCCATAGTGAGATCTGTGGTGCAAAGAAAGACTTTTTTGTTGTCAATTACAGTGAACACGAACAATATTTCTGTTCTGTATTCCTTTTTTCTATTCCAAAGCATTCTTTCTGAATAGTAAGAAACCGTTTCGTCTTTACCGTACAGATTCAGAACAACATCTTTGAATGCACTTTTTTTCTCGTCAAACACATCTATTAATTCAACAGACTTCACCTTTTTCCCGACTTGGCGGTATGCTTTGCAATCTTTTCTGCCTCTTGTTATTATATCTATCCATTGAGTGTTATCGTCTCGCATATGTTCTTTGAGTTCATTAAGCACTGGGCCACTGAAATAGTAGGCATCTGCTGCGCAATAACATTTCACGCCTTCACGCTCAGCGATTAGGCATGCGTCCCTTATGTTAAGTACAACATGAGAAGGCTCTTTATTTGCGTCGTAAAAAAACTCATTAACTTTATTTTCGACATCAGAATTTTCTGCATTGCTTTGCTGTTCTTTAATCTTTTTTTCTTCTATCCAGGTTCTTATAATGCCTTCGCTACCTTGTATGCGCAATGTAATCGGGCATGAAAACTGATTGTCGTCGTTCCCAATCAGAAGCCCTACGCAACCGAACAAGTGTCCTCTTATGAACTCTTTCTTTGATCCGTCGCCTGATTCTTGGTGAAGTATGTTAACACAAGGCTGCCGACGGGCTTCCTTTGGCTCCTTGACTCCATCGATAATAAACAGGGGTCTGTCACCCGTTTTATACAGCAAATTAGAATTGATAATTTTGTGAGCCCATTTTCCAGTGAGCTTATCCAGTTCCCAAGCATCTGAGCGGAAAAAATTCAAAAACGGCTTATAGCATTCTCCGTCAAGCTCAAATAACCTTATAAAACTTGATACGCCATATTGATCATTCCTAAGGACCAATCCTAAACTGGAAAGGACATAATAACCAAATGTTGAGTCTCTGCTGAACAAGTAACGATTCTCTTCAAACATGTCCTCCAACATTTGAAATGAAGCTTTAGCTGTTTTATCTACGTCTTTTGCGCACGAGTTTTTCAAAACGAGAGCCTCCCCGATTCACCATTATTTATAGCTTCTATAATCCACGAATCACATCAGACTATATTATAGCAGATGGCAAGGTCTTTGGGAAGTCTTTTTTTGAAAAATCAAATTTATTTTTGATGGCAAAAGTGAGCCGAAGTTGAATGCTTTAATCAAAGCGCGGGTTCGCAACTATTGCAATCCATGTGGGTTATACACACAAAACATGCTCAATACTCAGGTTATAAAACAATATATGCTTCTAAAATCGAGCGCTTATACATGCTCAATACTCAGGTTATAAAACAATGTATGCCTCTAAAATCGAGCGCTTATATATGGCACAAAATTACATGACAGCAATATATTAACTGCCCGTTAGAACGACATTCCCCCTAAACGCAAGGAATGTCGCCCAAACTTTAGAGTGATTTCCTGACATATTTGGAGGTTTGGAAAGTGCTGTCGTTGCGCGGAATTCGTTCGGAGTCATACGATAAAAAAACAAATCATATAAAACATATATGTTATATATGCTTTAAGATTGTTGAATCTAAGCCAAATCGTAATTCGACAAGTTTCTCAAAACTCATGACTGTCAAGCTATACTTTAAAACCCGGGATCCCGAAAATCGCTCGAAGATCCTCCCGCTCAAAGAGCTCGCCACCATACACCAGAAGATTGATCTGGCGAATCAGTTTGAAGGGACACATTGGTTAGGCAAATATGAAGTGCAAGCCATGGTCGCATTGAACGCAGAGCTCCCCAATTACTTGATGTCAGATGCAGCCGGTAAAGCCCCAGATTTCTCAGATCACCTGAAAGCCAGCGGCAGGCTTGATTACGCGAGCGCTCAGTCAGCCTTGCTCTGGCACGTTAACAATAAGCTTCTCACCCCTGTGCACAGAGCCATAAACGCCAACCTGGACACCCTGGTCAGGGACTCCCAGTATTACTACACAGATGTAGGGATGCCCGCATACAAGTTCATGTCTTACCCTCCAAGCCCCGGCGCCAGCATCTTTCTCTTGAAGAACTTCGCATTCTTAGAGTTAAGCAACAGAGATCAAGAAGTCCAGATTTGCCACTTCACCCCAACATTAGGATCAGATAAAAAGGTTGTTTTTTTGGCCTCAAGCTTTAAAACTAAGTGTGTCTATGCCATTGGCGTGAGCGCCGGCAGCCAGTCATCCGCCGACAAGCTCTTGTCTGACGGGTTTGCAGATTTTTCAATGCACGCAAGCTCCAAAACATACGGAAGTCTTGGCCCGCCAGGAGTACTGACTATTCCGATATATCTGCTCGGGCGCTTCGACTTTAACCAGATGGTCAACCCGGCTCTAAAGGCCTCTTTCAGTCGGGAGAATGCAACAAGAGCAGAAGAGGAATTTGAAGAAGAAGGCGATGGCGAGCTTTTCCCGCCATTCTTTTAAGCTCTTGTTTCGAACAAGCCCAGCTTAGGTTTGAAACCGAGACTTCAACCTTTGACAAGCTCTTGTCAAGCGAGATATCGGGCTTTCCATGCACGCAAGCTCTATAACTCATGTCACCTTTCCTGCTCGATGCTCAGGCAGACCCGCTCCTGCTAACGACAAATGACTGCTGATCTTGCTGATCGCAAGTATGGCAACCAAGGCGCAAAGGCGCGGTTTTCGCGTCTTTGCGTCTTTATCTTTACGCCTTTGCCTTTGGATCCTATGTCTTTGATCCTTACCTCTGAGCCTTTGCCTTTGCTCCTTTATCTTTAGCCCTTATCTTTAAGCCTTTTCAATCTCTTTCCGTCTCTAGCCATCGCCAAACCGGGTTTTCAGGACAAAATCCAGGCCCCATTGCGCCTCTTCTAAAAGTCTTGCATATAGCTGGCGCTGAAAGCTACACTGTGCGCTACGGCACAACGTCTCTCACGACCTCAGCCAATACGGTCACCAGGGTAGAGACGACGAACGACAACTTGGCTGATGCCGTGATGATCTGACATTTTGTGGCGTGTCATTTCCTGTTCGCTGTATTGGAATAAATTTCTAGCAGATTTAACTATTGACTTTCGTCACCGAATACGCTATCCTTAAAAGAGCAGGGGATTCTAAGCTTTTAGTGAAAACGCCCAATATATTCACCAAGTATGGCATAAATGCTTGGTATTTTGTTCAAATCACTGGAGCTTATCGGTAAGTTTATCCCCAATCATTTGCTTTTTGCTCATAACTTTAGATCCAAATCCGGCAAACCGTGAGCAGCGATCAAGAAATTTAATCTAGAGAAAGGAGAATTTTGATTCGAATTTTGCTGAAATTCAGTAAATATGCGCTCCTGATGCCAAGTGTTGCGCCTTTACGAAGAACCTGATCGCGCCTGGGCTTAGGGCTCGATTCAGATGTCAGGGAAAGCAGGAAGATTATTTTGCAGGTGCCTGGGGAGCACCCAGCGGGGGTTTAGGGGTTGGGTCCCCAAGGTTTTAGGTTTTGATTTCTTGGCAAGATTCATCCATTGCTCCAAGGCAATGTGCGCCAATTGAGCGTCCCTGCCAACATAGGTGCAGATGTCCTGAGCTTGATTTTGTGAGTTTTGGATGTTTCCAGGCTCTCGTTTTTGAGGGTGTCCAAGGATTTTTTCTCAGGGCCTTTCAGGCTTGAATCGCGGCTCCTAACTAGAACACCGGGGACATGCCCATGACGATTTCCTTGATATTTTGGGGTTCACTGCCATGAGCCTTTGAATTCTCGGCAAATTCGCCAAAAGTGACGCTGTCCTTGCCTTCGGTTACGAAAATGACTTGGACTACCTGGCGTGGATTTTGCCAGCTTCATGACTTCAGGCTCGAGCTCATTTGTAAAGTGGCTGAATTGCTTTGGGCCCCATGGGGGAGGCACGGACACGACGCCGCAATGAGGACACGTGCATCTTGGCTGGCGGTAGTGAATGAGGGCAGGTGAGCCCTTCACTAATCGTTTCGACCTCCAGGTCGACCATTTTATTTTCATCATCAACTGACACATCTGCTTCTATTGCTATAAGCTCAAGAACTTTCTGTACGAATTCCGGAACGGCTACCATTTTTCTTCCTCCTCTAAGTCATGACTACATATCTATTTTTCCAAAAAAAACGAGTATTTAGTCTGTTAGAGGATTAACTTTATTTTGTTTTCCACTACTAACTAAAGCGAGGAGAATAGTTCGAATGAAAAAAATGACTGCATTGATTGTATCATTAGTATTCTTTTTTAACACAGTTGCAGCGCCTTCATTAAAAGTGTTAGCAGGAGTCTTTACCGACACTTCAGGGCATTCGGCAGAGGAGTACATAGATAAGTGGGCCTCTAAGGGTATTGTCGTGGGGTATAACGGAAAATTCAACCCCGATGCAAACGTTACCAAAGCTGAATTCTCATCTGTACTGAACCAGCTATTTGGATATAAAACTCCTGCATCAAGGACATTCGCAGATGTAAATTCTACTGATTGGTATTATTCAATCATTCAAAAGGTTGTTGCAAATGGGATTATTGAACCTGATGCCAGCAACAGACTTTATCCAAACAAAGCATTGACTAGGGGAGAAGTTTTTGCAATGATGTCGAAGGCATTTGATATTGAACCCGTTTCAGGGAATACATCATTTGTTGACGATTCATCTATCGGTGTAGAATTAAAATCCTATGTCAAAGCTTTGCAGGATAGAGGGATGATTGTAGGATTTCCCGTTACAGGCGGATTTGAGGTCAGAGCAAATACGCTATTGACTAGAGCTCAAATGATAATAGTTTTAGATAAGGCCTATGGAACTTTAGTCTCACCTTCTCCGACACCTACAATTACGCCTTCACCTATTCCTCCATCTAATTCCAATTCAGGCTATTACTCAGGTGGTGGCTCAAGTGATGGCTCAGGTGGTGGCTCAGGTGATGGGCAACCAGATATCCCAGCATCGTTGATTACAGATGGGCCTATCACTTTAGACTATATAACTAACCTTGTAAATAATGGGATTATTGATATTATACAGGATGATATTGGACATATTTTGGTAATTAACGGTACATTCACTTCAAACATTGTTAAGTCGGAAGCAGATGCTGCAAAAGTGCTAAATCTTGCAAAATCGTTGTTAGGTGACGCTTTTAGTGCAACTGCAGCCGATTTATCATCTCAAAAACTGAATGAAGGAACCTCCACAGAAGCTTCATTTTATAGGTATACTCCTACTATAAACGGAATACCTGTACTTGGAAGTCAGATAGTTTTAGAAGCGGATCGGGACGGGGTGGTGAATAGCCTTAATAACACATACGACTTTCGAATAGAGAACGTAGATACAACCCCAACAATAAGCTCCGATGATGCTTTACAGATAGCAGTTAGTGACATCTTCTCAAAGGATGAAGCGATAAAATTACTAGATAACATTGTATCTTCATCTGGTCTGAGTATTGGAGATGCAAGAAATCAGTTGTTGTCGGAAATCACATCTGGTTCCAGTCTAGTGATTTATGCAGTTGTTAGGGATGCAGAACCTGAGTTAGTTTATGAGATTGAGTTTAGTTCAGATACTTTTGTCATTGAGTCTGATGTTGTGGACGGAGAAGAGACTTACATTAGTTTTAATGTGACTTATCACGTGTATGCTAATGGAGTCAAAGTCGGAACTGTTTTGGATAGTTACGAGAATTTTGATGGTGAAGAGCGGCCAACAGCTATTCAAGATGAAGTTTCGAGTCATTCTGGTTATGTTACAATAATTACAGATGGTAAAAACTTTATCGATTATTTACGAGGGATTTACATTCATCGTACAGAGGTAAAAATGGGATGGAATGAACCAAACCTTACACTTCCTATACTTACAAAGTCAGATGGTTTAAATAACTGTGGGGCAAGTGCTCTCGCAAATCTTGAAAAAGTCTATGATTATTATAGCGATGTCTTAGGACATAAATCAATTGATAACGGTAAAGTGCCAGGACTTCAGATACACGCAAGTATAGGCTATACTGAAAATAAAGCGTATTGGCATAATGTAAATCTTGAATTTGCATTTGGGAAACCTCATAATGAGAGAGGTCTCGATACAGTGGGGCATGAATATACTCATGCTGTTATACAATTTGTGATTTTAGCTAATGAGTCGAATTATAAACAGGATGGTTTTTCTTATTCACGTGATTCAAGGGCACTAGGTGAGGCATACGGAGATATAATGGGATCCCTAATAGAAAATAAAACTGATGAGGGACGTTGGCTAGTAAGTGAGGATTCTAAGGCCGTTAAAAATATGGCTAATCCTTCTCAATTCAGTCATCCTAGTCATTATAGTAAAATACTTGGAATAAAGGATACTCAGAAAAATTCAGTAATATTCGATTATGCTGCCTACAAAATCATGACAGACTCTAGAGTATCTAAGTATGATACTAAAACCTGGGCAAAGATATTTTATCGTTCAATCTATGGATTACCTCGTGATGCTACATTTGCTAATGCTCGTGGTGCAGTAATTAGAGCAGCAGAAAGTTATGGTTTTTCTTACAATGAAATCAACTCTATAAAAGAAAATTTCGACGCTGTTGGAATAACTAGCAATGATAAGGTCGGTGCAGTTGAATTTTATGGTCATTACTACAAAAATTTTAGCTCTGGGCTAATGACTTGGAAAGATGCTGCATTGTACTGCAAGAGTATGGGAGGATACCTTGCAAGCATCACTTCTTTTGGTGAGGAAAAATTTATAGAGGAAAAGTTTATAAACAACAATGCTAATACTATCTATTATTGGCTTGGTGGTACTGATCAAGACCAAGAAGGGGTTTGGAGATGGGAATCTGGCGAGCCATGGAACTATACTAATTGGCTCTCAGGTGAACCCAATAACAATGCAAATTTAGAACACTATCTTGGAATTTGGGCATCTAATCCAGAAGACAATTTAACTAAAACTTTTTGGAATGACTTCACTAATGATGGGTCTACACCTGGATTTTTAAGGTCCGGATTCATCTGTGAGTGGAATAGAAGGCCTTAAGACAAATAGTATCTAGTAATGTACAAGGTTCATCCTTGCATAGTGTTGCTATTTTAATGCGAGATTGAAACTGAGTCTCAACCTTTGACAAGCTCTTGTAAGATGAAATCGGGCTTTTCCATGCACACAAACTCTATAACTCATGCGCAGGAAGGCCCGCTTCTGCAAACGACAATAAAGGTTTATCTTGCCGCTTTCAAGTATAACGGCTCAGGCGCAAAGACCCGGTTTCCACGTCTTTGCGCCTTTATATTTACGCCTTTGCCTTTGTCTTTAAGCCCTTATCTTGAAATTCTAAGCCCTTATCTTAAAATCATCTATCTTGAAGCCCTTATCTTGAAGCCCCTTCAATCTCTTTCCGTCCCTTTTCCCGCACCCATTCCCAAAACATCCGCCATAATCCACAGCCATCTTCCTGGCGGAGTAGTCCAGACTTCTCGGTAAGTGGCAATGTTAGCCTGGGGCCAGTAAGGCGCGTCCTCGTTCCCTCTCGTCTGCACACCTACTGGCATCTCTCCAACTGTCTCGCCCAAGAGCGCTGTGTACTGCTGGCCGTACCTGCGGCCGTCTCCGTAGATCAAGGACTGTCGGAACGGGTTCTTCCCTCCAACCCAGTAGATTTGCTCTTTCGCGATGTCCATCAAAGCCTCGTCTTCAAAGTGCCGACCAAGAACAGATGCCGCCTTGCCCATGGAAAGATGCACTGCGGAGTTGCCCCGGAATGAGAACCAAACCGGGAACCGCTTCACGAAAAAGCCGGATCCAAGCGTACTTCCGTTTGAGATCTGCTCGGCGTGGCTCTTCTTTTCTTTTTCGAAATCAACGTCTGGATGGACAAGGGAGAACGCTTCTTGGTCTTCAACCTCAGAAATATTGAAAACCCCAGCTGGGATCATTCCGTATGGTTCCACGTAAGTCATGAGTTTTTTCAAGTACGAGCCATAGAGCCTCATCGAGGTCTCCCAAGCCGCCTTTTCAAGATGATCAGGCTGGGTGTTGCAGACTTCGGCCAATGCCTGGACAAATAGATGCTCGCGGCTTTGGTGCGAGAAATGGACGATCTGGCTCTTCCTTTCATCTCGGTAAAAGAACCCTGAAATCGGTGACAATCCCTCTCCAGTCTCCTGGCAAGCCATAAGCTTTGACGCAAACTCCCTTGCGAGAACAGCGTATCTCTCGTCTCCAAGCCACCTAAACAGCTTGGAGGCTGACCAAGCCGCCGCCGCATAGTACTGCGAAAGACTTGCGCTTGCCGTGTGCTCGTGGTGAACAGGCTCTTCTAGGCCAACTTCCCGAAATCTCGTGAGCGCAAACTCAAAGTCCTCTTTTGCGGCATCCCTGCACTTCCAAGCGAATGCCGGATCATGCTCGCGGAAGGCCTCTCCAGCGTCAGCTTCAACCCCTGACATGATGAAGTTTTCGAAAGAATGGTTATGAACCCTTGCCTCACAGTCATCCATCCCGCCGATCATTCCGTCAGTCCATCGTCGTATCGAAGAACCAGTGGCTCTGTAGCCGTCGCCGAACCGGGTTTTCAGGACAAAATCAAGGCCCCATTGCGCCTCTTCTAACAGCCTGGCATAGAGCTTCGGTTCGCTCGCTTTGACTGAACTTGCTATCTCCACTAGCGCGTGCGCGATCTCAGCTGTCTGCACTGTCTGTTGCGACACGTCAGCGGCGTCATGCCATCCTCCGTTATAAGCCAGCGTCTTCCCGTCATGAATAGCGGTCACGTCTCCATGGCATGTCCCATGCTTGCCTGGAACAGGGCAACCGCACCGCTCAGCGAAAAGAAAGTTGATGAGGCGCCAGATAGTTGGAGTATATGGATTTGAAGATACAGCAAATGGGGGGAATGTTTTCCCTCCAAGAACTATGGAGTACAGGCCTGGCTCTTTCAGGCTTGAAAAGTCAAGCACCGAATGCGCTCCTATGGCAGTCTCAACTCTAGAAACTTCGGCCTCCAGCTTGACCTCCCCGTTTGATACGACCTGGAACCGTTTTTCGCTTGCATTCGCGTTAGCGACCGCCTTCTTTTCCCCTTTCGAAAAGTAGCCGCAAAACGGGTACGCGATCTCATCTCCTGGGCATTCCCAGCCATAAGTCACTTCTGCCGATACCTGTTCAACCCGTATGTCCTTGATCTCAAACCTCAGCGCTTTCCCGCCCGACAGCTCCTGCCCGTACCTATGGACAATGAAAGAAAGCTCTTCTATCTTGTCGTGAGGCAAGGACTCGATCTCCCAGAAGCAGTCGTTCCATGCAAAGTTCTCAAGATTTATCGCGTTAAAGCCTTCCCGGGAGTAAGCGTCTGGCAGCTTCTTTACCCCGTTGTTGACAAATGCCGCCCGTATTATGGGACTATGAAGGCCATTGCACAACGGCCTTGCCTTAAAGCTGATCCGGTTGAAATCCCCCAGTTCAAGCCCTTTCAAGTCCAGCTTCGCCTCATAAGATCCAAATGTCGCGTAATCCCCGCTAGCGGCGTCAACCGCCCGAGTTTCGGCACCCGGCCAATGGTCTGACCTGGAAAGGGTCACAAGAACAAGCACGCCATTTTCAGCTTGCGCCGCGCCCTCTCCCTCAAATCGCCAGCGTTCCAAGCTTTCTCCATCCCAGACCGAAGTACTATTTGCCGCTTTCTTCTCTTTCATTTCACGTTCCAAGGACAAGCTCTCGTCTGCCCGCAATAGCTTGTGAATGTATAAAGACTCTTCCAGCTGCTTGTCAAAATCTTGGTTCCCGATCAACTTCATGCCCTCCCAAAGAAGCATATCCCAATATCAAATCAAAGCGCCTGAAAAGTCCTGGCGTTTAGAGCATATCCCAAAATTAAATTTATGGCTTGTGAAAGTCACGCGTTAAAGCATCGCGATGACTTTCACTGCGCCTTTTTTGAATTTTGGGATATGCTCTTAGGCAAACGCTATCCGGCGCCATTGCGGAATTTTGGGATATGCACTAGTAAACCCCATTGGTGAGGCAAGCCCAATGGGGTTTTTAGGTTTTTCTCTCTTTCACTAATGCTCAGGCTTGTCGCGCCTGCTTTTTATTGCTCTATCCAAAGCATTTTTCTTTGCCCCAAGCAACTCTTGCTCTGCCTCGGCCAGTTACTCTCCTGCCCCAAGCATTCTCACTCTATCTCAACGGCTCTTGCTCCCGCCTTTTATCCTACTCTATCTCAAACAGCGCTTCCGTCTCAACCGGGATATTCCCAGGCAGGGCGCTTACGCCCACAGCCGAGCGGGCTGGCAAGCCTTCTTCTCCAAAGAGATCCTTCAAAAGCTGGCTTCCGCCGTTGGCCACTTCGGGCTGATCAAAAAAATCTTCAGCGCTTGAAACAAACGTAAGAATCTTTATAGCGCCCTTCAGCCTGTTCAGGTCGCCAAGCTCTCTCTTAAGCACAGCGAGTATGTTGAGCATGCAGTTCCTGGCGTAGATCTGGCCTTCCGGGATGGAAAATTCCGCGCCAAGCCTGCCTTGCACAGGCGTCCCAATCACAGGGCCGCATCCGGAAACGTAAGCGTAGCACCCGCCATAGATTTTGACGCTGGAATACATGCCGCCCTTCTTGGGCGGTTCAGGAAGCGTGATGTTGAGCTCTTCCAACTTTTTGGTTATGTCCATTGATTTCAACCTTTCAATTTATGGAGTTGGGAATATTGCTTTCGGAATAAGGCCTCGCGCTTTTTGCAGCCCTTTGCCCGCATGCGGTCCAAGAGCCATGCCTTTGCTCTATCCCGCACTTTCATGCGCCTTGTCCGCTCCAGCGCTATCCCCGCAAGCAAAATATTCCGTTCCAACTATAGTACTACAAATTCTATTATAAAACAACATGCCTACACTCAGCTAAACAACAATCCCGTTCCGAGCCCCCGTCAGCCTCCCAGAATCCACGGCCAGCTTCCCTCCAATAAATCCCCATTTCAGTCCAGAAGCCAGTTGGCAGGGGTCATTCCAGTCAGCGCGGGATATAAAATCGGGAAGCTTGAAAACCAAAAGATCAGCCCGGTATCCAGGCAGAATGCATCCCTGGTTCAACAGCCCAACCCTCTTGGCTGGCATGGATGTCATCTTCTTTATAGCAATCTCTGGCGGCATCAGCTTGGACTCAAGACAGAACTGCTGAAGAAACTTTGGAAACGATCCGTAAAGGCGAGGATGCGGCCTTGATCCTCCTCCATACAGGCTGTCAGAAATGAGGGCTGCGTAATCAAGCTTGGATATGGCCTTCACGTCTTCGAAAGACATGCTGTGGAGAATAATCCCGACTGTCCCGTTTTCAGAAGCCAAAAGCTCCGCCACAAGCTGAACAGGATCTTTGACTCCAAGCCTTCCAGCTATGCCAGCGACGCTTTTCCCCAGCATCCATTGGTTGTCAGGCCGCGAAACAGAGCTGATGACTATCGCGTCCCACCCTATCTCTTTGGCCATGTTCTCCCAGCCCTCATGACTTTTCTCCATCTCCTGCGCCAGAAACCTCTTTCCTGAATCCGTGGCAAGCTCAGCTAGATCGCTTTCCGAGTTGGCAGGAACTGTTGGCGGCAGAACCGAGAGCAAAGTGGTAGCTCCAGCGTCGTAAGGGTAAAAGTCTACGGTCACATCAGCCCCAGAAGCCCTGGCCGATTCAACAAGCTCAATCGCCTCCTGAATCCCGCTCCCCCAGTTTTTCTTCCCAGTCACCTTGAAATGGCTTATGTTAAGCCGGACTTCCGATATCTGAGCGATCCTTATGGCCTCCGTCACAGACCTGGATAACTCTCCGCCTTCGTTCCTGATGTGCATGACAAGAAGCTTCCCGAATCGCGAAGCCTCTCTCGCAATCGCAGAAAGCTCCTTTTCACTAGCCCAGCATTCAGGCTGGTACATAAGTCCCATGGACACTCCAGCAGCGCCAGCCTCCATCGCTTCCCTAGCCAGGCCAACAGCCCTGTCCAGCTGAGAATCCGTAAGCGGCTCTTTCGAAAACCCCTTGACAGACGCCAAAATAGCCCCTGTCCCAGCGAAAAACCCAAGGCTTATGGGCAACTTTGCATTCTTCAGCGCCCCGGCATAGCTACCGTAGCTGTCAAGCCCAAATTCGGGAGGCACCTTTCCTATGACAGGCTCGACATAGCTCCTCATGTGCCAATCCACAGGCCTAGGCACCGGCGCGATCCCGCAGTTCCCCATAAAGGCGCAGGTAACCCCTTGGCTGGCTTCGATCTCTCCAAACAAAGGATCATAAAGCGCCGCAAGATCGCAGTGCCTGTGCATGTCGATAAAACCCGGAGTCAAAGCAAATCCCGAGATGTCAATAACTTCATCGCTTTCGCACACCAAATCTCGCCCTACCAGCCCTATGCTCTCTCCGTCTATCAGAACGTCCAGAACTTCCGGCAAAGATCCAAGACCGTCAAAGACGTTCCCGTTTTTGAGCAAAGTTCTCATTGAAGCATGCCCCTGGCGTCCACCTTCTGAACTTCCAGCCCGCTGTCGCTAAGGATCAGTACTTCGTTTTGCATGTTTACGGCGGTGCATACGTGCACCGGAATAAGCCGGATTACGTCTCCAACAGCCAGCCCGGTTTCACCATTTCTTGACGTTATGATCCCGTGCTCCTCGTTCATCCGATCAAGCTTTAGCCCGCTGACCTGCGCTTCCTTGCCGTTTCGAAATACCCCGTCTGCGAACGCGTAAGTGTCGTAGCATAAAGGCTTGCTTCCTAGCGGCGTGTCAGCCGGAAAGGTCTTTGATCCACCGTCAACAACCGCCAGGTCTTTCTTGTTCGCGCTTACCACGGTCACGTATATCCTGGCCGCGATCTCCTCAAACTTCGCCGCGCCTTCATCAACCATCATCTGATCATTGTAAATGTACGTGCCAGGCCGTATCTCGTTGACCTTCCCGGTCTGGGCCACAGGTATTCCCGTAGGTGTCGAGCCAGCGCTCACGTCCGTTATGCTTACCCCAGCGCCTCTTATCGCCTGAGCCGCAGAAGCCATAATCGCTCCTTCTTCTTCCGCCGCCAGTTGCCTGTCAAGCGTGGGCAAGCCTTGAAGCCTAAGCCCCTTGAACGAGTATATCCCGGTAAGCCTCAGGTTCCCCAGCTCCGAGATCTGAACTGCAAGCCGCGCCGTGTCTCCAAGAGCAACCCCGGTCCGCCCAGCGCCCGTGTCAACTTCCAGCCGAACTTCCAAGGAAACGCCAGCTTCTGACGCATACGCGCTTAAAGCCAGAGCCCCTTCCAGGCTGTCCACTGACAGTATCAAACGCTTGACCCTCCGGCTCAGCTCTATCACCCGCTTCGTCCGGGCCTTCCCTATTATCGGATAAGCGATAAAAATGTCATCCAAACCCCCGTCAGCCATGACCTCGGCTTCTGACACCTTTGCGCAGGTTATTCCAATAGCGCCCGCCGCCACCTGGGCCAGCGCGAACCGCACGGTCTTGTGCGTCTTTATGTGCGGACGCAAGCGGCACCCGCTAGCGTCCGCCGCTTCCTGCATGCGCTTGATGTTCGAGGTTGCAATCCGCTCGTCAATGACAAGACAGGGAGTCTGCAGCGAGTCAAAATCCATGTTTTAGCAAACCTCCTATGTTCAGAAACAAAACAAAACTTCGCTTTCTCATTCACGCCTTCAGCCCGGTTACCGCAACTCCTTGCACAAAGTTCCTCTGGAATATCAAGAAAAACACAATTACTGGCGTGACAAACAATACAGCGGCCGCCATCAGCTCCGCCCACTTCACTGAATATTCGTTCATGAACTGCTGAAGGCCCAGTGACAGGGTAAGCCGGTTTGGCTTGCTGATGTATATGAGTGGCGCCAGGTAATCGCTCCAAGCGTCCAGGAAGGCGAATATCGCAACAGTGGTCAAGGCTGGCTTGCACAAGGGCAGAGCTATCCGGGAATACCGCTGGAACTCGTTGGCCCCGTCAATCCTGGCCGCCTCAAGAATCGAATTCGGCAAGCCGTGAAAGAACTGCCGCACTATCAGAATATAGTATGCCTTCCCGAAAAACGCCGGAAGTATTAAGGGGATGTATGTGTTTGTCAAGTGGAGCTGGGAATAGGTGCGGTATAGGGGTATCATTGTTACAGTGTACGGTATCATCATTGTGGCCATCAAAAGGCCAGATATCACGCTTGCGCCCTTCCATTTGATCTTCGACAGCGAGTACGCCACCATAGGGGTGACCAGCAGCTGGCCCAGTACGGAGAACAAAGTGATCTGCACTGTGTTCATCAGATACTTGAAGTACGGGATAGTCCGAAGAGCGGCCGGATAGTTGTCGAGAACCAGCTTCCTAGGCAGCAGTTTCACCGGTATGGTAAACGCGTCGCTGTTGGTCTTTAAAGATGTAGTCAGCATGACCAGAAACGGCGAGAGAAATATCGCGCACAAGCATATAACTAAAACATAAAACATTAAGCTTGCAACAGCTTTTCGCCCTTTAATAACCCCCATCACTCCACCCCCGCGTTTTCAGACGCTTTCCTGGCCAGCTTGGACATGAGGACAGCCAGCAGGGACACTATTATAAAGAGTATCCAAGCCATGGCCGAAGCTTTCCCCATCTTCAAGTAGACAAACGCGTTGTGGAAGATGTAGAGCGGGTACATCAGAATGCTGTTCGAAGGGCCGCCGCTGGCAGTGCCAGTGGCAGACCCTTGGTTAGCGCTTATTATAACATAAACTTGCTGAAAATACTGGAACGCGTTGATAAAGCTCAAAATTGCCTGGTACGCCAGCACGTGCGCAATGCTTGGCAAAGTGATGTAGAAAAACTTTTGAATCCCCGAAGCCCCGTCTATCTGCGCCGACTCGTAATAGCTCACCGGCACCTCAGCAAGCGCCGCCATGCATACCAGCATGGAAGCGCCTACGCACCAGGTCCCGATCAAAAGCAAAGCGCCTTTTGTGTACCTAGGATCCATCAGCCATGATGGACCCCTGATCCCAAATATAGAAAGAAAGTTGTTGAGAAACCCGTATGTCGGATCAAACATCCAGATCCATACCATTGTAGCCGCAATCATCGGTATTACGGAGGGGAGGAAAAAGATAGCCCGCGCTATGCCCCTGCCCTTGAACTTCCTAACAGCGACCATGGCCAGCATCAGCGCCGCGAACAGGTTTATGGGAGTAGACACAAACGCCATAAACAATGTGTTGGATAGGCTCTTCCAGACCAGCGGATCAGAAAATGACATCCGGAAGTTCTCAAGCCCAACCCATACTGGCTTGGTTATCGGATTGAACTCAGTAAAGCTGTAGTATAGCGAAGCCCCCAAAGGGTAAACGCTAAAGCATAGGAATCCGATAATCCAAGGCAAAGCGAAAAGCAGCCCGTTGATTGTATCCCGGTTTCTTTGTTTTAATTTCATAGGCGGCTATTCCCCCTATTTAAGCGTCGAGCTCTGCTTTGCCAGCGCTGACAGCCCCTCTTCTGGCGTCATGGTTCCATTATAGATGTAATCCAGATGCTCTTCAACCAAAGAAATGTACTTCGCGAAATCCGTTATCTGGGGATACTGAATCCCTTTCTCTAGCTTAAGAATTTCAATAAAGTCAGAAAATCCCGGTATCGCGTTGATGTCCGGATCGTCGTATAAAGCCTTCACTGCTGGCAATGACCCAACCCCAAGGTTCAAGGTCTTCGCTCCGTCCTTGCTTGTGAACCACTTGATGAAATCCCAAGCGCCGTCCTTGTTCGCCGCTGTTATAGGTATGCATATGCAGTCCGTCTCATACCGGCTTGCTCCCCTGCTCTCAGGGCTGCTTGCAGTCCCTGGAACCAAGGATATCCCGTAGTTCGTACTTGAATTAAATTTCTGCATCATGGTAGGAAGCCAAGGGCCGTCAAGCCTAAACAATTGCTTCCCAGCAAAGAACATGTCCTGCTCTGTGTACCTGTTCGTGTTAGCCGTAGCTATAAACGCCTGCACCTTTTCAATCCCGTATTGCTCCCTGTACTTCACGTTCAGCTTCAAGCTCTCCAGCGTCCCAGGATTCTCAGGAGTCAAAGTCTTCCCGTCAATGTCCCACCAGCGTCCGCCAAACCCGTATATCAACTCTTGCCTTGCCGAAGCTAAAGGAAACAGCGGATACCCCAGCCTCTCAATGTTTCCGTCTCCGTCCAAAACAGTAGCCGCCACAGCCATCTCGTACATCTCTTCCATCGTCTCAGGCGGCGCGTCATATCCTATCTCAGCCAATATGTCCTTGTTGTAGTATAGCTGTATGCTGTACCCGCTAAAAGGCAAAGCGTACGCTTGACCTCCTATGGTGTTGGCCGCCATCGCCGCGTCAGAGAATACTCCTACATCAAACCCCTCAGCGTCAATGTATCCCTGCAAAGTGTCTATCAGGCCGTTTGCTTGGTATGTAACAATGTTCTGGTTTGACCCTTTCACCGCGTCAGGCGCCTCGTTGCTAGCCAGAGCCACTATCAGCTTCTGCTGGTCAGTCACGCTAAGCCCTTCGACCTTGTACTTTCCTTGTGAGCTGTTGTACTGCGCTATCGCTTCCTCGTACACAAGCGCCTCATCGCCCTTGTTGTTATACCAGAACTCCACGACTGTCGGTGCCGCTGCCACTTCAGGCGCCGCCTCAGGCGCAGCTTCAGGTGCCGCCACTGCCTCGCTTGCCTTTGCAACTGGCGGAGTTGTGCTCGAAGCCGTCTGGCCTCCAGAGCAAGCGGTCAGCGCCACTAAGGCCGCGCAAAGAAGAATTAAAAAGTTTTTCAAATTTATCCCTCCGGTTTTCTCGCTCCATGACTATTAGTAAGATGCCTTACTTTTTTTCAGGCCCCCTAATATGAGAAGCAAGGTTCGATTTGAACGCAAACACATTATATCATGCCCTTTCGCTCCCTGTCAACAGATCATAAAAAAATATTTTTTAAAACTATTAGTCAGGTTTAGGGCTTTTCTTTTCTCAGATCCTATGCTATAATAGCATCGAGGTGAAGCATTTGAAAAAGCTTGAAGACGAACCCAAACTTTTTAAGCAGATCTTGGATCTGATCTCGTCTCATTTCGGCACAGGATGCGAGGTCGTCCTTCACGATCTGACAAATGATTATAACCATACCATTGTCGACATCAGAAATGGGCACATTACAAATCGCACAGTCGGCGGATGCGGCAGCAATCTCGGGTTGGAGGTGCTCAATGGAAGCGTCGTTGACGGAGACCGCTATAATTACGTCACCACTACGCCTGATGGAAAAGTCCTTCGCTCCTCTTCCATCTACATAAGAGATTCAGACGGGAATGTGATAGGCTCCATCTGCGTCAACCTGGACATCACAGAAACCATGCGGTTCAGCGGCTTCCTTAGCCAGTACAACCATTATGACACCATGCAGACCGAGTTCTTCGCCCAGGATGTCTCCAGCCTCCTGGACTACCTTATCCAGCAAGCCAAGCTTGTCGTCAACAAAGAGCCAAAGATCATGACCAAGGATGAGCGCTTGGCCTTCCTCTCCTACCTGGACAGAAAAGGCGCCTTCCTCATCTCCAAGTCCAGCATCCGCATCTGCGAAGAGCTTGGAATCAGCAAGTTTACCCTCTACAACGACCTGGATGCGATCCGGGGAACGGCTTCACAGGGCAAGGGGCATAAGGAATAGAGATAAGTTAGATGAGCAAAGACCATTGCTTTCAGAGGATACGAGGACTTTGACTTTCAGTCAGTTAGAAGAGATCAAGAAAATCAGTTGGGCGAAAAAACCGCTAGGCTATAAAAACAAGAGGCGCGGGGTTTCCTGCGCCTCTTGTGCTAATCCTATTTTTGGCTGGTGAGTTGGATTTAATGGGTTTGATCTTGATTTTACCATTGGGGTTGATTTTAAGCTCTTTTGGTCTTTGCGCTCTTTGACTTAAAATCACTCATAAGTCTTGATCGTTCAACCCTTGATTATAGCGACTTTCTAGCGTACAGCCATGGATGCCTTGATCCTTTTGCCAATCAGAGCAAATCCGGAAAAGCAGTTGAAGAAAAGAATGATTTGTCATAACAACACAACGAACTAAAAACGGAATAAGGCTTTTCAGCTTTGAATTCTAAGTCTCTTGTGGTCTTGCGGAAGTTCTTTCGACAGAACAAGAAAATCTTAAAAAAAAAGAGGTGCAAGGTTTCTTGCGCCTCTTGTGCTAATCCTATTTTTAACTGATAGGTTGGAATAAATGAATTTGATCTTGATTTTACCATTGGGGGTTGATTTTAAGCTCTTTTAGTTTTTGTCCTCCTTAGCGCAGAGAAAAGCGCCTTCGTATCGGTTACCGTTTTGGACAAGAACTATTTTTAGAAAATGGACAGTAACTATTGTTAAGACCCCTCTTTTGGACAGTAACTATTGTAATCCTACACTCGATGGTCTTTACTCTGTCTTCAAGCTTTGCTTATTCAACCAAACAGCTAAAAATAAAGCTTATCTTGCAATATCAATGCAAGCAAAATAATCCCAAGGAGCACCAGATTCATCATGAAAAGCGTTATATCTGCCAAATTGTTCATATAATTCATTAACTTTGTACTCTATTTGAAGTTTACTAGCATTTTCCATTTTATTCTTTAAGTATTCACTTACTTGAATATATATATCATTTGTATCCTTATCAACAATCACGCTATTTCGATTTCTCAATCTAATACCATCAGCGTAAATGTTTATATTGCAAGGATAAACCCTCAAATCCTCGCGTTCAATATATGAATCACTCGGAAAATCGAAAACCAGTCTACTTTTCACAACATCATAACGAACAACCAAACCATCAAATAAATTATTTGTAATCATATGATCTATAACATGATTTTGAATTATTACCTTTTTCATGTTAAAGAGAGTAAGCTCTTCATTTATATCTACTGTGAAGTCGTTTTCGCTAATATGCACACCCATTTCAGGAATATTATAGGCTGTTTTGAATACAGAATATAAATCACCCATAAAGGCGCCACTGTTGGTATAGTTAATAGCTTGTTTCGCAAGTTCCAAACCTTTGAATCTTAATAACATCGTTTTATAGAAATCTGGTTTCCCTTCTCCAAACATTAAACCCGGGTTAAATATAACTTTCAATCTTCCATAATTAGGATTATAAAACGCTTCCAGCTTTAGGCCATCTATAAACCCTATCTTTTCAGTCAGTCTTTCAGTAACTAAATTTCCGCTTATATCACATAGGTTTTTCGAGCCAGGAGTATATTCCAATATAACATCACTATTAAATGGCAACTCTTTGTCTAAATTCAGTGAAATTCCCTTTTTATCCATATTTACTTTAGTTACAGATGCAATGTTAGGAATTAATGAAAAATCCTCATTGTCAGGGCAATGATCTTTTTCTAACGACAACTCTTCTGTATTTATATAAATGATCTTGCCATCTTCGCTAGCGTAAGCTGAGTTAAATAACGGAAAACTAGTATCTATCCATGGCTTGTCTGGTTCTTTCTCTCCTCTCAAATAAATCGCCGTGCATTTAGCAAGCGGATCGTATTCATCATCATCTTTAAGCAATACAATTCCAGCACTGCTCTTATAAGTCCAAATATTTACATTCAATTTCAACTCTATATCATGTTCCTCTGAATCCACAATAAATAACTCAGGCATGTTATCGACTAATTCCGGATGTCGCACATCACTATTTTCTATTATTCCAACCCCATCCAGCACAGACTCTTTGTCAAAACTGCTAGATGGATATGAGCTGCATGAAATATATGCAACGATTGGATGCTCAGGTGATGCGATATTCGGATTCAACCTAATTTTCAGGGTAACCGAACCGTATTTTCCTATAACGACACGTGGATATCCAGGTGCGTACCTTTCATCAACATTCTCAATTTCTATTAATACATCTTCTTTTCCTATTTTTCTAACAGATAAGTAAAAAGTCTTTCTCTCTTTTATAACTCCATAACTTATAGTAGCAGTAATTGATATATCAGCGTCAAAACCCGTTTTAGGCGGGCGGGTCACAGTGCCATCATTTGCAAGAACTGATTCATCGCTCGATTTCCAGCTGATTAAAGCGTCTGGGTATGCCTCAAGCCGATCTGGCAAAACGAGATTATCTACAACACTTTGCGCATTGATGTTGTTTCCCCTGATGACATCAAAGGTTAGAGCGTCAAGAACAACTGAAAGGTTTATGGTATATTTCGCATACAAGACCAAGTTTTTCGTCACAGCTTCGTTCCAGTTGTACGGCTCAGAAAGCGCCTCATCCGTGTACCATCCCGCAAATTTCGTCTCTGCCAAGTCTGCTGGTTTTTCTGGTTCAGCCATCACGTCTCCATGCTTAACCAACCGGCTTGGTATTGACTTGCCCAGGTGGCCATTCAGGTCAAAGGAGACTTCATATTCAGCCGCCTCAACAGTTACCAAGGCTGTAACATCAAGCGAGGTGCCGCTGGTGTTCAAAACGTTTTCAGGCAGAAGCACGGTTCCTGGAACAGCTAATTCTTGTTTTGTCTTCAATTCGGGATCATAGGCTAAGTTGGCCAAATTCCAATTTACGTCAGCCAGGGTTTTTACTGGCGTTGCGTCTACTTCCGCTTCAATTTCCACCTTTGGCGGCAACTTTAAGCCCGCGACAGATTTCTCTGCGGCGTTTGAAACACTCAAAGCTGAAGGCGAGGTGATTGACAAGAGCTCTCCGTTTGCTACGGATTGGTAAACGCTTACAATAAACTCAGCTGACAAGTCTCCTAAAGAAACGGTCACTGTCTGCTCGCCTAAAGCGTTTTTGTCATATCCAGAAACAATCAGAAGAGTTGTGTCAGCATACTTCTCAGACGTGTCCGAATACACTTCTTTGACCACTATGCCCGACAGGTCAAGCTCTTCGCCTTGCAAATACAAAGTTTTGACTGGAAGCGCCGTTATTTTTAGCGCAGAAAGAACTGGATTGACTGTCAGTACAACTCTGCCGACTGCACCTTTGGCATTTGTGTATCCAGTAGGCAATTGCAAAGTTCCAATGAACTCAAATTTGCCGCATTCGCTTGTGTCAGCTGTTGCAGGTGCCCAACTGACGGAAAAATCCTTCTTGCTCCCATTTGACAAAGATGCTTGCACTTTTTCTGGCAAGGCATATGATCCGCCCTGATCAACTGTCGCTTCGATCCGCTCTACAGACTCAATGCTTAGAGATGGCGTTTCTGTTCCGCCGCCAGAATTATTGCCTCCGCCTTCATTTGAGCTGCTTCCCCCGCTAGAACTGCTTCCTGGGCTTGCCGGAGTTGGGATCGGCAACTTTACGTCTGCTTTTCCTTCTCCAGTAAGACTTTTTGGCGTTGTCTCAAATGATGTGCCTACTCCCGCTCCCGCTTTGATATCAGCAACGTCTATGCTTCCGTTTCCGGTGACTGTCATGGGCTTGTACAGCGTCAGCTTAGAGATTGAGCCCGAAACCGCCATTGCAGAGCCTTTGCCATAGTTTGTCACGTTATTGAATTTTCCGGAAAGCTCAAATTTTGATCCAGCAAGAAAGTCTTCAGGTATCTCTGCGTCTATGCTGGCTCCGTCAGCAATATCCTGAAGCGCCAAGCGCGCGCTTGTTTGAAGGATCGCCTTAAATCTGCAGTCCCCCGAGGCCACCAAGCGAACAGTTCCGGCTCGCTTTCTGAAAAACACGTTGCCATCAACGCGAAAGTTCCTTGCGCGGATAGTGTTTTCTCCTCCGCCTTCTATATAGGCGTCGCCTTTGACATGGACGTTGGTGATGTCTACATCGCCTTCCCCAACTTCCGAGGCGATAGTAAAGTCTTTCTCAACAGTGGCATTCCTGATTGCCACTCCAGGCGCAGAAATGGTCACGCTACCATTTATCTCTGATGTGCCCTCAGATGGCCCATAAGAGCCAGCAAACGCATAAACCCGAGTTCCTGTCCTTATCCTGTCAAGAAGGATTAAAGCTTCTGCCCTTGTCATGCTTGATTTCGGGTTCAGCTTGCCGCTGTCCCCCATAATGAGTCCAGCATTAACCGCATTCGCGACATCTTTGCGGGCCCAGCCAGATACGCTTCCTCCATCCTTGGCCTCCGACAAGACAGATGTTCCTGGCTCCTTTTCAAGCCCTTCGACCCTGCCAACTATCGCAATCGCTTCTTCTCTTGTGATTCGTGCGTCTGGCGACATGGTTGTATCGCTTGTGCCGCTTATGTAGCCAGCCGCCAATGATTTGGCTATATCGTTATAGTGCCAGGCCCCAGGTTTTACGTCCTTGAACTTGGACACTTTGTCAGAAGTCTCTGTATACCCCTTTGTCTCATTGACAAGCTTTATGAACTCTGCGCGAGTGATAAGCCCGTCTGGCCGATAATTCCCGTTTTCATAACCGTTTATCAAGCCTAGGGATATCCATTTCTCAAAGGTTTGCTGGGCCCAATGCCCTTCTACATCTCCGTTAGCGGCAAACGAGTTTGGCGACGAGCCAATGGCAAGCGACAACCCAAGAATGATCGCTATTAGTTTTCTCGAAAACTTCATCATTTCCTCCTGATTGGTTTCAATATAATTTGAAATGAACTGCCTATCAAGTTCTATGCGCTTGCTTTATGCAACTTTCAGCAAAAGCTACAATAATAGTATATCTTTATTTTTCAAAATCATTCTATTAGTCCCGTAGCAAAGGCGGTTTATGACTTTTGGATCATCGAGGTCTTCCCATTCGTATGTTCATTGCTTCATCTTACCTGAATATCAATGCAGATCTTAAGCGACCATATTACTTTTGTACGCAACTTCAAATTTCTCATGTCTTACTTGACTGCATCATACATGGCACTCATCTCCTTCAATATAAGATGTGAAATCTTTGTTTTAAGTAATCTCATTTTTTAAATCATTTTTTAATTTTTCATATTAATTCAATAGCAAGTTTAATAAAATTCAGTTATGATATCATGAATATCCGCTATTTCCGGTTCATTCCCCCTCTCACATTTCGTATCAGTTACATCCATTGAGAACCTTTTTAAAGACTCTCCCAGCCGTTTGAACTTATTGAGTCCGCCAAACCGCCAATACCTTAGCTATACTATAGCATGACCTAATCTGGCTGTCAAACCCTCATGCAAAAGTAAATTCAAACTTCTTAAACGGGAATATCACCAATAATACCCTGTCATTTGTTTATCTATTCGTCTCTTAAACGGCTTAACCAGGCCATTTTTTGATATTCCTCGCTAGCTTAATTATACAGCAATGTTCTATGTGAACCTGTTCAATTACTAATTTTATACTTTTTTCGTCTTTTTGATCTTATTCAAATTGTGTTTCCTCCAATTACCTAAAAAATGCAATCAATTTAGGCCTCGTCAAACCAGCATAAAAGCGCCACATTATCTAAAATCAAAATGCCAAGCCTCGTCTTTAGCTTTATCAGATATGCAACGCACCCTTCCCTTATCATCCATGGTAGCCTCGCATCAAATTCGCCGTAATCCAAAAAGAATCCCGCTCAAGAGAAGTCTCTGAACAACAATCAGGAGATATATCAACCAAAAATCCACTTTAGAGTAGCCGGTTTGATCGCGTCTGAGTTATGAGCGAGCTATGCAATGAAACTAATATAAAAAAGCCGCCCTCGGTTGAGGCGGCTAGGTGATTCTGTAGTAAGACCACATGTTGTGTCGGTCAAGCTTTGTTATTAAGCCATTTGTGCATTAATTAGCGATGAGCTCATAGCCAAGCATCGCTTTCAAATCTTCCTCCGGCGTAGTCGTCGGAGCAATGCTGAAGTTCTCCACGAGGTAGTTCAGCACATTGGACGATAAGAACGCAGGGAGCGTTGGGCCGAGCCGAATGTTCTTGATTCCGAGGTGCAAAAGTGACAGCAGAATCGCGACAGCTTTCTGCTCATACCAAGACAGAACGAATGACAGAGGCAAGTCGTTCACGCCGCATTCAAACACGTCCGCAAGCGCGAGCGCGACTTTGACCGCGCTGTAGGCATCATTGCATTGCCCCATATCAAGGATTCGCGGCAAACCGCCAATCGTTCCTAGATCGCAGTCATTGAAGCGGTATTTGCCGCAAGCAAGTGTCAGTATTATAGTGTCGGGCGGTGTTTGCTTGACAAATTCAGTGTAATAGTTTCGTCCCGGCTTTGCTCCGTCACAACCGCCAACGAGGAAGAAATGCTTAATCGCGCCGGACTTGACTGCGCCGATAATCGTCTCCGCGTGTGACAGCACGGCGTTATGGCCGAATCCTGTCATGAAGGTTCCAGAGCCTTGCGGTTTGCCATACCCGCCAAGTTCCAAGGCCTTGTTGATTACGGGCGTAAAGTCCTTGTCTTCTCCTATATGCACAAGCCCCGGGTATCCGACAGCTGCTGTTGTAAACACACGGTCAGAGTAGCTGTCTTTCGGCGGCATTATGCAGTTTGTCGTGAACAGGAACGCCCCAGGCACATCGGCAAATTCTTTTTGCTGATTCTGCCAGGCCGTTCCAAAGTTGCCTTTGAGATGCGCATGCTTTTTGAGCTATGGATAAGCATGCGCGGGCAGCATTTCGCCGTGAGTGTAGACGCTCACGCCTTTGTCTGCGGTCTGTTCTAGCAGCAGTTCCAAGTCTCGCAAATCGTGGCCGCTGACAACAATGAACGGACCGGGTTCAATCACTCGGCCGACAGCCGTCGGCACGGGTGTTCCGAAACTCTCGTTATTCGCCTTATCAAGCAGTTCCAGCGCGTCAATGTTGACCTTTCCGCACTCCATAGCAAGCGGAAGTAGTTCCGGCAAGCCATAGCCGTCATCTCCAATTGCGGCAAGCGCCTTTTTCAAGAACGCCCCAATTTCCCCCACATCGTAGCCAAGCACAAGCGAGTGGTGCGCGTACGCCGCTACTCCTCGGCAGCCAAGCAGCAACAGAGTCTTCAAGCTTCGCGTGTCCTCGTCCGCATCCCGGACTTTGTACATATCATAGTGCGAAGTTCCGACCTCGGCAATCAACTTTTCGAGCGCTGTATCGTCGAAGTTGACATTTGTCAGCGTGGCGAACAGCGATTCAACCAGCAGCTTGTCGCTGATGTTTTTGCCGCTTCTGGATGCCGTGATTAATGAGCCTGTAAGTTCATCTTGCAGCCGCGCTGTATTCGCGTTCTTGCCGCAGACTCCAGCGTTTGTGCAGGCTCTCACGCCGGACGATTCGGAGCCTGCCGTTTGTTCGCATTGCATGCAGAACATCTTTGTTTCCATTATTAATCTTCCTTTCTTGAAAGATTGCCATTTTGTTTCTCGCTCTTTGGATCGAGGCCTCCGTTATGCCAGCGAGCAAAAAGCTCTGCGCTTTTCGCAGAGCCGACGGTTGCTCGCAAGCATGCCTCGTACCTCTTAATTTATCCTATAATATCATTATCTCCGTTATTTCACGGAATAACCCTTTCATCACAACTTTATCGACTCGGTCAAGACATGCGGAGAATCCTGGTCTCACGACAAAGGCGGAGCTAAACATACGGGGCCTATGAGTAAACCCCTCATGGCACCCTCGCATCAAATTCGCCGCAATGTAAAAAGAGCCCTCGCTCTAGCAAAGACTCTAAATGCACATGAAAACAAGGCTTTATTCATGAAACGATTCTTCCGCAACAACCGTCGACAGAGCTCAAATGGCTTAAATACAAAGTTTGACCGTCACATCAAGCTATAATCAGAGCCATTTTTTAGACCATATTCCAAAATTTCTCGAGTGGCACCGAAAAGATATGCGATGCTATAACAGTGTTGTCTCGATCTTCAACGAGCAAACTCGCGTGGCTTTTCAGCGCCCTAAAATTAATTTTGGGATATGCTTTTAGACTTGAGAAGTTCTTACGGCAGTAAATGCAATTGGTCTCACGAAAAAGGCGGAGCTAAAACATACGAGACAAATGGCTTTTCCCATGCATACACCCCTGTTCCCTTCAACTTTTCAAAGACGTCCTTTAACTGCGTCTCCGGATCAAGCCCCCTTATAACTCACATTCCAAAGTTCAAAAAAGGGGGGGTCCCTAATATAAGGACCCCCCGCTCTGGATGCAATAAATGTACCACAAAACCGGGGATTTGTCGATTAGTTCTTTTGCGTAT
>JAISWZ010000213.1 GCA_031270945.1 Clostridiales bacterium | reverse complement strand
GCGTCCTTTTTTTCTGGGTGCGCTGAGTGCCCCACGGCAATGTCTCAATGACGCCCGTATCGTTTTTAATCTTTTCGTACAGCTCATAAAAGCCCTTTTTGGCCTTCTCGTCAATAGGCATGTCCATGTAACCCAAAAGGCCGGAAGAGATGATCTTGTCGCGAAATGGCAGGATCAGGCCCTTTACCACAGCTGGCATGGACGGAACCATTTTCACCATAGGGGTGGAAAGGCTCCAAACGCCATAGATCAAGACCTTGCTTGGATCATGGCTTAGATGAACAACGGTGGTGTATTTCGGAAGATCCTTCATCATCATGAATTCGCCCATGATAAAATGGTTTTTCCAGCTCTTGAGAATCGCCACGTCCTCCCTGGGAGAGGTCTTGGACTTCAAGGATATCTGCTCATCCCAAAGATCGAGGTTCTCGAAAACGAAAAAGATGGCGGTGCTCCAGGACTGGACGCCTGATTTGGAGGAGAGGCTGGGCAGGAAGTGGTGCCTGTTGTTCATCTCGATTATCCCGCCCTTGAAAAGCTCGTCAAACAAAGCCAATTCTTGCAGGGAAAGTGTCATTGGCAGTTCCTTTCTGTTTGAGTGAAAAGAGTTCGCTCTAGCATGACTTTTGTGAAATTTATCGCTTGGAGCCAGTCAGCCGCTTTCGCCAACGATATGGCGTTTAAGTAAATAAACGAGTATGATCCTTTGTTTCCTAAATCTTTTTACTCTTGTAAGGCAGCGACGCGACAATCCCGTATCGATTCTTCAGCGATGTGTACATCAAATTGAGAGCTTCAAGCTCTTCGCCGCTAAAGCGCTTATCTACAAACTTCAGTATCCCTGTGAAGACGATCTTGTTGCAAAAAGGAAGGATTGTCGTGTTGATAATGGCAGGGGTGTAAGGAAGGATCTTAGTGATTGAGTCATTGATGGAAACAACGCCATAGACCCTGTCTTCTTTGGCGCCTATGGACATTAGCAGGGCGTACTTGGAGGTGTCCCTCAAAACTGCGAAGTTGCCTAGGATGAAATGGTCTCTCCAGGATTTTAGTATGGCTATTTCTTCATCACTGTAAACGCCAGTCTTGAGCTTTATGTGCTCGTCCAATATCTCGGGGTGCTCAAAGACTCTATACATGACCTTCTGCCAGTTGTCAAGGCCAGAGCCCAAGGCCAAGCTTTTGACGATCTTGCGCCTGCTGTTGATCTCGATCAGTCCGTGCCTGAAGAGCTTGTCCAAAAGAGCCTTTTCGTGCAGGGGTAGAAGCATGTGAAACCTCCTTTGACTTTTTATTGCCAACCAAAGCCTTGCGCAAGCCGTTTCACTCAAACTCTTCAAACTTGCCATCAAGCGACTTCAGCAACAAGAACGGCACTACGGGAAGCGTCGTCGCAACCTTGAAATACTCTTCCGTGGCCTTGAAAAACCTGGTCAAATGCTTCTTTTCCTGGTCTTGCGTTTTGCCATGCGAATGTATGGTTGCGTTGTAAATGATCCTGTTGTGAAACGGCAGAAGGGTTGTCTCAAAGCAGTGCGGCATTTCGGACACCTGATTCCTGATGCAGCCAATGAAGCTCTGCACCCCGTAGAGAACCATCTCGCTTCGGTCGCTCTTCATCAGCACTGAATAGCCAGGCCTCTCTGCCATTAGAGCAAAGACGCCCTTGACGAAATGCTTTCGCCACGATTTCAGAACGCTCATGTGAATCATGTCGTATTCTTTGGCTTTTATGGCTATATGCTCGTCAAGCAGCTCTGTGTTTGTGAAGGCCTTGTTTAGCACTATCCTGACGGAATCGGTCATGTGCGACAAGGACAGCTCCTCGTCCACTATCTTGTGGCGCTGGTTGACTTCGCTGAACAAATCGCTCCATATCCTGTTGAACATCATGCGCTCATGATCCGGTATCAAGGCAAATCCTCCTATCATTGCGAGCGGGGCGAAAGTATACCCCATAAGTTTATCGTCTTGGCGAAACGATTGCGATAGCGCGGGGCTTGTTTCAAGAAACCATCGCTATCGCAGGCATGCGAAGCGCGCGTCCCGAAAGGCGGCGCCATTCGGGACGCGATAAGAAGCTGATTTTTGGGGGAAGGCTTTGGGGTTCCGGGCTGCGTGCGGCTTGAAATGTTCTTAGGGAACCCCGAAAACAATAATCATATCACGCCCTTCATGCTCCGAAACTCAGTGGGCGTCAAGCCTGTGGCTTTCTTGAACACTGTCTGGAAGTAGCTTTGCGATGAAAACTTTAGCATCTCTGATATCTCCACAAGCGGCTTGCTGGTTGAGACGAGAAGCCACTTGGCTTCCGACGTCTTCATTTCGGCTATGTAGCCGGAGAGATTTTCTCCTGTTTCCTTCTTGAACTTGCTCGATATGTAATCTTGGCTGAATCCAACGTAGGTTGCGATTGAGCTGACGCTCATGCGTTCGTAAACATTCCTGCGCACGTAGTCGACAATGCCCCTGACAAGCCTCGATTCGGTGCGAAACCTGGAAAGCTCAGCGATTCTGTCTGTGTAGTCGTATACCATGTCTTTCCACAAACTCATGACATCCTCGCAGGTGCGCATGTTTTCAACGGCGCAGATATATCCGTCCGACAAGCAAAGCGAAGACTCGTAGTTCATTCCGTGCCTGATCGCAAGCCTTGCGATCAGGGCGGCGGTGGATATGAGCATGTTCTTGTGGTTCCGGAGGTCGCTCATAGACATCCGTCCAATGACAGCTCCTGAGAATGTGGCGCGGTTAATGTATTCATCCAAGTCTATTCTTTTCCCAAGCGATACGCAAGTCGAAAGCATGATCTCAAAGCGCTCGGTGTTGTGCCAGCAAATGTTCACGTTTTCTGATGGCATGGGCTTAGTGTTAACCATTTGACACCCTCTTTAGGATTGTATCGGAAAATTTAAATTTAGGCGGCAAAAGCATAATGCCGTGATTATCATTGTATACTTTTTCTTGCTTTTAGTCAAACAGAAATTTTAGGATTAAAGAGTTATATAATGAATGGCGGGAAAGAGGAACGCTGTCAAACCAACGCTTGCTAGCCTAACGAACAATTGTATTGAAATCCGTATCGTTTCGGTTTCGGGAATTATCCTGCCAATTTCATCAAGCATAAACTTGAACTAAAGTTTGCAATATTTTTGCAAAGAATGGACAAAGATGAAGAGTATTAAGGCTTTTAATAGCGCTGCAAGTTGGCAAAAGCGAAGCGCGCGTTAAACTTTTCACGAAATTTGCAAAAACTTTAAACGGAAATTCTAAAGCTGGGCGGGGAAATTGAAATACTTGAATCTGACCCCCTTGTATAATGATGATAAGAGCAAGAGCATATCCCAAAATTGATTTTATGGCTTGCAAAAGTCACGCGTTAAACCATTTCGATGACTTTTGCTGCGCCACTTGCAGAATTTTGGGATATGCACAGACAAAAACATATTTCAAGCTTGGGAGGTTTGTACATGAGCGGAGAAAACAGCACCGCGACGAAAGGCGTAGTCACAGTCAAGGAAAAGGTGGCCTATGGCGCATATTTCGCGGGCCAAAACATCTTCTACATGCTGCTCCTGACGTTTTTGACGCCGTTTTACACGGACATGGGCATCCCGGTGGCCACAGTTGCCATCATCACCCTTGTGGTGAAAGTCTGGGACGCCGTAAATGACCCGATTTTCGGGGCGGTTGTAGACAAGGTCAACTTCAAGAAAGGCAAGTTCCTGCCTTGGATCAAAGTTTCGCTGTTCGCCATTCCCATCGCCACTATCCTGCTCTTTGCCATACCTTCTGGGGCGCCTCTTGGCGTGAAAATTGCTTGGGCTGTCATTGGATACATGTTGTGGGATACCGCATACACCATTTGCGATGTTCCGATATTCGGCATTGTCACAACATTGACTGACAGGATCCCAGAGCGCGTTTTGCTTTTGTCAATCGGCCGCATTTGCGGCGTTATCGCTGCCATCGTTGTAAGCATAGTTGTTCCTACAGTCCGCGCAGCTATAGGCGGCTGGCTTCCTACCGCTATAGTGCTCTCCGTTATGGCGCTAATAGTCATGGCGCCTCTGTGCTTCACAGCCAAAGAGCGCGTGTCTGTGCCAAAGACGCAAGACGAGTTCGGCTTCAAGGAAATGTTCACCTTCATAAAAGGCAACAAGTACATGCTTATCTTCTACGCAGCCGTTTGGGTTTATGGCGCGACCAGCATCGGCAATGGGCTGGGCATGTACACAGCCCGCTACCTGCTAGGCAGCGAATCCTATGTTTCCATCAGCACGTTTGCGGCGATCATTCCCATGGTGATAGCTGGCTTCCTTATTCCTGTACTGATCAAGAAGTTTGACAAGTACACCCTATACGTGTTTGGATTCGTGGGCACATTGATCACCTTGATAATTTCTTACTTTGTCGGATACTCATCAATTCCCGCATACTTGGTAATGCTTCTTGTCAGGGGCATTCCTTCAGGCTTCATAGTCATGCTTATGTTCATGTTCACGCCTGACTGCGCGGAATACGGCCATTATCATTCAGGGATCGCCGCTCCTGGCATCTCCTTCTCGATACAAACCTTCAGCGCGAAGCTTACCGCTGCGCTGTCAACTTCTCTAGGCGCTTTCGCGCTTGCCATAATAGGCTTCGTCGAAGGCGAAGGCGCAACCCAGAGCGCTGATTTCGCGGGCAAGTTCTGGAACGCCAGCATGCTGATCCCGTTGATAGGCTTGGCCGGAGCATTGCTTATATTGACCAAGTACAAACTGAGAGACAAGTATGTTGACATCATTACCCGCTGCAACACTGGCCAGATTTCCAGGGAAGAGGCTGACAAGCTGCTGGACGGGCATATTTAAGGGATTTCTGCACAGGGCATGGCTTTTTTTAATAAAAGCGGCGCATCCTCCGATGCGCCGCTTTTGCTGTCTTTTTTTATTTTTTAGCCAGAATACTTTCTTAACAAACTCACAGCTTCCGGCTCCGAATATTCCGCGTATCCCTGTATCCCTATCGGTATTCCCCGCGACTTGGGCTCTTTTCGGTACGCGCTAGGCGTTGCCCCTGTCAGCTTCTTGAAAACCCTATGAAAGGCGGAATCGCTTTCAAACCCGCAGGACTGGGCTATCAGTTGCACTGGCACATCCGCGTTCAAAAGAAGCGATTTCGCCGCCTCAACCCTGTAAAAGTCAACAAGGGCCTTGCATGAGTCAGCGCCCGCCGATTTCAGAACCCTGTACAGTTTGGCCCGGCTCATGGCGGTGTCGTGGCAAAGCTGGTCTATGCTTATCTCTTTCATGAAATTGGTCATAATGTATGTCTGGACAGTGTCAAACTCATCCAGCTTCAGGTCAAGGGAGTCCTTCTCGTCCCCATCGTTTATGCTGTACTTCAAGAACCGGAACATGCTCCCAATAAAGTTGAAGAGATGCCCTTTGGCCAGGAACTGGTATCCGTCAGGCTTTTCGATGAGGAGAAGGGCTATCTGGGACAGATCCCTGCGAAAAACAGAAATTGTCTCCTTCGCCATGGTTTCATCTCTGGTATTCAGAAAAAACCGAAAGACCTTGGTGTAGATGTCCGAAAGCAAGGCTGGCGAAAACTGCAGCACCATGCAAAGGCATCCTTCCTGAGGCGCTGATATGGAGTGGATCTCTCTTGAGTTGACAAGCATTATATCCCCGGTTTCCAGGGAATGCAGGTTTTCCGCGCATTTCACGGACACTCCGCCCCTGAGCGAGAACAGCGCTTCATACTCATGGTGCCAATGCGGGCTTGAGCTCTCAAGGCAAACAACCCGGCACATGATTGGCAGGTTTTCAATCTTCTCAACATACTCCAATTCGCCGCGACTCATAAAATCACCCGATTCCTTTGGCATCTCTTTTAGAATTTCAGGGCATATCAGGCTTAAAAGAAAAATATTCTAAGAGCATATCCCAAAATTTTATCCGAGGCGCCGGAAAAATCCGGCGTTGAAGCATTCGCCAGGATTTTTCCGGCGCCATTTCGGAATTTTGGGATATGCACTAAACGACAGTCGGATTTGAGCCTTTGCAAGAGCAAACTGACGATTCGGAACTCTCGCAATAGAACAGTTTTATACTATCAGACAACTTTGGGGTTTGCAACTGCATATTTTTTGGTCATTGCATTGATACGAAATGGCACCCAAAGCAACTGCATATTTTTTGGTCATTGCATTGATACGAAATGGCACCCAAATAAAGCGTTTAAAAGCTACAATGACTCCAGGAGAGGCGGACATGCCTATATAAAAACCTTGGGAGGCTTGTGCATGAGCAAAGGAAACAGTGCCGCAAGGCAGGAGAATCTAGTCACCATTAACGAGAAAGTCTCATATGGCGCGTATTTCGCGGGCCAAAACATCTTTTACATATTGCTTTTAACTTTTTTGACGCCGTTTTATACGGACATGGGCATTCCGGTAGCCACTGTCGCTGTCATCACACTTGTGGTGAAAGCCTGGGACGCTGTAAATGATCCGATTTTCGGCGCGGTTGTAGACAAGGTCAACTTCAAGAAAGGCAAGTTTCTGCCTTGGATCAAAGTTTCGCTGTTCGCCATACCCATTGCCACTGTCCTGCTCTTTGCCATACCTTCGGGAGCGCCGCTTGGCGTGAAAATTGCTTGGGCCGTCATAGGATACATGCTGTGGGATACCGCCTATACCATTTGCGATGTTCCGATATACGGCATTGTCACAACGCTGACCGACCGGATCTCAGAACGCGTCCTGCTTTTGTCAATCGGCCGCATTTGCGGTGTTGTCGCCGCAATCGTTGTAAGCGTAGTGGTTCCAACAGTCCGCCAGCGAATAGGCGGCTGGCTTCCTACCGCTATAGTCCTCTCTGTTTTGGCGCTAATAGCCATGGCGCCTCTGTGCTTCGCGGCCAAAGAACGCGTGTCTGTGCCAAAAACACAGGAAGACTTCGGCTTCAAGGAAATGTTCAGGTTCATAAAAGGCAACAAGTACATGCTCATCTTCTACGCTGGAGGCTGGGTTTATGGCGCTACCAGCATCGGCACCGGCCTGGGCATGTACACGGCCCGCTATCTGCTTGGCGATGAAAGCTATCTCGCCATTCTTTCGCTTGTGGGGATTATACCCATGGTGCTTGCTGGGTTCCTGATTCCTGTGCTGGTCAAGAGGTTTGACAAGTACACCCTGTACATGTTTGGGTTTGCAGGGGCTGTTATTACCTACGCAATTGCTTACTTCGTCGGATATTCATCCATTCCGGCGTACTTGGTTATGCTTTTTGTCAGGGGCATCCCCTCAGGCTTCATAGTCATGCTTATGTTCATGTTCACACCTGACTGCGCTGAATATGGCCACTATCATTCAGGGATCGCCGCTCCTGGCATCTCTTTCTCGATACAAACCTTCAGCGCGAAGCTTACCGCTGCGCTGTCAACTTCTCTGGGCGCGTTCGCGCTTGCCATAATAGGTTTCGTCGAAGGTGAAGGCGCAACCCAGAGCGCTGATTTCATAGGCAAGTTCTGGAACGCCAGCATGCTGATCCCATTGATAGGCTTGGCCGGAGGATTTCTTATATTGACCAAGTACAAACTGAGGGACAAGTATGTTGACATCATTACCCGTTGCAACACCGGCCAGATTTCCAAGGAAGAGGCTGACAAGCTGCTTGACGGGCATATTTAGTGCATATCCCAAAATTCCGAAATGGCGCCGAAAAAATCCTCGCGAATGCTTCAACTAGTTTGCTCGGGCTTCTGCGAGCAAACATCCGGATTTTTTCGGCGCCTCGGATATAATTTTGGGATATGCTCTTAGGAGTTATTGCAAAGGGCATGGCTTTTAGCCTGCCCTTTGCTTTGCCTATTAGCCCTTTTTGGCCGTTCTTCGAGCGTTCTTCAAGCTTAATATTTCGCCTTTCCTGTAGCGCTTCCCTGTTCATATCCCTCCGCAGTTGAAAAAGCAATTTCTATATGTTATACTCACTGCGAGACCGAGCGCACATCCTGAAATTTATTCATGAAGGGCGGCTTGGCGTTTTGGATTTAAAAATCCAAATTCAAAGCCCCAGCCTTTCTTGAAGCCAGGAATCGCTAAATCAGCAGGCAAAACCTGCCATCCAGGGGGAAAAATCATGCAGAGAGTAAAGACGTTCAACTCCATCGCGTCAATAAAAGAACAGCTGCCGCCAGAGAGCTTCCAAGTGGGGCCAGACGTAGAGGCGCCAGAAGCGTACATTCTCAGAAGCTACAACCTAGTTGGAAGCGTTCTTCCCGAAGGCCTTCTGGCCATAGCCCGCGCGGGGGCGGGAGTAAACAACATACCAGTGGTCGAGTGCTCGAAAAGGGGCATAGTCGTTTTCAATACGCCTGGCGCGAATGCCAACGCGGTTAAGGAACTCACAATAATGGCCTTGATCATGACAGCCAGAAACGCCCTCGCTAGCATAGAGTGGACTTCCAAGCTTGAAGGCAGAGACATCGCCAACCAGGCTGAAAAGGGAAAAGGGCAGTTTGTTGGGCATGAATTGGCTGGAAAGACCCTTGGAATCATCGGCCTTGGCGCGGTAGGCGCTCTTGTCGCCCAAGCGGCGCTTGCCTTAGGCATGAACGTTTTGGGCCACGATCCGCATTTAAGCATAAACGCCGCCTGGAAGCTGAACAATAAAGTCAAGCCCGTGGATGAGGACGAGTTGGTCAAGAGATCGGATTTCATCTCGATCCACGCTCCGCTTACAGCGGAAACCGAAGGCAAGTACGACGAGGCCTTTATTGCGAAAGCGAAAAAGGGGGTTTCCCTTTTCAACTTCTCAAGAGCGGCGATAGCCGATCCTGACGCGGTGAAGAAAGCGCTGGACTCAAAGCAAGTGAAGGCGTATGTCACCGATTTCGCAACTCCGGAACTCTTGAATTACCCCGGCGTCATCTCATTCCCGCACTTGGCTTCAGGAACCTATGAAGCTGAGGACAACTGCGCGACAATGGCAGCGGAGCAGCTCAGGGAATACCTTGAAAACGGCAACATCAAGAACTCGGTGAACTTCCCGACAGTTGACTTCGGCATCCCCGAAAAGCCCAGGGTAGCGGTTCTGCACTCCAATGTTCCCAAGATCCTAAACTCCATCACAACCCTGGTATCCTTGTCTGGGCAGATAAACATCGAAAAGATGGCTAACGCAAGCAAAGGCGATCAGGCCTACACCATCTTTGACCTGGACAGCGAGCTGGACGCAAAGTCGATAGCAAACATAAGCGCCAACCCGAATGTCTTCTTGGTGAGAGCGATAAACTATACGCCAAACGGCAAGTAAGATTTTTTGAGAGACTCGCGCTAAAATTTTAAATGCATTTTTAACGAATGCACTACGATCCTATAGGGGCGGCTTTGCCGCCCCCTGTTTTTAAGGCGTATTTCAAGTTGATGCAGGAGGGGAAAAGCCTCAGACACGCTTAGTGCATATCCCAAAATTCCGAAATGGCGCCGAAAAAATCCTGGCGAATGCTTCAACGCCGGATTTTTTCGGCGCCTCGGATATAATTTTGGGATATGCACTTAATCTAAGCCTCTCGCGGCTTTTCCTTGTCTGTTTTTGAGATTTTGAAATATCCCCTAATAGGCGGTGTGGCATGCTGGACGCTTTGGGCAGGGACATCAACTATCTGCGCATGTCCATAACAGATCAATGCAACCTGAGATGCTTCTACTGCATGCCAGCGGGCTGGTCTGGAAGGGCGGATCTGTTAAGCTTTGAAGAGATGCTTAAAATCTGTTTCTTGTCTGCTGGGCTGGGGATCACCAGGGTCAGGGTCACCGGGGGTGAGCCGCTTCTACGAGATGGAGCGGCGAAGTTCTGCAAGGACATTTCCCTTGTCCCAGGCATAGGGCATGTGTCGCTGACAACAAACGGGGCGCTCTTGCAAAGGCATCTTCCAGAGCTGGCAGGGGTGCTGTCCTCATGCAACATAAGCCTGGATACCTGCCAAGCAGAGAAGTACAAGACGATAACAGGCGGCGGAAGCCTGGACAAGGCCATGGATGCCATTTTTGAAACCCTGAGGCTTGGAATCCCGGTAAAGCTCAACTGCGTTGCCTCAACCGCGTTTGACGAGCAGGACGCACTGGACTTGGCCAGCCTTGCAAAGGACTATCCGCTAACGGTTAGGTTCATTGAGCTAATGCCGATTGGGCCAAGCTCCGGAGCAACTCTCAACGGAGACCAGATCTTCGCTCTCTTGGAGAAGCGATACGGCAGGCTTGAGCCTATGAAAGACAGCGTAGGAGGCGGACCTGCCGCTTGCTTCAAGCCCAAGGGGTTTGCGGGAAAGATTGGGTTCATCAGCCCTCTTACCTCCAACTTTTGCTCTTCCTGCAACAGGCTCCGTTTGACAGCGGATGGAAGGCTGAAACCCTGTCTCTTCCTAGGCAAGCCGGTAGACCTCAAGGCTCTCATCAGATCCGGCGCCAGCGACAGTGAGCTCAAAGAAGCCATATCCTCAGCCGTCAAAGGCAAGCCGCAAGACGGATGCCCAAGCAAGGGAGCGGTAGAAGAAGGAATGTTTCGCATAGGAGGCTAGACATGGGAAAAGTTCTCTCTGTTAACCTTAGCAAAGCGAAGGGTACGAGAAAAGAAAGCGCGCCACAAGCGCTGCTCATAGCGGGGCACGGATTGGAAGGGGACGCGCATGCAGGATCTTGGCATAGGCAGGTGAGCCTTTTGCCGTGGGAAAAGATCGAAGCGTTCAAAAACTCAGGAGCAAAGGTTTCACATGGAGACTTTGGTGAAAACCTCGTAGTCCAAGGCATAGACTTCCAAGAATTGAAAATTGGATCAAAGCTCTCATGCGGCGAAGCCGTCATAGCCATTACCCAGTTCGGCAAGGAATGCCATAGCCATTGCGCGATCTACCAGCAGACAGGCGACTGCATAATGCCTAGGGAAGGCGTCTTTGCTGAGGTTCTTGCAGGCGGGCTGGTAAAGGCGGGAGATGACGCGCACATTATTGCTGAAAGCCCCTTGGAATAGCCAAGGCGGCTTTTTTGCGTGAAAGACAAAAAGAGATGAGGCATATGCCTCATCTCTGCATTAGAACTCTAGAACAGCTCTACCAGCTCCAGCTCCGCGCCCAACTCGGCTTTCAAGGCGTCGATCTCTGGCAGGCTGTATCCGATTTTCAAGAGCACGTAATCGGGCTGGTAAATCCTGAGCAAGGACTTGCCGAACTCCCTCTTTGCCTCGTCCCAGGCCTTCTTGGCCCCTCTTTTTTCCCCAACGGCTACGCCGCTATCAAAAACCTCATTGAAGTATGTGTTTGTCATATGCGGATTCTCCTTTTCAGAGTTTTTTGTCTGACGAGCGCTCGAATGCGCCGCCGGCATATCTCGTGCATCGGGTTTCTTGCCTTGTGCTTGTGCTTTACGGTTGGCGCATGACAAAGTCGCTTGTTGCCTTAGGGTTTGCGCCTTGTCGGACTTGGCCGATTTCGAATTAAACGCTTGCGTACGGCTTGAAATGCGCGTCTCTTTAGTGATATAAGCAGCTTTTGCGACTTGGATTCTTGTAGCGCGTCTTCATTAGAGGTCTTAGCCGAGGCCAAAGCCGTTAGAAGCATGTGCGCCGCAATCTTTAGCATCTCCTGATCAATCATGAGTTAATTATAATAGAACGAAGGGTTGTTTGCAATGTGATAATTCGTCTAAATAAGTAAATAACTGCCATGGGATTAAGCAGAGTCGACATCATGAATGGCTTGCCTACGCCGTTTACGGGGCAGTGGACAGGAGTATAGTTGCTTTCAACTGGTCAATATAACCAGATCGACGCAACCTCCTTCACTCTTTCATGCGACGCACAGTCATGTCAGAGCGTCAAAGAGGGCTGAAATCAAAGGGTATAGCTCCGCTACTCTTTGATAAAAACATGCAAGCCGCCTTTAGCCGACTTTCCTGTCATATGAATGCCTTCCGTGGACGTTTTTGGCTAAGCCCTGCTCGTGTTTTACTTGAGTATATTATACTACAGATTGCAAAAGTAGTCAATGCCTAGAGCAATAAACAATAATTGGCTCCGCATTTATGGGGAGGCGGATCGTTCTTAGTTTAACAATGATCCGGCTAACGGCAAACAATGAACAACAATGATAAACAACAAGGATGAACATTTAACAACAAGGGGATACAACAAAATTGTGCGTTAAGGGTCTTGTGGGAGGCGGGAAGCGGGGGTTGGGAGTGGAAATTTGAGGGTTAGGGCAGCATAAATTTCGGAAGCCAGGCAGACCGGGGGATTTCTTTTTCTGGAAAAATTGGCTGGGAACATGAGCAACTTTTGCCATGGAATTTGGGGGTGCTTAAACATTTTTGCTTGATTTAACGCAGGAAAAAACCATAAAGGTCGGGAAATGTCAAATGCATGCGGGTTCGCCCTGTCAATTGGCTAAATTAATTTGTATTTATATATTCAATCAAATATATCCGAAAATGAGGTTACCATAAAAACGATAATGTTATAGCTAAACTTTATACATGAAAAACGTTCATGTAATACTGTATTTTTGCGACCCAATTCTGGATGTCGAAAAAATATTGTTGCTTTTTCTGATCGATAAATGTACAATATAGAAGAACTGTATAAGCCAGCAAAAGCTCAAATCAAGGAAGGGGTTTTGCCATGGCTAAATCAAGCCAAGATAAAAACAAATCAAACGCAGGTGCCCAACCGTCTCAGGCCCCAGGCAACATGACGCTGGAGAAGGCCCAAAACATCCTTAAAGTAAATTTTCATGGCTATGACAAGAACTTGGAGCCCCTGGACATAAGCATGCAGATTGCGCTGGCGAGTTATATCGCCAGCCCAGACACGTACTTATTTGATCTGCACAAACCCCTCCCGGCCGAGAAAAGCGACATACTAGGCCCACTGACAGGCAATGTGGATTTCCCGAGCGAGGATGCTGATGATGTCGAGGATTTGAGCGCTGGAGGCTTGGCTGGCCCTGATGAGGCTGGCTCCGAGTACCTGGCTAAAGGCTCGCCCCAGGTGGATGACGAATGGTTTTTCCTCGAAGCCTTGAACGGCGACGCGCTGGTTGAGTTGGCTGCAATAAACGAAAACGCTGCGGCAAAAAGCCCGCCTGGATCCATTTCAGGGTACATCGAATACAAGGGAAAAGCTGAGGCCGACCCAAGGCTTGCCGCAGAAATAAACGAGAAATACACCTTCAACCGCAACGGTGACTTTAACACCCATGAGCGCCGAGACGACTGCTGCTACACAGCGCTATCCAGGAAAAGCGCGCTTGACGATCTCCCTTTATGCCCCAAATGCGGGACTCGGCTCGCGCTGGGGTTTTCCCAGGGAAAGCACCGGGTTCCTTGGATCAGGAAGTCGATTTACTGCAAGGACAATTCTGGGTACAACACCAAGCTGGACTTTGACCAGCTGATTTACCATTGCAAGGATTGCGACAAGATTTTCCTCGAGGGCTTCAGGCATATGCCGCCAGGCATAGCTGGGCGCGGAAGCCTTGAGATATCGGCCCCGCTGTCATTCTCAATCATCGAGGGGAAGCTGTCCAAAGGAAGCTTCAAGC
>JAISWZ010000207.1 GCA_031270945.1 Clostridiales bacterium | reverse complement strand
GCCAAGTGCCCGAATCGTATTTGTCGATGAAGGACAAGGAAACAACCCCTTTCGCGATTGGTCAAAAGTGAGCGCCGACGTTTGGAATGTCGATGACATGGATGTTTGGACGCTCATTTCGGATCAAATTATAGCATATAAAAGAGGTTGTGTATATAGTGGGCTTAGAGCATATCCCAAAATTCCGCAAGTGGCGCAGCGAAAGTCAAAGCACTGCTTTAACGCGTGACTTTCGCAAGCCCTAAGATTAATTTTGGGATATGCTTTTAGTGATAGAGGCACTTGAAATTATAGAAAGCGGTGCGGTCGAAATGATTGAAGCTGATGGGCAATAGGATTTAAAGAAAGGCCTCGTAAAGGAGCAGAAGATTGTCTAGAAGCCTTGCTTAGACTATGGCGGAATGGTTGCGAAGGATCTGCCTAAGAAAAATTGAAGGCAATATTATGCGCATCTATAACATAAAATGATAAGCCTACAGAGATTGAAATCGAGTACTTCTTTGGGCGAGGGCGAGATTCGCAAGATTTGCTTTGCGACTGGTGATTGCCATGCGTGGGGAGCGTCCGCGTTTTATGAATTGCCAGCCACAGTGATGGGTATCCCTCCTATATCGAGAAAGGGCATGGCTCAGGGAAACTGTCGCAAAACTGTTCGGACATATTAGCGAAAAGCATTAAATTCCATGGAAAATAAAGAGTAGGCAAGCGATCCTTGGATTTGTGAGGATGGCATAGTGCTTAAAAGTGCAAGGCGTAACAGAACCTGCCCTTCTTGGCGCTAGCAAACACAAAGTTTTGCCAACATGCCAGTAGTCTTATGGACTTCCGGGAGTGATTGTGGCTAATCAATGCAAGAATGCTTGGCTTAAAGGATTTAAAAAAAAATAAGGCTGATGAGATAAGCCAGCCTTAGTGCATATCCCAAAATTCCGAAATGGCACCGGATAGCGTTTGCCCAATGTTCATGGGAAAATCGCCAAAATCCTGGCGAATGCTTCTGCGAGCAAACATCCGGACTTTTACGGCACCTCGGATATAAATTTGGGATATGCTCTTATTATGGATCATTATTCAAAATCGATCATGCAATTTGGCAAGGCGCTTTTCAAAGCGCTTAGTTGAGCTTGGGAAATGGGGTTGCCATTCAGAAACAAAGCCCTTAAATTGGTCAAGTTGGCCAAATAACTGACATCCTGGATTTGATTGTTTTCAAGGTTGAGGGTTGACAGGTTGGTGAGATTGGAAAGAGGGCTGATATCAGTTATTTGGTTGTTCTGCAGTTTGAGCACTGACAGATTGCTGAGATTGGAAAGAGGGCTGACATCGGTTATTTGGTTGTTCTTCAGGACGAGCCAGTCCAGAATGCTTAGATTGGAAAGAGGGCTAATGTCGGTTATTTGGTTGCAACTCAGTTCGAGCCAGTCCATGTTGCTGAGATTGGAGAGAGGGCTGATATCATCGATCTGATTGTTGTTTAAACAAAGAACTTCCATGTTTGCAATCTCTGAAACAAAGAGGATATCGCTTATTGCTGCTTCATTGAGAGAAAGGGAGCGCAAACTGCTGAATTTGGAAAGGAAACTATAGTCAGATATATTTTGGATTAAGTCGAGATCAAGGGTGTCCAATTTATCGAGTGTAAATATGGGGCTGATATCAGCTATGGGATTGTTGCCAATATAAAGTTGAGTTAAGTTGTTCAGATTAGCAAGAGGACTGATGTCAGATATATTATTTCCCGTTAGAAAAAGAGTAGTCAAATTTGTTAGATTTGAGATAGGTCCAAGATCCTTTATAGAGCTATTTGGCAGGAGTATCTCTCGAAGGTTTGTAAGAAGCTTTAAATTGGAAAGGTCATCGTCGGTTAATTGCTCGTAGCTCAAAGTTATTGAATCTATCGTAGTCCTATACTGTCTGCCGTTTATTTCTATATATTCCTTCTGCGGTATAGGAGAAGGGGTAGCGGTCGGAGTTGGCGCGTATGCTGTCGGGAGTGGTGCAACGTCGACACTTGCATTCGCAGAAAAACCATTTATTCCAGGCAAGACAATGATAGCGGAAACGGTAAGGAACGTCAAAATCATTCCGATTAAGAGCATCAATTGTGATTTGGCGGATTTTGGATTGCTGCTAACTTTTGGCTCTGGATCCCAAGTGATCTCGAAAGAAGATTTAGCGCCATTTGGGCTCGGATTGTTAGAAACAAGTGCTGTTCCATTTGGAACTCCATGCGGAGACTTAGATTCAGGAGCTGGCAAAGGTTCAGAAACTGGCCTGGGTTGAGAAACTGGCAAGGGTTTAGGAACTGGCCTGGGTTCAGGAACTGGCTTGGGTTCAAGAACTGGCTTGGGATTAGGAACTGGCTTAGGATCAAGAACTGGCTTGGATTCAGAAACTGGCTCAGACTTAGGCTCAGGAGGCAAAACGATTTCACGAGGCTTGCAAGCCTCAAGCGCCATTCTCATCTCTAAGGCGGTCTTGAACCTGCTCTCTTGATCAAAAGCGCAAGCTTTCAAAATGACTTCTGACAGCTCTGGAGACGCAAAGACCAGGGGAGGAAGCGGCTCTCCGCTCATTCGCCTTTCAAAGAGCTTGTCTTGGTCGGAGGGGGCAAGCGCTGACGCGGAGGCGGGAACGAAGGGCATTCGGCCGTTGTTTAGAATCCGGTACAGAATAAGCCCGAGCGAGTAAAGGTCCGACGATGTCCCATATTCAAGCCTTTTGAAGACCTCAGGCGCCATGTAATTGAGCGTCCCCCTCTTGGACATGCTGGATGCGCGGTCAATTTGCCTTGCTATGCCAAAGTCTCCAAGCTTGTAGCTTCCGTGCTTTGAAAAGAATATGTTTTCTGGCTTCACGTCCATGTGAACAGAGCCGTTCTTGGCAAGAAGCTCAAGCGCATGACAGATGTCAGCCCCGACAGCTATTGCGTCATCCTCTCCAAAAGATCGGGTTTTTAGGAGAGTTTCAAGGCTTTCCAAAAGCTCCATGCGCATGAGGATGTTGTAGCCAGGCTCATCTTCCTTGGCGACAACTTCATGATCCTCGCAGCTTACTATGTTAGCGGTGCCCTTGAATTCCTGCACGAACCTTATTTCGCGCATTATGTCCTCTGCCATGGCGCTTAGGTGAGAGTTGAGCGAGTCGCCTGCCAGGCCTTCGGACATAAGCTGGCTTAACTCGGAGCTTGAATGCGGAACAGGTATGACCTTCAAGGCGGCATAGCTTTTATGGCCAAACTCTTCTTTTGAGATTTTGTAGACTTTTCCGCAAGAGCCTTCGCCTAGCAGTGATTCTATGCGCCAAGTGCCTGAATTGTATTTATCGATAAAGGACAAAAAAACAACTCCTTTCACGATTCGTCAAAAGTGAGCCCAAACGTTTGGAATGCTTTGACATGGAACTTTGTCATTTTAGAACGAATTATAGGATGCAAAAGAAGTTATAGCGGGTTAGAGCGCATCCCTAAAAATTAACGCAGCGATATCGGAAAAGTCTGGCTTGTTTGCTCGTTGAAGCCCGAGACAAGCATTTGCCAGGAACAAAAGGCTGGCGCAGTGGCCAGCCTTCGTGAAAGTTATTTAAAATATGATTTCGCAATTTGGCAATGCCTTTTTCAAAGCGTTTAGCTGCTCTTGGGAGAGGGGGTTGCCTTTCAGCGACAAAATCGATAAATGCTTTAAGCTGGCCAAGGAACTGACATCGCTTATCTGGTTTTTGTCCAGGAAAAGCATCTCCAGCTTGTTGAGGGAAGCCAGAGGGGTTACGTCAGTAATCAGGCAGTCTTCCATGTACGCTAACCCAAGTTTTTTCAGTCCAGCAAGAGGACTTATATCTGATATCGGATCGCGAGTCAGTAAAATTGAGGTCAGATTTACAAGCTCTGATAGAGGGCTGATGTCTGATATCGGGTTGTCTGCCAAATCAATCGACTCCAGCTTTTTGAGTTCAGCGACAGGCGAGGCATCGTGAATCTGGTTCCCGGTCATATCAAGATCTTTTAGCTTTTTGAGATCAGAAAGAAAGCTGATGTCGGTTATTTCGCTGTAGCTGATATCGAGCGACTCTAGATTGGAAAAATATCTTAAGTTGCCTAAATCCGTGTCGCTAAAGATTTTGTCAGCCAAGTTCAAGCTTTTAGCTTGGGTATCGTACTGATCTCCGTTAATGATAACATGCTCCAGCTTAGGTGTTATAGGCTCTTCTGCCTGAACTGGAGGCCTGTTTAGGGTCAACGCGATAACCGCGACGATAACGGCGAAGATGGAAGCAAGTCCTAAAATGGCGCCTATGGCAGGTTTCTTTATCGATTTTTTAGGAGGTGTGGGCGCTGAACCGCCAGATTTAGAACTGCCAGCCGTCGAACCGCTAGCTCCAGAACCGCTAGCCCATGGATCGCCAGCCCATGAACCGCCAGCTCCAGAACCGCTAGCCCCTGAACCGCCAGCTCCTGAACCGCCAGCCCCTGAACCGCTAGCTCCTGAACCGCCAGCCCTTGGAATGACTACAGTCTCTGAACCAGGATATGAAATGGGAATTGGCGCTGGGTCTGGCATTGGCGTCGGATCTGGCACCGGTATTGGAATGGGTATCGGATCCGGAGGCGTAACGCCGTTATTCCACATGTACTCATCCAGCGCTTCTCTCATTTCTGTGGCGGTCTTATACCTGACATCGCGATCAAAAGCGCAAGCTTTCAAAATGATGCTGGATAGTTCAGGCGATGCGAATTCAGGAGGAGGAAGATCATCCCCAAGCATTCGCCTCTCCAAGGCATACTCTCCGTCAGCTAGGCTAAGCTTTGTTGAAAAGGCAGGGATAAAGGGCAGACGGCCGTTGTTTAGAATCCGGTACATGACCAGCCCTAGTGAGTACAGGTCAACCGATGTTCCATAAGGAAGGTTCCTGTATACTTCAGGCGCCATGTAGTTGGGCGTTCCTTTCTTGGACATGCCGGATGACGCGCTGTCGATTTGCCTCGCTATGCCAAAGTCACCGAGCTTGTAGTATCCGTGCTTTGAAACCAGTATGTTGTCCGGCTTCACATCCCTGTGCACAGTGCCGTACTTGTTCAGAAGCTCAAGCGCGCAACAGATGTCAATTCCGACGTTGACGGCGTCATCCTCTCCAAACTTTCTGGATAGCATGTGCTTCTCAAGGCTTTCCAAAAGCTCCATGCGTATTAGGATGAAATAGCCTGGCTCGCCTTCCTTCGCTATGACTTTATGATCCTCGTAGCTCACTATGTTTGAGGTGCCTTTGAATTCCTGCACGAAGTTTATTTCTTTCATTATGTTGTCTAACATGTCACCTATGTAAGATTCTAGCGGGTAGCCCAAAGACAGAATCTGGTCGATTTCTGAGCGCGTTTTGGGCAAAGGTATGACTTTCAGCGCGGCGTAATATTTGTACCCGTGATCATCTCTAACGATCTTGTAGACCTTTCCGTAAGAGCCTTCGCCTATCAATGACTCTATGCGCCAAGATCCGGAATCGTATTTCTCGATGAAGGACAAAGCTGCATCTCCTTTCTGGACAGATCTATTATAGCATATTTCGTGCTTGGCTCAAAATTATGATGTGCAGATCCTAGCTGCCCGCGCGGGCAGGAGTTTTGCGTCCGTGAAATTTTGACATTATTAAATTCCATGGTCGAATTTGCTAAAATGAAGACGCTTGCATCCAAAATTCCATAAAGGTTCGGGATAGCATTTCCAAGGGCAAATCGCCAAAAGGCATGCGACGCTCAACAGTGTTTGTCTAGGGCTTCAGCTTCTTTCTCTCAGGCCTTGCCAAGATTCAAATGATGCGTGGAATCCTTTGTTCTGGGCATTACTATAACAAGAACACTTGCCCAAGAGCATATCCCAAAATTAATTTTATGGCTTGCAAAAGTCACGCGTTAAAGCAGTGCTTTGACTTTTGCTGCGCCGAGCATCAGTTTTGAAATAGCATTGACATTCGCCGCTAAAATCGATATTATAGATATAATTGATTAGCATAACGGGCGCTGGAAAGGCTGACTTGAGCGCTTTGGCAGACGGCTCTGACCGGGTTGACATTGGCGGATTGCAAGCGGCAAAACAAGTATCGCATATTTCGAGCAAGTTATCAGAACCTGTTGACACGACAGGTTTCCGGATTTAAAATTAAAATAAGTTGATAAGTGAGCCGCAAGGGTATCTGGAAATTATGCTGGAAGATATTCCGGAACTTGCTTGTCAAAATAGGCTGGTCACTCTGTCCCTCTCTAAACTCTTGGACATGCGCCTATAGGCGCTCAAAAGGAATAAAGCGCATAACTTAGCCTTTTGAGCTCAATGCCCATAAAATTAATTATGGGATATGCTCCAAGTGTCAAAACAAGTATCGCATATTTCATGCAAGTTATCAGATGCTGTTGACACGATAGCGTTCCACGATTTATAATTGAAATATGTTGATTAGGCGTCTGGAAATGTTGTCGAGAAGCATTCTGTCGCATTTTAGGGCCTGGAAAAGCCGTTGCGCATTTTAATTATGGCCTATCCGCTTAAAAAATCTTGGTGCTTGAATCGTACAGAAAGCTTGGCGACAGGTTGCGGCGAAAGCGGGAAAACACAAGAACATGAGCGCTGATGGACGCTGAAAGGCTTTGCTTAAGCCGTTTTGGAGAAGCGATATAAGCGTATATTGATGGTTTTCACCAGCAGCGTTGCAGACGCCAAAACAAGTATCGCATTTTTCGTGCAAGTTATCAGAAACAGTTGACATGATAGCTTTCCGTGATTTAAAATTAAAACAAGTCGATAAGAGAGCACTATCGAGCGACAGGAAAGATTTTGGCACATATTTTCCGGTTATTGGAATGAGCTCTCGCATCGACGCTCAAAGGCAAACTGGTTGCTCCACAGGCGAACAATCTTGAAATCGGGCGATTTTCAACGTGATTCTGACGTCATAACCATCAACAGAATCATGCTTTCTATGGCCTAGAGCAAGACGCTTTCGCTTGAGAATAGCTATGCGACAACACACAAAGCCTTGCCTTCAGGGATTGGCAACAGAGTGGCCAGCGAGGCATGGCGGTTCCGCTAGCCATGCGAGTATTGAAAGCCATCTCGCGGTTTGCTTGGTACATATCTTGAGAAAAGAGCATGCCCCAAAATTGTTTCAGCGCATAGAACGCGCGCCATGCATTTTGGGTTTGTGCGCTAAGCGGCGCTTGGTTTGCGGCACCCGCAAGTCTGGATATGCACTTTGGCACCGAAAGCAGGGATAACATGCCTGAATTATTGGCGCATCTCAATTGCATTGACGAAGCCAAGAGGTCAATAGGCCAAATAAACAGAAAGCTTGATGAGGCTTGCGACGATCTGCGAGCCATAACAAGATCACTGAATTGGGACGTCAGCTGCAAAGATGAGGTTGATGCAAGGCTCAATCAAACCTTGCGCAACTTGGAAAAATTTTCGCGCGTTTGCAGAAGCCATAGCGCGTTTCTTATAAAGGCGAGACAAGATTACGAAGACGCTGAAAAGAAAAATATGGACGCGCTGAACGCCTTTAAGAAGAGCCTGTTTTCAGGGGGCCCAAGCATATCTATTTCACCGGTCAATGTGCTGCCAGCCGTTTGGGAAGTTTTCAAGCAATGCAAGCTCACGATTGCTGAAAACAGCTATGATCGGCTAATAACAGCATTGTCGGGGGCATCCCTGCCGATTCTGGGCTCCATAGCAAGCGCCATGAGCTCGAACGGGCCTGTTGGAAACATCAAGTTTGACTTGGAGGACGGATACACAACCGCCAGCTGGCTCAGCGGAGATGAAATTCCAGGCATAGGGGCCAGATTGAGGATAAGCGGCAACAGCTTGAATACAGTTCAGCGCCTGCCAAGCACGATAGACTCTTCGGTGAGCAATTTTGCCTCTTATTTGAAAGAAGGCGAAACGAGCATAAAATTGCTTGACGACGTGATAATAGACAGGGAAATATGCTTGCAAAACGTTGGACTGGAAACAAGCGCTGTGGCTGCTAAAGCAGTTGGAACCGCTGTGGCGCCGTCATCTGCGACAGGAAACGCTGACGAGATTTTAGGGCTTGCCGCCGAACTTGAAAAAGACGCCGCCTGGGACATAGGAACCAATCTATTTGATATGGAGAGCCTGGCAACCAAGGCGACAAAGTCTGTAGGCTCATCAATCGCCTCAGGGGCGGGAGCTTGCAGCTCGCTCTTTGAAGACACGTGGGAATCGCTGTTCTGATAGGAATCACTGTTCTAGTGGGGATCGCTGTTCTAGCGGGGATCACTGCTCTAGTGGGGATCGCTGTTCTGATAGGGGATCACTGCTCTAGTGGGGATTGCTGTTCTGATAGGGGATCACTGCTCTAATGGAGGGCGAGAAAACTGAAAGAATACTTGTTTTCACAAGAAGAGCTTATCAAGCTCTCCGCAATGCTTGGGGCTAAGCTGCTTCTTGTAGCGGCTGGATCAGGCCTTGGGCAAGACGAGATAAACGGTGTCATTCTCAGAGACCTGGATACGGAAGATAGCTTGATGGATCGAGGCTTTGCCGTGCGGCATAGCGAAGGGTTCACGTTTAGCCGGGAGGCGCGGGACTTCAAGAACTTGTCTGAAAGCGCCTCTATTCTCTGGGAAGGCTTCGAGCCGACAGAGGAAGGGAAGCACCTGGAAAGCAAAGAAATGCTTCTTATAGGTTCAACTGGGTTTCTGGCCGTGAGAAAGACTGCGGAAGGATTTGCTGTGCAGACATGGGATCCAAATGAAGCCAAGGAGTTTTTCCAAGCCAAGACAGGAGTGCCAAAAACCTACGCCCCAACAGAGAAGTTTGCCGTAGCCGTGAATACCGAAAGTATAAATTTGATCGCTGATCTCCTAAAAAAAGGCGATGACGCCAAAAGCCAAATCGTCCAGGCGGGCTTGACCGAAAATCTGGCTCTGAGGCTTGTGGATTTGGGAGTAAGAAACAAGGCAGGGAAGCTGTTTTCCCAAAGCAGGAATGGCGGCAAAAATGCCACTGAGGTTTCGTTTCGCGCCAATGGAGGCAACTATATGCTAGTTGCGACAGAAGGCGCATTTCTGGGGCAAAAAACCGTGTTTGCCATTGACACCCTTCAAGGGATGCTATACTGCTTAGACAGGCTTCTAGGAGACATTTTTTCCGGGAAGGCGAGTGAGAAGACTTGAAAGAGTATTTGCCAATCGGATCTGTTGTCAGGCTCAAAGGCGGCGTAAAGAACGTCATGATCTACGGGCGAAAGCAAACAACCGGCCTGGGAAGCGAGTGCGACTATCTTGCCTGCCTCTACCCGGAGGGCAACTTGAACGAAGATTATACATATCTCTTCAATCACGACAAGATCGAAGAGATTGTTTTTAGAGGATATTCCGGGCCAGAAGAAATGGAATGGCAAAAGAGGGCGGCAGAGGCTGCCAAGAGGGGCTGATGGCGTGCAGGTAGGCGAGGCGGGTTACATTCTGGGCTCAAGCGAGCTGATCTTTCTAGCCGTATTAGCCGGAGCCAGAAAACTTTTGGGCTTTGTGATTGAAGAGCAAATAAGCACTGCCAAAGATGCGGAAGAGCTATGGAAGAAGATAGAGCCTACGCTTACACAGAAAAGGTACCTGTCCAAGGACGCTGACGGCTTGGCTGACGTTGACAGAAACCTGCTTGAGCAAATCAAGATTTGCGCAAACCCGGAACTGGTCTACACATGCAAGACCAGCGCGGGCGGAAGAGAGACAGATTGCTGCTATTACGCTTCCCAAGGCAAGTACGCCAAGCTGGAAAGAGATACAAACGTAGACAACCGCTATATTCTTACGCCGTTAAGAAGTTACGCGAGATTTACCAACAGCGTTTACGACTTGATGGAATATTTCGAAGAGTTTGATGAGTTCCCGATTTCGGTTGACATGAAAGCGGAAGATGTGAAAAAGGCCATGAGCACCCCGGTCGGGAGGCTCAAAAACGAGCCGTTCGCCGCTGGAGTGCCGCTTGACGCTCTGTCAGACATAGCGGAAGCCCTTGGAGACAAAGGCGAGTCAAAGCTAGCTGTTGCCATTGACGCAAGAGATGGCCGCATGGTTGCTGACGTAATGTCGTTCAAAGGCAAGAAAAGGCTTTGGAAGCTTGAAAGAAACGGCACTGAGGCTTTTAAGCTTCGAGCGCTGTCAAGTGAAGCTTACCTGGAGTGCGTAAAAGATATCGCGGGATTCGCCCGCGAGGAAGGTGGCCAGGGAATTGCCTGAAGAGATAATTGTGGAGGTTCGCTTTCCTCCCCTGAACGAAACATACGACTTCCTTGTTCCTGTATCATTGAACGCTGAAATAGCCGCAAGGCTCATGGCCCAAGCGATAGTGGAGGGCAACGGGCAAGTCTCCAACTTCAAGGAGACCCGTGCCAATGGCGTTGAAATCGACCCTGAGAAGCAAAAAGTCAACTACAGCGATTATATGCTCTTTGACTTGGACAACAAGAAAATGCTTACTATTGGCACACCAATCTCTGCGGCGAATGTCACTGACGGCACCAGGCTGTTGCTGGTTTGACAATAGAGCAATCCAAATATGCGCGGACCCGGGAGGGCGAGTCATGGTACAGTTTGATTATTTTGAGACAATGATGAAGGTCCGTGGCATTCGGGAACTTGCAGACAACCTGCGCCGGATGGTAAGTGAGCTGGATTCCTTGATGACCGACACCAGCGTTCACTGGCGGGGAATGGCGGCAAGCGCCTACCTGAAGCAGTGCGAGCAACTGAAGGCAGAGATGGATCGCTCAAGGCAAGACTTGGTGAACATCGCTGACACAGTTCAAAAGGTAGCCGAAACCATAAAGGACGCGGATCAAAGGCTTGCTGACTTGGCGAGCACCACCACTTCGATCGGTCTATAGGGAGGAGGCGGCAAATGGCAACATTAATAAAAGCCATCCCTGAAGACATGGTTAAGACCTCTAACAACCTGCTTAGGCAAATTGAGCAGTACGAAAGCATTTGCACAAAGGTTTACGCAGCCAAGGAAGAGATGCAAACAGGTTTCAAGGGTGAGGCAAACCAGAAATTCTGCGCCAGGCTTGAAGGATTCAGAAACGATTTGATAGAGATGAGAAGGCTTCTGACGAGATACTCGGAGTACATCAGGGATGCCGCAAAGCTGTATGCGGATACCGAAAATGTCTTGGCTCAAGAAGCGAAGTCGAAGCTGAACATAAATTAGGGATTTCTTATAGCATACCTAATTTTGGGATATGCTCTTAATTAAAATGCCATGGTATTCGCGCCTGCGCGAGCCTTTGCATATCGCTTTCGCGAAAGCGGAAGCGCGTCTGACTAGCCACACATGCTGGCGGGCGCAGTTCGCCAACATCTTAACAAGCACGAAAGGCAAAGCAAGCACGAAAGGCAAAGCAAGCACGGAAGGCAAAGCCTATAATCAATCGGTTCAATCCGGTCGGAGGCAAAGCCTTCACAAAAAAAGCAACTTGATTTCAGGAGGGATATTTGATGCCAGCAGCAAACTTCAAAGTAACACCGGAGCTCTTGAACCAGACAGCAAGCCAGGTAGAAGCTCAGAGGGCAAGGTACCACTCGATCTACACGAAAGTCTTGGGCGAGGCAAACACCCTTAACCCGTTCTTCAAAGGAAGAGCGCACGACGCTTTCGTAAGGCGCCTCCAGGCGTTCGAGAATGACTTCCGCTT
>JAISWZ010000164.1 GCA_031270945.1 Clostridiales bacterium | reverse complement strand
ATTACGCTTTCGCTTGCGCATCCGCTGGTCTCAACACAAATGTGAAGTCCAGCCTTTTTACCCTTCTCCATCAGCTCCAGGGCAAAGTCGGGCTGCATTAGCGGCTCTCCTCCAGAGAGGGTCATTCCCCCTCCTGAAGTTTCATAGAAGGGCTTGTCGCGCAAGATCTCAGCTAACACGTCTTCTGAATCCGATTGGCTTCCTATGATTGAAAGAGCGTCCCTCCAGCATTTCTTGGAACACTCCCCGCAAAGTGAGCAAAGCGACCAATCCAGCACATGCTCGCCTGACTCAGTGATCTTGTGAGCCCCGTTCGGGCAGACGCCTACGCACCTGCCGCAGGAAACGCATTTTTGCTTCATGAAGGACAGCTGCGGTTTCATGCTCCAGCTTTCGGGATTGTGGCACCAGACGCAGCGCAGGGGGCAACCCTTGAAGAAAACCGTTGTCCTGATGCCTGGGCCGTCTTGCACGGACCAGCGCTGTATGTTGAAAATGAATCCTTTCATCGCGACCCCCCTTTTGGCATATGCCCGCAAATTTGCATTAAGCCAGCTGCCCACAGGGCAGCTGGCTATGTTTTCGAATACTAATACAGTGTCCTGTTTATGATGTCATCCTGAATATCGCCTTCAAGCTCCACAAAGCGGGCGCAGAATCCGCCTACCCTGACCATCAGGCTCTTGTAAGCCTCCGGATTGGCCTTGGCCTTTTGGAGATCGTCCTTGCCAACGCATGTTATCATGGCAGAAGGGCCTCCAAGCTCAAAGAAGGTTTGAAGCAGCGCCGCAACCTTCGGCCTTTCATTCTTGAACATTGACTTTGAAAACTTCATGTTGTGCGTGTATCCAGCGTTGTTGTCGTGCTTGACCTTTGTCGCCGACTTCAGGAACGCCGTCACTCCGCTTTTGTCGTTGCCGGCTGTTGGGGTGTTCCCGTTTGCCAGAGGCTTTCCGGCATGGCGGCCTTCAGCGGTTGCCGGGGTTGTTCTTCCTATCTCCACATGGGCCCTGTTGTTCACGTTGCAAGCCAGGAAGTAATCCATCCCGCAATCCAAGGCATGCATGTTGTAGGCTTCGCATACGTCATCCGACATGCGGGCCAGGATTTCGTCAACCGCGTCAATGTCGTTTCCAAACTTCGGATAGTCCGCGAACAGCCTTCTCCAGTCCTCATAGCCCTCAAAGTCCTTGACAAGCATTTCTCTCAGCTCTTCAGGCTTTACAGCCTTTTCGTCAAACACGAACTTCTTTACGACAGCCATGGAGTCAGCCGCGTTCACAAGCCCAAATGTCTCAACGACCCCTCCAAGGTACCTGGCACCCCCGCCTGACATGGGAAGCCCCCTGGAAACGCAGTCATCATACAAAGCGCTGCAGTACAAAAATCCTAGGTCGCTGCTTTCAACTTCATGCTCAACCCTTTGGCGCTTCGCCTGGGGAAGGGAGTACTTTTTCATGTAGGAAGCAAAGTCCTTGTAAAACTCGTCAAAGGACTCGTAGTCTTCGAACCGCTTCTCTATCGGTATCGAAGCAGGGCTTCCCGATGTGGTCTTGCCGTTGAAGATCATGGCCTCAACCAGGGTATGCACGTGAAACGACCCGTTAGGCGATCCCATGGTCATGTGCTCAAGCCCGTATTCTCCGCATCCGTACGGCAGGTATTGCAAAGCGTCTTCCTCAGAGCAGCGAAACGCCTTGGTTATCGCCGGGATGTTCACGTCATCGTTAAAAAGCATGGGATAGACGCAACCCTCGCCTATCACATCCAACGCCTTCTCCATTAGCTTGGGGTTTTGCCCTTTGTAGAACCTCAAAGTCAGCTGGGGCTCTGTTTCCCTGACGTTTCCGCTTGCCTGTATAGCCAGTAGCGCAAACCTGTCCGCGTTCTCGGGGTTTCTTCTGCCCTTTCCGCCTATTATGACGCGGCTGTTCATGTCGATCCTCTTGTCGGCTATGAGCTTCCACATTTCGTCTATCAGCGCTTGGGCTTCCTGCTCAGTCAATACTCCGCTGTCCAGGTCATGCGCCAGAAAGTCCCCAAGGAATACGTCCATGCGAGAGAAGTTGACAACGCGGGACATCCATTGGTAGATCCAGAAAAGCTCCATGGCGCTTCTAAATGAGTCAGGCTTTCCGTGCGCCAGGTTTTCGAACATCTGCGAAAAGAGCAAAAGATCGCTTGCCTTCTTCGCCTCGCCAGCGGGAAGATCCCGCAACTGGGCTTTGGCGTTTTCTGAAAACCGCAAAAGAGTTTTCTCAAGCGTCTCAAAGGACATCAAAAGCCCCTTGTAAAAGCCAAGCTTGTCTTCATCAGCCAAAGCCATCTTCTCTTTTATCTCTTTTACCATGCCAGGAACGCCCAGCCTGAGAAGCTTGTCAAAGTCCACGTTAACTCCTGAAAGCCTTGCCCATTGCTCTCCCAATGCGGGCTCATTCTCAAGCAACCCGTATTTTGACAGCCCTTGCCCCATCGGGCATGTGGGCTCTATCGCCCGAGGAGGGTTCTTGAGCCGCCCCTCTTCGTAGTCTTTCTTGTCTTTTATGCTGGCCGTTATTGTGGCATGCTCAGCCCAGTACTCTTTCATCCCAATGATCCGGCGGCGCTTCTCGTCGGAAAAGTCCACCCTTTTGAGCATGTCGTCTATGAGATCCTCACGGCAGTAGTATGCCACGCCGCCGCAGTTGTTTTCAAGCCCTATTCCTACCGCGTCATACTCAAGCCAGCCAGGGAAAATGTCCCCGTCTTCAATCGGCCTAAACAGCGCCGGATACTCCACGGCAAGGCACTTGGCCTCGCGGATGTAGGGGGACTCATTCAGGCTGCCCTTGTGCGCCTCCGTGAAGGCAAGCTCCACATCAAGGCAGGTGGTTGGATCCTTGTCTGGATCAGCCAAGACGTAATCGCAGCGGTAAGTGACGTTGTGACCGGCGCGTATGGCGAGAAGCGTGTCTCTCTTGGACATTTTGACACTTCCTTTCTATAATGCAATGTCCCGTGATCGCAGAGCATTGCGGGCATATGGTCGTAACGATAAAAGCAGGGCTTTCACAGAAAATTTGCATACGCCCTGATGCAACTCATGATGCATGAGGCTTGGATTAAATCTAGCGTTTTAATAAACAAGCTTAAAAATTATAAAATTTGGCAAAGACAAAAAGCCGGCTGCGCTCGCGAGAACAAGCGAAACCCATTGTTGAGTGTGTCTATTATACACCTTTATAAAAGATTTGTGTATGTCTAAATTTCAGATCTTTTTGTCTGGGATACAGATCGTCATGCACCGAGCTTTAAAGCTGGAACGGACGGAAACAGCCAGAACTCAAGCAAAACCGAAACGATCCGCCGCTAGGCGCCCTTGCTCTGAGCTCTCTGCCCTCGCCAACCTGAATTCTGTACAAAGAAAGCCTGAAGTTATTCCATATGCATAGCCCCAGCCTAGCGGATATAATGAAATGTGAGGCATCATTCCTGGAGGGGATCTATTGTGATTGCGCAGGAATACGATATAGCGGTTGCAGGGGGCGGCTTGGCCGGGCTCTGCGCCGCGCTGGCGGCGGCGCGCCTGGGCGCGCGAACTGTCTTGATCCATGACAGGCCAGTGCTAGGCGGAAACGCCAGCTCGGAAACAAGGATGCACATTTGCGGCGCCTCATGCCACGACCAGAGGGAAAACGCCAGGGAAACCGGAATCATCGAAGAGATCCTGCTAGAGAACAAGCATAGAAATCCCAGCGCCAGCTATCCAGTCTTTGACTCCATCCTTTGGGAGAAGGCGAGGTTCCAGCCAAACCTGGACTTGAAGCTCAACTGCCGCTTCAGGAAAGTGAAGATGGATGGAGACCGGATATCAAGCATAGAGGCGATAGGGCTGACTAATGAGAAAGTATACAAAATCAGGGCGAAGATCTTCATAGACGCAACCGGGGACGGATCACTGTCCGCGTTGGCAGGGGCTCCATTCGTTGTTGGCGGAGAGCCTAAGGAAACCTATGTCGAGTCCATGGCGCCAGACACATTTGACAAGCATTCAATGGGAAGCAGCCTGATGTTCAAGGCAAGGGACACAGGCAAGCCGGTGCCTTTTGTCAAGCCTTTCTGGGCGTACAGCTATACTGAAGAAGACTTGAAGCTTCGGGATCACAACGACATCACTTCCGGCTACTGGTGGATCGAGCTTGGAGGAGGGGAGCTAGGCATTATTGAAGATGCCGAGGAGATAAGGGATGAGCTTTTAAAGACTGTCTTTGGGGTCTGGGAGCACATCAAGAACAAAGGAGACCACTCAGCTGAAAACTTCGACCTGGAATGGGTAGGCTTCCTTCCAGGAAAGCGCGAGAGCAGAAGGATCATGGGCCAATATGTCCTGACCCAAGACGATCTCACTAGCGGCGCGAGGTTCAAAGACGCTGTTACATATGGGGGATGGCCTATCGATGTCCATAATAACGAAGGGATTAGCGATACGCTGGCGCCTCCCACAACGCAGGCATGGCTTGAAAACATATATGACATACCCCTGAGATGCTTGATTCCAAAGGACGTTTCCAACCTGGCTCTAGCTGGCAGGATCATCTCTTGCTCCAGGATCGCGTTTTCGTCGACCCGAGTAATGTCTACCTGCGCCTCTGTTGGCCAGGCCGTTGGAACAGCCGCCGCTCTATCAATAAAGCTGAAAAAGCTGCCCAAGGATTTTGGCCCTCTGGAAGTGGATATCCTTCAGCAAAGGCTTCTCTATGACGGGTGCTTCATTCCTGGGGTCAAGAACACCGATCCGCTTGACCTGGCCAGGGGCGCTGGCGTTAAAGGCTCAGCCTCTAAAGAGGGCTGGATGCCTGAAAATGTCATAAACGGCATATCAAGGCCAACGGGAAAGGACAGCAATGGCTGGCGCGACTCTTACGAAAACGATCCCTGGCTTGAGCTAAGCTTTCCTGAGCCCGTGACCGCAAGCGAGTTCAGGCTGACATTCGACTCAAACCTTACCCGCGAGATTACCATCTCGCTCAACAAGTATACGCTAGAGCACCAAAGCCCCCAAACTCCGCCAGAGATCGTCAAGGACTACAGCGTAACGCTATACTTGAAAGGGAAGCTGGTCTCGACAGCCAAGGCCTGCGGCAACTACCAAAGGCTGAGCGTATTGCGGCTTGAGGAGAAAACCTGGTTTGACAAGGCGGTTTTCAGGTTTCTGGAAGGAAACGGTGAACCGGTCGCGACAGTGTTTGAGATACGGGCATATGAGTGAGAGAAAAGGCGGGCCATTCGGTCTGCCTTTTGTAGTTAGGTTAAAAGTGAAATTGATAACATATAGAATGTTAAGCATACAGAGATCTAAATCAAGCGACACAGTAAACCGCCCACAGATCGCTACGTCTTCCGAAGCCGCGTCGACAAGCCAAGGGAACGAAAACTCGCAGGGTTAGACCCTAACATTGTGCTACAGGAGACCGTCCGAATAATGGGCGGCCTCCTGTTTTATTCTGTTGGAGAGCGATCAGAATCAAGTGATGAGGTTTTGAATTGGCAAGCAAACGATTCCCCCTCTTTCAAGCTTAACAAGCCAGATGCGCTCAGGGCGAAAAGCACACGCTTTTCGCCCTGAGCGCGTTGCATTACTCTTGCTTCGCGTCAGGGAGCCATTCCAGGAACCGCTCCACAAGGAAGTCCCAAACTCTCCACTCATGGCCGCCTGGGCACTTGACATATTCCACTGGATAGCCTATGTCGTCTAGATACTGGACAAACTGAGTGTTCATGCCATAAAGAAAGTCATCTGTTCCGCAGCCTAGGAAACAGCGGGGCGCCGGGGTGTTGGATTCAATTATCTTTCCAGCAAGCGCTCGGAGGTCGTATTTGCCGCCATCTGCCACTCCGTCAGGGAAAATGGCCTTGTAATCTACAAGACCTGATGGTCCAGACGAGGTAGCTTTCATATCGACCGCTCCAGAGAAGGTGGCAAACGCGGCGTAGTTGCCGGGCAGCGTCAAAGCGCTAAGGGACGCGCCAAATCCGCCCATGGAGAGGCCAGCGATATAGCGGTTTTCCCTGCCTGAGAGAAGCGGAAAGTTTGCCTCAGCCCAAAGAGGCAACTCTTCATTGATAAAGTCAAAGTACCGGCCAATGGTTGAGTTTACGTAGAAGCTGTTTGCTCCAGACGGCATTATAAGCGCCATTTTCTTTTTCTCCGCGTACTCTTCCACTCTCGTGAACCTCATCCAGCTGGAGTGATCATCTAGGAGCCCGTGGAGAAGGCAAAGCGATGGATACTGCTTTTTCTGGTGCATCTGGGCAGGCGTCAGGGATTGCATTGCCGCAAACCCGTTCTGGATAGACGGTATGTACACGTTAACGTCAACATAGTGGGACAGGGTGACCGAGTAGAAATTGGCTTGGATAACGCTCATGGTTGATGCTCCTTTCGCTTGCAAGAATGATCGAAAAGATATGTGTTTTCACTTAAAAAGTTGGTTGATCGCAAGCGAAAACGAAGAATTAACGATGCTGATGTTTTCGCTCGCAAGATTGAACGTTGGTGAAGGCAGACGGGCTGCAAGCCATGTCCTAACACATTGCTTTGAAAAGGTTCGCGTTAAAGCCTTCTAACGTTTTTGCCATGGACGTATGAATCCGTAAACTCTTTAATATACTCAAATGGCCCCATATAATCCCCTTTCGGGCGGGAAGCCCTGCCAGCCTTGCGAAGCCTATTATGCCAGCGCCCAGCACTCCGCTTGCCTGGCTGGAGAGTACAGCGCGTCTAGGCCGCATGCCGGGTACGGCTTGCGGGAATGGTATTGTCATGGCAAGGCTTGATATGAAAGACTCCAGGCTTTGGGATGCTTGGTGACGCAAGAACAGCTCGGCTATGGGCGTGTCCGGGAACTGCTCATTTCTTATGCGAGCTAATGCCTTGCCTGATACATAATTCTCCGCGCAGCCGATGTTTCCGAAGCTGCAGAAATCTATGTCGGCGGCTATCATGGTTTTCATGTGGTTTCCCTCTCTGCAAGCGCCACAGGCACCTTTATCCTCTGCTCAGCGATCTCTTTGCCTTGGATGAAGCTGATCACGGCTTCAACTGTTGCCCTGGCGATCT
>JAISWZ010000010.1 GCA_031270945.1 Clostridiales bacterium | reverse complement strand
GCGAAAAGCAATGCGGCGATAGAGCCTATCGGCGCAAGGACTAAGGTTGCCATGGTATCCCCCCTAACGTTTTGTCGATGGCAAGCCATCGCATACATATCTATTATAACACACATCGTAGGTTTGCAATTAGTTTTTTCGTTTTCACTTTGGCGTTGATAGAGACTCGATAGTCGCTTTTTCTGCCAGAAGTTTAGCAATTTTAGCAGTATGCATAAATCAGAGGCCTTGTTAGCGGGCTGTCAAGGACATTTTTCTCGATGTCCAAGAAAGTCTTGGCGCCATTCAAGGCAATCATTTTGCATTATGGGCTTGGATTTTGTGGCTAAATGTATACTTATTAAACACGTTGATTTTGCAAGGTTTGATGAACTTCGATGGAATGCGCCTATAAAACACTTAAATGCTTAAATTTTATGACTCCCGGCTGGAGTCTCGGCATTTGAAAACGAGCCTTAGTAAGAGGCTCCTTTTGCTCGTAATCTAAAGTTCAAGCGCCAGTTCAAAAGCGCAAGATCCAAAAGGACAGAAAAGGCATGCGCTACGCGCATGCCTTTTCTGTCCTTTTTAAACCTGGGCTTGTGGCAGACGGCGAAAAGAGCATCCCTTTTCACCGAAACCGCTACTCACGCTTATCATTAACCTTTTCAGGCTCATCTACCGTGCCAGCGACAGACTCAGCCTTAGGCGTCTTAAAGAACATAGGAAGAAATCTTCTTAACATGGAAAAAATGAAATTTACCAGCTCCCAGGCAATTTCCGCTTTCAGGAGAAGCATCAGCGCTCCGTAAATAAAAGCGCCAGACAAAGCAAGGATTATTGTTAAAACCGTGCACCTTATGTACGAGATGGACATCAGATCAAGACGCGCTGAAACGAAGTAGACTACAACCCCCATGACAACAACTGAGAAGATTATCTTGGCATACTCTTTCAATTTGGTGTTAAAGCCCAGAGGGCCTATATATTTTCTTAAGACAATCATGAGCAGGACAAACGAGACTGTGTTTGAGGTGCTGGTTGCCAACGACAATCCCATGTGCTTCATTGGGCCAATAAGAATAAGGTTCAGTATTATGCCGACAGTGAGAGCGATGGAAGAAATGAGCGCGCTGATCTTAACCTTTCGCATTGCTTGGAAAGACCGTCCTAATACCTGGTTGAAGTTGCAGACCATCAAGCCTATGACATACATGCGCAAGCACTCTGCGGTCTTGATTGTATCCTCTGGCCTGAAGGCGCCTCTCTCAAGCAGGATTCTTATAACTGGCATCGCAAGGATGAATATGCCTACCGTCATAGGAAGAAGCAGAGGGAACAGGTGCGAGATAGAAAAGACCACAAATCTCTTCAAGGACTTCTTGTCCTCGCCAGCCGCTAGCTCTGACATCCTAGGGAACAGCACCGTGGCTACAGAGCCTCCTATAAGGCCTATAATAACGTTGTTGATCTTGGATGAATAGTTCAAAGAGGAAACAGTTCCACTTACCAAAGAAGAAGCCAGGTTTTTGTCAATGATCTGGTTGATCTCAGAAACGGCGGAAGATATGAATATTGGAAGCATGAGCTTCTCCATGCTTAGCAATCCAGGATCTTTGAAATCCAGCACAGGCTTGTAATTAAGCCCGTTTTTCCTGCTGAAAAGCATGAGAACAAAAAGCGTGGCGAAGTTTCCGGCTAGCGCTCCAAACCCAAGCAGGTAAATCTGGTTCAGCGCCTTGCTGGTCACAATGGAAAGTATCAGGAAAATGTTGATGAGGACATCGGAAATCATGGCTATGAAAAAGGCGTTCTTGATCTGCAGGTATCCTCTGAAGACACCAACAAGCAGTATAGGCACAGCAGACCAAACCATGATCCGGAGATAATTCGTGGCATACGCGAAAGCCTCATCCCCTAACCTGCTGGCGAAGATCCGCACAAGCACTTCAGGGAATATCGTAAACACTATAGAAAACACAATGCCAACGACAAGAAGCAAACTGACCACATTGCTCGCGAACCTGTTCTTTTTGCCTTCCTCAATCATCGTAAACTGAGGTATGAACGTGCTTGAGACAGCGCCTCCTATCAAGGCCAGCACCACCGAGGGCACTGACATCGCTATGACAAAGGCGTCTGAAATGTTTCCTGCCCCAAAGTTCGCAGCCATGGCGATTTCCCGAACAAACCCCAGGATTCGCAACAGGATGCTGACAAATGATACGATGAATGAAAATTTTAGGAGTGTATTTTTCAATTTTATTCCTCTTTTATGCGCTTAATAAAAATGCTGGCGACTTCTTGCGCCTAACTGGCAGAACTAAAGAATTATAGACGCATTATTGACGTAATAGGTTCAAAGCTTATGATAACGTATGCATGAATGGAAGTAAATAGCTTTGTCAGAAATGAAGTATTAAATGCCCGTTTCACAGAAAGTGTCTTATCCGGCCAGTAAAATATGGGTTATCATCAAAAGTCATGATCCAAATTTTAATAAAGCGCTGGGCTTTTTATTTGCGCTATTGCGAGAAAACATCTGTTAATTCCAATTATGGATTTTGCTCGCATGTAGAGCTGTCTGTTTGAGCTGAAAGTTCATTTCTTTTTGCTCACGTTTTTATTTTCAAACCCAAAATCAAAAAAAGCCAGGTATTGCTCTTCGAGCAACGCCTGGCTTTTAACACGGTTTTATGGTTTTAACAAATCCAGTAGTACAAAAGTCTGATCTTGGGGTTTTCATGGACATAAGGGACACCTGTCTTGCTAAAATCCATTTGGCTAACGCCAAGCATGACCAGCTCTCCGATTTTTATCTCCAAACGCAAATAGTCCCCTGGATTCGCCGGCCAGGGGACTATCTGCTACTTTTTCGCGTTGGACTCGCTTTGTCTTTCGTATGGCTCACGGAAGCGAGAGGCCTCTGTTGGCAAGGGCTCAAGGTGCCTCTTCCGTGCAGCAATGCAGACATGAACTTAAACAAGTTCAATACTTATTATGGCCAGCGTTTCGGGTATTATGCGGAGCTTGCGCTGGAAATGTCGGGAAATCCTGCTTTGTAAGTTTTCTTGGAGCCCCTTAAAGCATCTTTAAGCCAGTCCCTGGCCTAACGCCTTCCCTGCAACGCAAAAACCCCCAAGCTTTCGCTTGGAGGCTTCTGCGGGTATGATTAGTCTGGAAGTTGCTCCATGAAGGTGCGAATGCCTGATGGGCAGTCAAGGCATCCGGCCACACCTCCATGAAGATTGTTGCAAGGGGTTCCCCATAAGGGGGCATGCGAACTCTCTCAAGTTCATTAAGGATTGTTGCCAGCCCATTTGGAAAGTATACAGCCCCCAAAAAAAATTTTTTTAAAGTTTCAGGGCTCAAAAGGCTCAGTTCTCTTGGCTCTCCTGATCCGACTGAGATCCGGCCTAATTCAAAGCTCAGTTCTCTTGGCTCTCCTGATCAAGCTGAGATCCGGCCTAATTCAAGGCTCAGTTCCCCTGGTTCCCCAGATCGTCCTGGTTTCCCTGGTCGTCCTGGTTCCCCAGGCCGTCTGGATCGGTGAACATGGACCTGGGCTGCTTGATGTTCGGATCGTAAGCAATGTTGGTGCTGTGGAAGTGGGAGAAGTACTTCTCCTTCGCCTTGATGCCGCGAGCCTGGGAGATGTTGATCCTGACCCCGTTCACCATGACGAACGTGGATTTCTCCAGGTACTTTATCCTGTCGATGTTCACAATGTAGGACTTGTGGCAGTGGATGAACCTGGAGTCCAGCTGGATCGCCAGCTCCTCGATGGACATGTAGGAGGAGAAGACATCGTTGTTCATGGTATAGATGTTCACTTTCCTACCGTCGTTCTCGATGTAGATGATGTCGTTGTAGTGCAGCGGGAAGGACAGATCCCGGTTTTTGACAAAGACGCAATTGTCTTTGAAATGCAGTATGTTGTTCGTCGCCTTTCGTATCGCTATCGGGATCTCCTTGCTGAAGACCCCCTTCGGAATGAAGTAGATGTGCTCGGCCGCATACACGCCGCAGATGTTCTCTTCGTGGCTGGAGAAGAAGATGATCTGGGTCATGGTGTGGTTCTTGGTGATCTCTTGGGCAAGCTGCATGGCCTTTACCGGCCTGCCCTGCACATCTATAAGCTCCACGTCCATCATGACAATGGCTGGCTTTTCTTTGATCGTCTGGGGCATGAACTTTTCAGTCCTTGTATACCCCTTGAGCACCCAGTTGGGGGAGTGCAGATACTGGCCTACAATGCCCATTATCTTTTTGCAGACTTCCCCATTGTCATCTATTATGAAGCACAGTCTTGGGTTTGTCGGGCAATTTTCCATGCCCGCTGTCATGTCAACCAAATCTTTATGCAAGGAACCCTCCTGCCAAACCAATTTGTCGTTTTCTTTGGAGCGCTTGCCTGGCGAATTGCCATCCTCGGGCGCTTTTGGAGCAGTTGCTTTTTTCTTTTTGCCTTCTTCCATTGCGCACCCCTTCCATGAGCTCATATCACAAATCGAGGCGATATGCTTTATAAACACGAGTGAAACAACGAACAGATTTTTTTGTTTCTTCTTGCAGTATCCTGGGGGCACGAGGCCCCCAGGATAAATGATTGATTACATCCAGATCATCAAGTACAGCCTTTGAAGCAATACTGCGACGTCCCCTCTTGTCATAATCTTTTCCGGATGGAAATTGGTGGCAGGAGGAACCAGGTTGACCTTTGACGCCAGCGCTATGTCTTCAACGGCCCACTTTGAGATCTTGTCCCCGTCGGCGTATCGATCCACCTCGGCTTGAGGATCCTTCATTCCAACGTACTTGAGCTCTACCGTAAGAGCCCTGGAGCATATCGCAACAATCTGCTCTCTAGGTATTGTGTCTTTGGGAGAAAAGAGCGTTCCTTCGGCATTTGTTCCGGCCATGATCTTGTGTTCCTTGGCTGATCCAGCGGCTGAGAAGTACCAGTCATCAGGGAACACATCTGTGAAGTGGCCATCCGTGCCTTCTTTGTAGTAGCCTATGGTCTTGGTCATAAGCATGGCTATTTCAGCCCTGCTTATAGGAAGATCTGGAGAAAAGATTTTCTCGGAAGTGCCTGTGATAACTCCATTGGCGGCAAGGTATTCAACAGCGTCTCGCATCTCTTTTGCTTTCTTCTCGATATCCGTGAAGTCGATGTAAGAGACTACTACCGTATACTCGCCATCCTGGTATATCTTAGCTTCTACGTCATTGGTAACCGGGTTTCTGATGCTGGGAATGTTGTTTGTTCCATCAGATATGACCGGGACTCCCTTTGCAGGGTCCTCGCCATACTTCATGGAAAGGTTCAAGCTGCTTCCTGGCTGTCCATCAAAGGAGATGGAGACAGTTGTCGAGCCGTTCGCGTCCGCTTTTCCAAGAACGCGCCTAAGGTTTGTGGCAAAGAACAGGTCCGTCGAAGCCGTTTTTATAGGTTGCGGCTCAGTTGTAACAAAGATTTCAAAAGGTTTGCTCTTCACATTTTGAGTTACAAAGTTCTTGGGTATGGTTACCGAGTACGATGGGGACTCAATCCTGATCAAGTCTGCTCCAACGTTCAGGAGAGAAGGATCCAGGGTAAGGCCGATATCGTCATCAGAATCCGTTCTCACACATACTATGGTTCTCAAGGGCCTAAGCAGTTCTATGTTTGCTTTAGCTGAAACGTCCTGCAAGCTCTTGATGGTTTTGTTCGCTTCTTGCACCAGCTTGGCCAGGTTGTCTTTGCCAAGCTCGATCTGCGGGGAATCCACTACCAGAGTGGAAGCCTTCGCTGTCACCTCTTCAAAGTATGTTGCTATAACAGCTGAAACAGCTGCGGACTGTCTTGCTTCTTCAGAAATGCTGGATATTGCTGACTGGGCCGCCTTTAATGCTGAGGCTGAGTCAATCACGCTCTCTAGTGATGATGTATCTAACCCAAACCCCGCTCTCGTTAGCCCAACAATGTCAAAGGCGTCGGCAGCTGGGGACGGAGCGGACGGAGCTGATGTGGGGCTTGGCGCGCTAGCTGGATCAACGCTTGGGTTGCTAGGCGTTTGAACGCTGCCAGGAGTTGAGGTAGGCTCAGCCACCTTGGTAGGCTCAGGCGTTGGAGTCATTGTTCCGGTCGCCTCAGGCGGCTCTGTCGGAGTCGGAGTTGGCGACAGAGGGATAGCTGTTGGAGTTGATGTTGGCGACGGAGGGATAGCTGTTGGGGTAACTGTCGTTTCTGGCACTGCAGGCCCTTCTTCTTCTGGCTCGTCTGGAGTGGTTGGCTTCAGTCCTCCGCCTGTGGTAACCGGAAACCAGAAGAAGCTCGTTGATGATTTTGGATGCGGCCTGCTGAAGTCTCTCCCTGGAGCAAGATCTGTTACTGCCGCAATAAGGAGAGTAGCCAGAATAAGCGCAATAGTCCTCTGCATTCTGGTACTCCTTTCTTATTCCAATGAGTGGAAGCAGTTGCGCTTTCTCTCATTGGTTGATGCTTGCGAGCGAAAGCAATAAGAGCATATCCCAAAATTAATCTTAGGGCTTGCGAAAGTCACGCGTTAAAGCAGTGCTTTGACTTTCGCTGCGCCACTTGCGGAATTTTGGGATACGCACTAAATGATTTTTTGATGCCTTTTATGAAAGATTTTTTCATGCCTTCTCTCGCAAGTACTGCTTCTGATGCCATAACTTGATATCTTGCATGTCAAACGTCTCTGCACAAATCCCAAGCATCTTTCAAACGCAGTTTTTCTTCCTGCGTCTTTCGGATTCAGGACATGTTTTAGTTCAAAACGCTTGAGCATGAATAATCTTTTGTGAGCGCTACCTGTAAAAAATTCGTACGTACCGTTATTATGCGAACGACCTTGCAACTATGAAGCTGCTTAAGAACATATCCCAAAAGAGGCGCTATGGCTATGCTTGCGAGTGAAAACAACGAAAATTAGATTTTTCGCTTTCGCTCGCGGAACCATGACTTGATTGAAAGTGCAAGCTTTTTCAAGTGCGCAAGGCAAGCAAGAAAAGCTGTGCTTGCTCACTAGAAAAACCGGCATCTTTCAAACAGCACATATCCCAATTTTCGCAAAGCGCTGGATAGCGTTCGCCTAATGTTCTAATGTACAATGGCAAACCGCCTTGCGCTTGCCCAATGTTTCAAGGGTAAACCGCAAAAGTCCTGGCTGATCTTCAACATTGGAACTTCCAGCCGTGATATTTTTTTGGAATACGCTCTTGCAAGACAAGCGCCAAGCCTTTGGTCAGGAATTCGCTTTTCGTTGCCCATCTTAGAAGCCAGGTGGACCGCCCATGATTCTGCGCAACAACCCTCGACCAGTAAAAGCGCAAACGGCTTGAATAGCCTTTGTTTGGCTTTAAATCTTGGTTTTAGGCCTTGATGAATCTCTTGCTGCAGGATCATAGCGACATCAAACGATTGGCAAATTCCCAATACAGTTAATCAATATGCCTTGCCTAAGCGCAGGAACTGGCTTGTGTGCCAGGACTTCGCTATTGGGGCGTACGCCCCCGGGGACAGACCCGCATGCATAATCAAACGCACACAGGCGGTTGTAGGGACAACAGCGAGTGAAAGAGCAACGCTTTTCACTCTAGTCAATGGTTGCTCACGAGCGAAACCAAAGCAATTTAGGCATTTCGCTCGCGCCAGCGCGTAGTGGGCTTAAGATACGAAAAGCGCACCTGCCACTTCAGCGCAACAAAGGTTGCTGTAGTAAGCTTGTCTAGCTCAGGGCGCTTCGGTTATAAAGCATTCTCTTGAAACGCCCCTCTTGCGCATATCCAAAAATTCCTCCAGTAGCGAGGGAAAACTTTTCTGAGCCGTAAATTTAAGTTTGAGATATGCCCTTAGTCTCTATTATAACACATATCAATTGCGCAAGCAAAAAAGGGATAAGATTTGCGCAAATTGACCTTTC
>JAISWZ010000126.1 GCA_031270945.1 Clostridiales bacterium | reverse complement strand
ATAAAGAAGGAGCCAAGATAAATGCTGAATAGTATCGAAAAGACAGGAAAGACTGTCGACGAAGCTGTTCATGAGGCTTTGAAGGCGTTGAAGGCATCCCGCGAAGATGCGGAGATCACTGTACTCGAGCAAGGATCTAAGGGCATACTTGGTTTTGGCGCAAAGCCCGCCAAGGTTCTGGTCAAGCTGAGATTCGATCCAGAAAAGACAGCCAAAAACTTTCTTCGCGAGGTAGCCGCCGCCATGGGGCTTCCACTGACTGTCACAACGTCCCTCAAAGAAAAGCAGCTCTTTGTTAACATAGCGGGGGATGACATGGGGATACTGATCGGCAAGAGGGGCCAGACGCTTGACTCTCTCCAGTACCTTGTCAACCTTGTTGTGAACAAGGGGAACGCCCCGTACATCAGCGTCACTTTGGACACTGAGAACTATAGGGCAAGACGCAAGGAAACGCTTGAATCCCTGGCGATAAACCTTGCGAAAAAAGTGAAGGCCACCCGCAAGAACGTTGTCTTGGAGCCAATGAATCCATACGAGCGGAGGATAATCCACTCCGCTTTGCAGAACAACCGCTACGTTACAACATACTCGGAAGGCGTCGAGCCATACAGGTATGTGGTTATAGCGCAGAAGTGAAAAAACGCTCAATGTGAGCTTTGAAACCCCAGGCGAAAGCCTGGGGTTTTTTGAGCTACACAAGAAGGCCGTGATCCCGATACAGGCCAAATCCAATGAAATGGCATTTATATTTTTAAACCCCAAAAACCCAAAAAACCCAAAAAGAAAAGATAGAAAAGGCAAAGCCAACCCGCGCAGCGGGTTGGCTTTGCCTTTGTTCGCTTTAAAATCAGGATCAGGATAATGCTCATAATGCCGTACTTTAAGAAAAACTGACCTAAAGCTCTATTGCGGAAACCTTGAAAAAGAGATATGATTATATTGGCGAGCTTTTAGAGCATATCCCAAAATTATATTAGAGGTGCCGGAAAAGTCCGGCGTTGAAGCATTCGCCAGGACTTTTCCAGCACCAATACGGAATTTTGGGATATGCACTTAATAAATTTTAAAGTCTCGCAATCAAGCCACTGTCAACGCAGACTTAAAACTGCGCCTTTTGGATACAAGAATTGGATACAAGAATAGGAGAATGTATATGGATTTTGTCATTCGTCCTGAGCAAAGAGTCAGCGCCAGGCATTACGACACAGTCGTGGCCGGAGGCGGGACAGGGGGCGTTTTCGCCGCCATAGCCGCCGCGCGTTGCGGCGCCAAAGTGGCGCTCATAGAGCAAAAGGGATATGTCGGAGGCATCGCGGCTGAAGGCGGGTGCGGACTGCACAGCTTCTTCAACTTGGGGCGAGCCTTTGGCGTAGACAAGCGGATGGTTGTGCGAGGCATACCCGAAGAGTTCATCCAGCGACTGCATGCGGTCAAAGGCTGTTCTGGGCACAACGAGACGATCCTTCGCTATGAGTACGATGATGACGCGCTTTGCGTTGATGTAGAGGCATACAAGTTTGTCGCGCTGGAAATGCTTCGCGAAGCTGGAGTCCATGTCATGCTTAACACGTTCGTGGCTGACGCGCTCCGCTCTGGAGACCTGGTTAACGGAGTGATCACGGAAAGCCATCAGGGCTGTGAAGCGGTGATGGGAAAGGTGTTCATAGACGCCACAGGCTATGGAGATCTCTGCGCTCGCGCTGGCGCAAGCTACACCGAGCCAAACGATTACTCTGTTGTAAACAGCATGGGTGTCGGAGGAATAGACATAGACAAGTACTTCGCGTTCCTGCGAGACAACGGCGCTCTGAACGAGTATGCGAGAGGACCCAGGGACGGACGGGACGACCAGCTGATCAGGGTTGATGGGAACTATGCGAAGATATCCCCTGAGCTGGCTGAAGCGGCAAACCTGATAGGGATGTCGTCTACTACGACCACATTGCATGACAACTATTTGATGTTTATAAAAATCAATCATAAGATGGCAAGCTCCCCTACGGACAGAGACGCTCTGGCAAACGCGGAGCATGAGCTCCGCCGCAGGCAGAGAGTCGCAATCGAGCTTTTGCGAAAAACCATACCCGGCGCTGAAAACGCGTTTATAGCCAGAACCGCGCCCACGATCACCATAAGGCGAGCTAGGTGCGTGGAATGCGAGTACGACATAACCAACGAGGAAGTGGTAAACGGCACTCATTTCGAAGATGACGTGCTTTCATACGGATTCCACGACAACGCGCCACGGATGCAGATCAAAAACGGCGGCACATACGGTTTGCCTTACAGGTCTATTATAGTCAAAAACAAGGCAAACCTGCTGGCAATCGGAATGATGATAACCTCGGACCATGACGCGCACATGTCAACCAGGAACACGGTTTCATGCATGGCAATGGGCCAGGCGGCAGGAACAGCCGCTGGCTTGTGCGCCAAGGCGGAGCTTGGCGGGGTTAGGGATCTGCCTTACAGGGAGCTGTACGACGGGCTGAAGCAAGGAAATGTTTGGTTTGACGCTGAAGTTTACAAATAGGATAGGCATAGAATGGGCCCAAGCCAAACCCGATCAACGGGTGGCTTGGGCTTTCGCTTTGCAATTAAGGCATTTCCGTTCAGTCATGCAGGGCGTTTCGGTTCAGTTATGCAGGGCGATTCGGTTCAGTCATGCAGGGCGATTCGCTACGACAGAAAATTATAAATCATACCGCTCGTTAGCATCATTGACATCCGGCCTCACCTGTGCTACAATCAGCCAAAAATGCGCCTAGGAGGAATCGCTTTGCCGATTGATGACACAATAGCCGCAATATCAACGCCAATAGGGCGAGGCGGAATAGGGATTGTACGGGTATCAGGGCCTCTGGCTAAGAATATAGCGGAGAAGGCGTTTGTTTCAAAGTCAGGGAAAGAGCCGGGGCATTTTCAGCTTCGGTACGGCCAAGTGATGGACGGCGGAAACGTATTGGATGAGGCTTTGCTAAGCTTTATGGAGGGGCCGCATTCGTACACCGCGCAGGATATGGTTGAGTTTAGCTGCCACGGAGGGTTCGCCTCGGTGAGATCGATTCTTGAGCTGGTTGTGCGCCTGGGCGCGCGGCTAGCTGAGCCAGGGGAGTTTACAAAGAGAGCTTACCTAAATGGTAGAATAGACTTAAGCCAGGCGGAGGCGGTTCTTGAGCTGATAGACGCGAAGACAAAGCACGCGCAGCTTGGCGCGTCAGGAAGGCTGTCGGGAAGCCTGTCAAGAAAGGTGAAGAGCTCCAGGGACAGGATTCTGGGGTTGCAAGCAAGGATTGAAGTGTCTTTGGATTTTCCGGAATACGACGATGAAGCGGTGAGCTCGGAGGATATACTGGAGGCTTGTCTGGATGTCAGAAAAGACCTTGGATCATTGATAGAGTCTTTTGACAGGGGTCGGCTTCTGGATGAGGGGCTGAAAGTTGCGATAGCAGGGCGTCCTAACGTGGGCAAATCATCGCTGCTGAACGCTCTGGTAAACGAGGATCGGGCCATTGTGGCGGATCTGCCTGGAACAACAAGGGACGTTCTTTCTGAGTTCATACACTTGGGGGGAATGCCTTTGAAGATCATGGACACAGCTGGGATCAGGCAATCACGGGACGCCGTGGAGCTGTTGGGAGTAGGCAAGTCAATGCAGGCGGTGCGGGACGCTGATCTGGTTCTATACGTAGTTGACAGCTCGATGGGGATAACAGACGATGACAGGAGAGTATGGGAGCTGGTGAAAGCGAAGCCGGCGCTAGGCGCGGCAAACAAGTCAGATTTGGATGTTAAGCCGGGGTTTTTGGAGGCTTGCGCGGAGATCGGGATCAGGTTCATATCAATGAACGCAAAGGACGGAGAAGGGCTAGGGGAGCTTAAAGACGCGATCCAGGAGATGTTCTTCACCGGCGGGATAGAGGCTGGAGCTGACGAGGTGTTTGTAAACATCAGGCAGAAAGCTGGGCTGGACAAGGCGCTGAAAAGCGTTGACGCGGCTGTGGCAGGAGCTCGCGCGAACGTATCGCCAGACCTGATATCCATTGATCTAGCTGACGCTTACAAAAGCCTGGGGCTGATAATAGGCGAAGAGGCTTCTGACGACCTGGTGGACAAGATATTTGCGGACTTTTGCGTAGGGAAATAGAGAAAAAGAGAAATTTAAATAAAATAAGAAAGGAGTTTCTGCATGAGGGAAAGCGGCAGCTGGGACGCTATTGTTGTAGGCGGCGGCCACGCCGGCTGTGAGGCTGCTTTGGCAGCCTCGCGGCTGGGGATGAAGGTCTTGATGTTTGCCATAAGCTTGGACAGCATAGCGATGATGCCTTGCAACCCAAACATAGGGGGGACAAGCAAGGGGCATTTGGTTAGGGAAATCGACGCCTTGGGCGGGGAGATGGGAAAGAACATTGACAAGACGTTTATCCAAAGCCGGATGCTGAACACCAGCAAGGGCCCAGCGATGCTGTCTTTGAGGGCGCAGGCGGACAAGGCCGCGTATAGCAGGAGCATGAGGCAGGTTTTGGAGTCTGAGGAAAATCTGGCGATACGGCAGAGCGAGGTTACTGCAGTAAGAGTTGACGATACAGGGAAAGTCATTGGAGTTGAGACGGAGTACGGAGCGTTCCACAGGGCGAGGGCTGTGGTGCTTTGCTGCGGGACATATTTGGCGTCCCGGTGCCTTTGCGGAGAGACGATAATAGAGAGCGGGCCTAACGGGCTACGGACGGCGAAAGCTTTGAGCGGATGCTTGAGAGAGCTGGGGTTTAGGCTTCAGCGGTTCAAGACCGGAACTCCGGCTAGGATAGACGGAAGCACCATAGACTACTCAAAGATGATTCCGCAATACGGAGACGAATGGCAGACTCCATTCTCGTTTTCGACAGATCCTGGGAGCATACAGCGGGAGCAGGTCTTGTGCTACTTGGCGTACACAAATGAGGCTACCCATGAGGCGATAAGACGAAGCCTGGACAGATCGCCGATGTACAGCGGGGCCATAAAGGGAACAGGGGCCAGGTACTGCCCATCCATCGAGGACAAGGTAGTCCGTTTTGCGGACAAGCCCAGGCACCAGGTTTTTATTGAGCCTGAGGGAGAGTCTACAAACGAGATGTATGTTTCAGGGATGTCGACATCAATGCCTGAGGATGTCCAAGAAGAGATGTACAGGTCATTGAGCGGGATGGAGAGCTGCAGGTTAACCAGGAACGGTTATGCCATAGAGTACGACTGCCTGGATTCAACAGAGCTTCGGCTCAGCCTGGAAAGCCGGAAGTGGAGCGGGTTGTTTTGCGCGGGTCAGATAAACGGAAGCTCTGGATATGAAGAGGCGGCGGCGCAGGGGCTGGTGGCCGGGATCAACGCGGCTCGATGGATCCTGGGGAAAGAGCCGATTATTATAAAAAGATCAGAAGGGTACATCGGAGTCTTGATCGACGACCTTATAACAAAAGGGACTTCGGAACCTTATCGGATGATGACTTCAAGAGCTGAGTACAGGCTTTTGCTTAGGCAGGACAACGCTGATCTTAGGCTGACAGAATTGGGGCACGAGGCGGGACTGGTTACTGAGGAAAGACTTATAAAAGTGGAGGAAAAGAAAAACCTGATAGAGAAGGAAACGGCCAGGGCCAAAAAGAAGGCCTTGTCGCCATCTGTTGAGCTTAACGCTCTTTTGGCAGAAAGAGGCTCGACTCCTGTGGCAACCGGGATCTTTTTATCAGATCTGGCAAAGCGGCCTGAGCTTTCATACCAGATCTTGGCCCCGTTTGACTCAGATCGGCCAAGCCTTGATCCTGACACGGCTGAGCAAGTGAACATTCAGCTAAAGTATGAAGGGTACATCAAGAGGCAGATGGATCAAGTCGAGCAGTTCAAGAAGCTGGAAGGAAAGGTGATACCAGAGGGGTTGGACTACAATTGCATAAAGGGGCTAAGGGTTGAGGCAAGGCAAAAGCTTTCGTCTTCTAGGCCGGCCAGCGTGGGTCAGGCTTCTCGAATATCTGGGGTTTCGCCAGCGGACATTTCGGTTCTTGTATACTTTATCGCAAACATGGGGAAAGCGTAGAAGTGAGGCTATGACGGGAGAATGATCAATAATATTTGAATTTTAAAAAAAAGGGAATGTCATTCGTCTCTGCAGTTTACGAGCAGCGCGAGCAAACTTTCCGACTTTCTGGCTTAATATTCAGCTGGGATATGCTTTAAAACCTTGGCCATGTCGAAATATCTTTATAGATGCTAAATATCGGGTTTTTTAGGATATTTAGCATGAGACTATAGCCGTTGATTTTCTTCTCCAGGTCTGGTATGATTAAGCCAAGGACTTGTCCTTGGATGGGTCTAAGCAAAGAGCTGTGATGTAAGTTAGTTGCCGGGGCGTACAAGGGTTGAAAGGTTTGCGCGGGCAGAGCGCATGTTTCTTTCTCAAGCGCAAAACACCATATTTCATCCTTGGGAATATATATAGTAGTGCGGTTAGTGGCGCTTTAGAGGGCATAATCTCAAATGCCTAAAAGTCGCCACCGCTTTGAATCCTGCCCCTGCCAGGGCAGCCGCACTCCCTTCCCAAGCCTCTAGCGCTTGCAATAAGCGCATATCCAAAAATTCATAAAATGGCGCGGAAAAAGCCAAGCGGGCTCTAGCGCTGGCTTTAGCCATAAAACTATATTTGGGATATGCTCTAAACCCTTTACATACGCCCCAGGGATCCTTGGATTTCCCGCTATAAGCGGAGCGCAAAGCGCGCGTGGGGCCAAAAGAAGAGCGGCGCATTAGCGCTGTTTGAGGGGGAGATGTCTTGTCTTTCGGTTTTTGCTGGCAGGTTGAAAACCAAAGAATGCTGCCCGTGAAGATGCCTGTAGCCGATTTGCGGGTTTTGGAATGCGGAGAGTCTCTGCGCCGCACAGGCGGCCCGTTTTTCCATATAACTACCGAGCACAGCGCTGTCAAGCTATTCTTGGATGCCGTGTCGAGAAGCGCAGAGGAAGCTAGATGCTTCATAAGCAAAAAGTGCATCAAGACCATTGACTTGTCTGAGCTTAAAAGGTGCTTTGATGGAGGGTACAAATATCTTACGAAAGGGGACGGCGGAGGCGGAAACTGCAGAACCGACATAGTTCTGGCCTTCAACAAAACCCAAAACGAGAAGTCAATTCTTCGCCTTTACATGGTTCGCGAGCCGGATCAGTTTGGACAATGGAAGATATTCAATGTCGAAAGGGAATGATTAAAGGCGCTTTGAGCCTGGGATTAAGGCTGTTCAGAGTCGAGAGGGAATGATTGAAGGCATTTATTGCGCTGTATTAAAGGCATGCAATGATGAGAGCAAATGATTCAAGCATTTAGAGCCCTGGATTAAGATTTGTGATTTTGGGGGAATTGCAAAGAAATTTGATATCAAAGGCATGTAAAGAAAGGCGTTAAACGCGTTGCGGGATTGAATAAAACAAAAAAGAGATAAAGATGTTCAACCTGGAGAGGGAATGATGGAATACCTGAAAAGAGAAGCGGAAAATCTGGGAGTTGCGCTTTCTGGAAGCCAGCTTGGGAGCTTCGAGGAATTCTCGAAGCTCCTTTTTGACTGGAATGAAAAAGTAAACCTTACAGCCATAACAGATCCGGAAGAAGTGGCAATAAAGCACTACGCCGACAGCCTTTCGGTGTTGCCTTTCATCAAGGACGGGGACTATTGCGCAGATGTAGGGACAGGAGCGGGGTTTCCCGGAATTCCCTTGGCAATAATGAGGCCTGGAAACAAGTTTCATCTTTTGGATTCTCTGAACAAGAGGGTACTGTTCTTAAATGCGGCAATTGCCGCTCTTGGCCTTGCTAATGTTTCATGCGAGCATTCCAGGGCGGAAGACGCGGCGAAGCGGGAAGACATGCATGAGCGCTTTGATGTTGCCATGTCTCGGGCTGTGGCGGGAATGCCCCAGCTTTCAGCCTGGTGCTTGCCCTTCGTGAAGGCTGGAGGAGTGTTTTTGGCCATGAAGGGCCCAGCGCCTGAGCAGGAGGCGGAAGAGGCCAAAGAGGCTATAAAAGTTGCCGGAGGGCGGCTTGAATCGATAGAAAAGGTATCGCTGGCTGGCGGTACTATTAACCATACGATACTGGTTGTGAGAAAGGTTAGAAGCGTTCCGGTCTTGAAAAGCAAAAGAAAGAAATGACAGGGTTGGATAATATAATACAATAGGATAAAAATAACCTAGTTTTAGAGTAAAGGAAATGGCTAATTGGTTGTAAAATATATGACCTAAATATGATTGTGAAAGAAAAGACATAAACTTGATAGTAAATAAATGACATGATTTAGGGCAGGGGATGCGCCAGTAGCGCAGAATCTGTCCTTTTTTGCATTGCAAAACCGAAAATTCTGAATTGGATACGTGTTAATAATTAATATTGCAAATTTGTGAAATAGGTCAAGATCTAGAGCTAAAAAATGAATAACATTAGTTAATGTGACCTAGTGGATAAACGCTAATCTTGCAATAGAAAGACATCTACTGAATAGTGACTAAAAAGGACTTGCTGCTAATAAATAGTCTGTAACATTTTTCTCTCGCTTTTTAGACTTTCCGCTTTCTGATATCAAAGCGTTAGCCATATCCCATTTTGGCAATATACTATATTGAGAGCATATCCCAGAATGTAATAACAAGCGCGTCCCAGCATATGTGCTTGCAGTGCTCCTGAAGCATATACCCAATTAGTGCATATCCCAAAATTCCGAAATGGCACCGGATAGCGTTTGCCCAATGTTCATGGGCAAATCGCCAAAATCCTGGCGAATGCTTCAACTAGTTTGCTCGGGCTTCTGCGAGCAAACATCCGGATTTTTCCGGTGCCTCGGATATAATTTTGGGATATGCACTTGAAGTCTTCAAAGCTTAGCTTCCTGACAGTGCCGTCTCCATTCTTCGGAGTGAATATGGGGTCGCTATTGAAATCTTGCTATTCTTGCTTGCATTGTAGCATATGGACAGGCACTTTGCAAGTTCAGTGCCGCAAAGAATTAAACGTCAAAGACTCGCGCTTTCTGAGAGTTAATATTGCAAAACTGGTTGCTTTAATGCTGTTTGCCTGATATAATATATGCGCAAGCGAAAATATCTGCTAAAATTCTATATGCTTTTCATTGCGAGCCTGTTTTGCATGAGCAAAGGCTATCGAGTTTGCTAGCGTTGACATACTTGTGAGAGATAGATAAATTTTTGCTTTTGACCGTGAGCAATGTCGACTTGAGCAAAAAGCGCAGTTCTTTTAGGCTGCTGGTTAACGCAATTTCTTCTTGCTGCAAGAAAAGGAGGATGGCATGGCTACATACACAATGAGAGTAAAGGGAGGCGCATTTGAGGAATGTGAGTGCACTCCGATTCCCAACGGGTTGATAGACGAATACTTGATAATGGGAACGCCGATGTACGCGATCATCTTGCTGTGCGGTTTCAGGGATCAAACAATGCCGCAAAGCAAAGGCCAAACCTTGACCCGAAGACTCATTGAGAAGGCAGGCCTCTCCAACCTTGAATTGCTGGATGCGTGGCAGTATTGGGAACGTATTGGAATAGCTGAGGATTCCAAGAAAGGCAAAGGTAGCGACTACACCGACTTCAGAGTGGCGCTTCCAGAAAGATTAAGCGAAAGCGGAAATACGCTGCTTCCGAGCGCGATCCTGGATGCGTACATGGTCAACAGCAAACCGGAGTACACGCTTCTATACTTGCGATGCTTAAGGATGTTCGCGCTCAATGGCGGATCTCTTTGCGCCACCATCGGTGAATTCGCTGTAAACGCCTTTATCTTCAAGGAATTTGCGTTGGAAGCTGTAGATGACTGGAATACGCAAGGCGTTGCCAGCGTTTTCGGGGGAGGAGAATTCTTTCTTGTGGAGTTTCTCCCGTACCCGCCGAAGAAAGAAGATAAAGGCGCTGAATTTAGAAGTCGCATATGTGATCTTACGCTTGAGGAGATCAAGGAAAAAGCGGACAGGATGCTTCCGCACGGAATGGTGGCCGCTGCGCTGAATTATTTGACCGCGTTCGCCCTGCTGGGCATGCCTCTGGTCGTGGTAGACCGGCTGCTTAGCCACTGCGTCTCAACTGGCACGAGAAACACGCGTTACATGCGGAATACAGGCATGAACTGGCTTAGCGCCGAATTGAAAACAGTTGCGGAAGTTGACGCGCTGCTCACGAGAGCGCTAGGGTCGCACAAATAGAACTGGAAAAGACGGTTTCAGGCTTATACATAGAGCATATCCAAACTAAAAATCGTTTTGGGATATGCGCATAATCAGGCCAGGCAAAAGGAAAGCCCTTTGCCTGGCTTTTGATTTTGCCACAGACTTAATTTCAAAAATTGTCAATATTTCGACATTCAAGAGCGGCGAACTGCGATAAAAAAATCTTGCCTTCCCAGAAATTTTGGAATAGAGCAGACAAATCCTGCATGTTTGTGGTATATACATCGGTACGCGATATCCTAAAATTTTGGCTATCGCGCCTGGGGCAAGCATCTTTGTTGCCGCGCCCCTATTAGGCTGGCATAATAGTCAAGCGCATCCAGCCTGCTAGATATGGGTAAAATGGCTGAACAATAGCCAAGCATATCCAGCCTTTAGATTTTGGTAGGCAGAAATGGCTGAGCAAGCCGAACTTCGTGAGTCTCATGGAAAACTCAGGAGGAAATATGATTAAATTCGATACAAACAATGCCGTCATCAAGCTGTGCATGAGCGGCCTTGGCCTAGAGGAAAGCGGGCGCAACGAAGAGGCGTCCGCGATCTTTTTTCAGGCGTGGCAAGAATCTGCGGATGACTATGATAGGTTTATTGCGGCTTATCACTTCGCCCGCCACCAAGAGAGCGTTGAAGACAAACTGAAATGGATGGAGACATCCCTCCAGTGCGCGCAGTCGATAAACGACATCAATGTCATCAGCGCATACTCAACGCTGTATGCAAGCATAGCCAAATGCTATGAGGAGCTGGGCGATTCTGTCCTTGCAGAGAAAAACAGCGGCCTGGCAAAAAAACACAAAGGCGCGGCTGTAGACGAAGGGCCGTTTTATCACGGGACAAAGGCAGAGTTGAAGGTTGGGGACTTGCTGAGGGCAGGACAGAATTCCAACTACAAGTCCGAGTTTGTCATGAACCACATCTACTTCACCGCGAATGTGAAAGGGGCGGGACTTGCGGCCTCTTTGGCGAAAGGCGAAGGGCAGGGACACGTCTATATCGTCGAGCCAACGGGCGCATTCGAAGATGACCCCAATCTGACTGACAAAAAGTTGCCAGGCAACCTAACCCGCTCCTACCGCTCGCAGGAACCTTTGCGGATCATAGGCGAGGAAACGGAATGGACGGATCTGACATTTGAAGAAAAGAATAAATGGAAAGAAAACCTGGCTGAGAATAAAGGCGAAATAATAAACTGAAAAGTTTGGAAGCGAAAGAGGCAGCGCGTACTCCGCTTTGACCGTTTAATCAAACCCGCCGAGGCGCTCTCGGGCTAGGGGAAACATGAAAAGGGGCGGAAAACCGCCCCTTTTTTGCGATTTGCGAAAGCGACGCTACGGGCGCAAAAATATTTTTTTGGATTTCAAAAAACCCTATTGACTTTGACATGATGTCAAGCCGTATTCTTTAATTGCAATCCGGATTGCAGAAAACGCTTGAAAAGAGGTGAGCTTGAATGTTCAAGATCGGCGAGTTTTCTAAGCTTGTACGCGTGTCTCCGCGAATGCTTCGCTATTACGAGCAGAACGGCTTGCTCGAGCCAGCGGAGGTTGACCGCTTCACGGGCTACCGGCTTTACAGCTCCTTGCAAATGCCGCTCTTGTCACGCATTACGCAGCTGCGCGATATGGGCTTCGGCGTGGAGGAAATTAAGGGGCTGCTGTTGATGCAGGGTGACCGAGCCGCAATGCGGGACGCGCTCTCGCGCAAATATGCCGAGGTGCAAGCGGCAATCGCCCTCGAACAGGCCAAGCTCGCCAACATTGCCGCGTTTAGCGGCCAATTGCAGGAGGTCAATATGGTTTTTCCAGCAGGGTTAAAATCGCTCCCCGCCGAAAAGGTGCTTAGCTTGAGGGAAATTATCCCGTCCTGCGAGCGCGAGTTTGACCTTTGGGACAAACTGCGGGCGTTCGCGGTGAAGCGCAACATCGAGCTCCTCCCAGGTGGCTACTCCATCTACCACGACGAGGACTACAAAGAAACAGATACGGACATTGAGATCGCAGTGCCTGTGGCTTCGTTTGGCAAGAACGAAGGCAGCTTCGTTTTCAAGGAGCTACCCGCAGTCGACCAGGCGGCAACTGTGGTGTTCAGGGGCTCATACGAAGGCTATGCCGACGCTTTCACAGCGCTGGCGCAGTTCATCGAAGACAAAGGGCTTGAGATGGCAGGCGTGATACGCGGCAAGGCAATCGTGGCGCCGGTAAACACAGCCAACCCTGACGAATACGAAACCGAGCTGCAGGTTGCGGTAAAGAAGGCTTAGGCGGGAGTATCTGGGGATCGATAAAGAGAAGCAGCATCCCCTGGCGTAGCGTCTTGATGCTCGCAAGCGAAAACTTAGGTTTCGCTTGCGAGCAATCTTTTTCTTGTTGAGCAAAAGCGCAACTCCATTTTCCGGATCGAGCTCGCAAAGCTTGCAGAATAAAAAACACGCCTCAGTCGAGAGCGCAGCGCATTCGGATTTTATGCGATGCTGTAGGCAACTCAATCAGTTTGTCGCAGAATTGGTGCCGGGTTTGTTTTAAGAAATCTGTGCGCGGGGGATTGTGCGTTGCAACCGAATTCGTACGGATGGCATCGCAAAAATCATGATTTGAACCAATTCGATCAAATAAAGACGGCTTCAAGATTAATTGTCTAACATGAGATTTTGAGACGTCTTGACAAAGCAAAAATCATAATATATAATACAGATGAGAGCAATAAGATTTGCTACGCATAAAGAGAAAAAATATGCTATAACCGAACAGGGATTGATTTCGTGGCAATGACATTCGCCGAGAAAGGAGACGTTATCATGTACAATCGGCAGATTGAAATGCTTATCCGTGTTGCGGACCCTGCGGATTCGGAAGCTTCTCTGAAGCGCGGAGGCTAGCTGCATACTTAGAGCATATCCCAAATTATATCCGAGGCACCGGAAAAATCCGGCGTTGAAGCATTCGCCAGGATTTTTCCGGTGCCATTTCGGAATTTTGGGATATGCTCTTAGGTTATCAAGCAAATCAACAGTTGGAAGCGAGGGCTTGCAAGGACGCCTTAAAAAGAATGGAGGCAACAAATGTCAATTATATATGACAGCGACGCAAAGACATTTAAATTGAGCACACAGCGAAGCGAGTACCAATTCGTGATTGGGCCATATGGCTTTTTGCTTCATCTTCACTACGGGGCGTCTGTCGGCGGGCAGAATATGAGCTATCTCTTGCACCAGGCAGACCGAGGGTTTTGCATGAACCCTTATGACGCTGGGAATGACCGTACATTTTCGCTAGATTTTTTGCCGCAGGAATATCCGACTGTTGGCGTAGGCGATTATCGAGTTCCCGCTATCGAAGTGATCAATTCAGACGGCAGCATGGCGCTGGATTTGCGCTACCAAAGCCATAAAATCATTTCTGACAAGTATGGCGTGGAGGGAATGCCTTCGCTGTATGAAGAAACACTTGGAGAAGCCGAGACGCTGGAAGTCGTCTTGCTGGATCGCGTTTCCAGCATTGAGGTGAAACTGCTGTATGGCGTGTTTTCGGAAAAAGACGTGATTACGCGCTCGACCGTTATTAGGAATCTGGGCGGGGCTGACATGCGAATAACGAAAGCGGCTTCCGTCAGCCTGGATTTGCTGCGCGGCGATTTGGACTTGCTGCATTTCCATGGCCGTCATGCGATGGAGCGGGAAATTGAAAGAACCACTGTCATAAGCGGCGTTCAAACCCTAGGAAGCAGACGAGGAACCTCCAGCCACCAGCAGAACCCCGGCTTCATTCTCTCAACGAGGGACGCGAACGAGGAGCATGGCGAATGCTGGGGACTTAATCTGGTCTACAGCGGCAACTTTAGCGCAAATATCGAACGAAGCCAAACAAGCCAGACTCGCGCAGTCCTGGGCTTAGGTGATCGAAGCTTTCAATGGACGCTTTCTCCTGGAGAATCCTTTTTCACCCCAGAAGCGGTGATGTCGTTTAGCGGCGATGGGTTTGCCAAACTGTCTCACAATTTTCACCGCGCCGTACGGCACAATGTCTGCCGAGGCAAGCATAAGCTGTCATCTCGCCCGATCCTGTTGAACAGCTGGGAAGGCGTCTATTTTGACTTCACTGGCGCCAAGCTTCTGCAAATCGCTGAATCAGCCAAAGAAATCGGAGCGGAAATGCTTGTCATGGATGACGGCTGGTTCGGGGATCGGTTTGATGACAACCGCGCTTTGGGCGATTGGACGGTCAACGAAGAAAAGCTAGGGTGCAGTTTGAAAGAACTGGTTGAGGGCGTAAATGAGCGAGGCTTGAAATTTGGCATTTGGGTTGAGCCCGAAATGGTTAGCGAGGACAGCGATCTCTATCGAGAACACAAGGATTGGGCACTGCAAATCCCCTCAAGAAATCCCGTTCGTGGCAGAAATCAGCTGGTGCTTGACCTTTCAAGGGAAAACATAAGGGATTTCCTCTATCAGCGGATGTGCGAGATCTTTGACAGCGCCCCTATTGAATATGTCAAGTGGGACATGAACCGCAGCATCACAGATTGGCATTCGCCTTTGCTTTCCGCTTCCAAACAGGGTGAACTGCCGCATCGCTATGTGCTTGGGCTGTATGACCTCATGAAAAAACTGACCGAGCGGTATCCGAACATCTTGTTTGAAGGATGCAGCGGAGGCGGAGGAAGGTTTGATCTGGGAATGCTTTGCTATCAGCCGCAGATCTGGTGCAGCGACAATACCGACGCAATAAACCGGTTGAAAATCCAATATGGAACCAGCTTTTTCTATCCCGCCTCAAGCGTGGGTTCCCATGTTTCCGCTTCGCCAAATCATCAGACTGGCCGATCCAGCTCGCTGAACACACGCGCCGCAGTGGCGGCGGCAGGCAGCTTCGGCTACGAACTGGATGTCGCAAAAATGACGAAAGCCGAAAAAGCCGAAGCTCTCGCCTTGACGGAACAATACAAAAAGTTCAGGCCTCTTGTCCATGACGGGCTTTACTATCGCTTGTCAAGTCCGTATGATCCGACAGGCGTTATAGCGTGGCAATTTGCGGCAGAAGATGAATCAGCGGCGCTCTTGACAGTTGTCGCTGCCGATGTGGCCGCGAATCCGTCATGCATCTATCTCAGGCTAAAAGGATTGAGCAATAATAAAACGTATGCTTGCGGCGACGCCATTTATTCAGGCGCGGCCCTAATGAACGCTGGGTTCAAGATCGCGCCTTTGACGGGGGATTATCCTGCGGAAGTCTTTTATTTCAAAGAGGTATAGGAATCCTGTCTTGCCTTCGCTTTGACGGCTTTCGAGAGCCGACCGAGACACGCGCCAGAGACTCATTATAAGCATGGCTTGTCCGCTTGGCGATAATCGCAGGAATTGCTGAATATTCTGACTAAATTTCAGAACAAAGTAAGGGGGCGGGAAACCGCCCTCTTTTTGTCTTTTTTTATATTAGCAAAAGAAAAGAATTGCACTTTTAATTCAAGCGGGTGGATGATTTCGAGAAAAAACAATGAAAGAACTTTCTTGATGTTTTCGCTTGCAAGCAAAAGGTCGCATTTGACGCTAAAGGGAAAGGCTTGACAAACAGTGTGCAAAGGTGCACAATAAGGACATGATATAACAGCGAGCGAAAATAATTACATTTTAGCTCGAATGGCGGCTGCTCACGCATATTTGGAGGTGTCTACCAGTTTGGCTGAAGAGAAATTTGTCGTTAGCATAGACCTTGAAACAAAGCGGCAAGCAGAGGCAGTGTTCACCTCGTTCGAAATGGATCTGAACACAGGCATAAGTGCCTATCTTGCACACGTCGCGTTGACAGGCGCTATTCCATTTCCGCTTGCAGAAGAGAGAACGTTTGAGCAACGCATGCGCGATGCCGTCAATGCGCAAATTTTAGCGCAAGGCAAGAGCAAACTTCCGGCTGCGTTGTATGACAGCGAGCAAAATCGCCCATACATAGAATACGCGGACGGGCGGAGGTCGTATGAGTTTGACTAAGCGCATATCCTAAAATTTCGCAATGGTGCCGAAAAATCCCCGGACTTTTCCGGTGCCTCGGAACTGATTTTGGGATATGCACTAACGCGCCGCGCTATTGGCGCAGTGAGTGAGCATCACACAAAGACAAAGGGGCGTTGCCGTTCTTCAGCAACTGCCCCTTTGACATTCTTAAAGCGTATTCCAAAAAGGTTCTGCGTCTGTGCGCAATGTCAGCAAAACATGGAATCCGCCCCCTATAGAGAACAACCGGCCTTCGCGGTAGACCCGAAATTCTGAAGCTAGAACATGTAGGAAAATATGTCCGGCAAGCTCAATGTCAAGTTTTCGAACACCGCAGAAGTAAACTTGTTAGTGAAGTTTATTTGCTCATGCGTTTCTTCTGAGCTTGCTTGGAAGCTCGTGTTGACATGTATAGACTTTAAGGCAAAAACACCGTTTTCAAGCACGAACTGCTCGACTGACTCGGAATCTGCGTCAACAATCCAGTATTCTTTGACGCCATGTCGCTGGTAGGCCAAAAATTTTCTTCCCTTGTCAACTTTGGCTGTTCTGGGAGAAAGAACTTCAATAACTAACGTAGGCGCTCCACTATACCCCTGTTCCGTAAATCGAGTGCTGTCGCAAACCACAGAAATGTCAGGCCTAAACGTATTTTGCTCGTCCAGCATTACATCAAGCTCGCCTGTAAATGGTTGACATGTTTTTCCGTTGAAGTAGCTTCTCAACAAGAAATGCAAATTTCCGATAACGCTTGCATGGCTTGGAGTGCCGATTGTCTGAGGATAAACAACGCCATCGATCATTTCAGTAGGTCTCTCTTGTATTTCGCTATCTGGCAATTCATCTGGTTGTGGCATCGAATGGCTCCTTTCAAGCCGTAATACTGCTTTTTTTAATGTAGCCCAAAAACTCAAATGCATGGCCTATTCAGGTTGCCTGAGAAATAGTATATTTATTTTCTCGCAAAAAGTCAAGTGCTGTTTGGCAAACGTAACAGAATTTGACTAAGTGCATATCCCAAAATTATATCCGAGGCGCCGAAAAAATCCGGCGTTGAAGCATTCGCCAGGATTTTTTCGGCGCCATTTCGCAATTTTGGGATATGCACTAAGAAGAGACTACGGCACTTATCAAACCCGGCCTTTTGGAAACAATGATTCATGTAACCTCGCTCAATTTATATCAAGGAGCGAAAAAAACTGAACTTATCGTTTGACTTTATGCTTGCTAATGAACAAAACATAAGATGGATCTTTGCAAATGTTATCGCTCGCGAGAACGGCGCCCTGCTTAGAAATGCAAGCAGGGCGTACTCGTCATATCTTCTCCCATCCTGTACTGCCGATACTGGAATTGCGTCAACTCGGCCCGTCAATGGCTGGGTTCGCAGACCTGCCGCCAGGCCCCGAAGATTTCTAGACGGTATAGGTTTTCGGGCCGTCCGCGAAGCTGAAGGTTTCGATCTCCTCCGCATCGATGTAGAAGAGCTCAAAGATTGGGTTGTCGGGAGTCTTGTAGATGCCCTTGATAACGGGGTTTTCGTCCAGTGCGCGGGTTTTGAGCGCCAGGTCGTCCACAAAAACCGCCTTTCCTTTGACAGACACCACCGGCGCGAAGTTGGCGGGGTAGGCGCAGAAGGAAACATAGGGATTGGCTTTGAGCTGGCTGTAGACCGGCTTCTCATTGCTGGTGCTGAAGTACGCCTTGTTTCCGTCCGAGAAAAGGTACTGGAACACGCGGGTTGCGACCTTGTCTCCGTCCTGTGTCGCCAGAACGCCGTTGGGGTTTTCCTTCAGGACTGTTGCGTAGTCAAACATAACTGATACCTCCGTTTTTGTTTTCGGGCTTGCTTTTTTCACCCGTTGAAGTCATAATAAATCTAAAGGTATCGGATGTAAAGTAGGCACTAAAATGTGCCGTAGTTACCTTGGAGAAACTAATGAGGTGCATCATGGCTAACGAACAGGATTTGCCAGATTGTCCAGTTGAAACGGCGCTTGCTCTTATGGGCGATCACTGGAAGATACTCATCGTTCGGGACTTGCTTACCGGAACCAAGAGGTTTGGTGAATTGAAAAAATCCCTGACTGGAATTTCGCAAAAGGTATTGACACAGCATCTTCGCCGGATGGAAGAAAGCGGCCTTGTACATCGTCAGGTCTACGCCGAAGTGCCGCCTCGGGTGGAGTATTCGCTAACCGAGATGGGGCAAAGCCTCAAAATCATCCATGATGCTTTGCGGCAATGGGGAGAGGATTACAAAAAGCAGCTCAAAAAAGGTAGCTCTAATATGACATAGCCGCAGAGCTACCTGAGAGCAAAGCGCAAAAAAAGAGGCGGAAAACCGCCTCTTTTTTTGCGTTCACAATATACCCAAGCGAAACTTGGTTATTCGCTTGTGAGCAACCTTTCGTTCCTTAGGATAACGCGAATCCCTCAGACTCCAGCTTTTTGATGATTTTCTTGATTTCTTTTATCATAACTTTTCTGCCCGCAAAGCTTACACAGCATCTAACGCATTCTTCCAGCTGAGATGTGGCTTCAAGTTCGTTGCCTATTAAGAGACAGCATTGAGCGCTATGTATCCACTGGCCTTCACCCTATATTCTGTCGCAAAGAAGAGACTTTAAAAGTTGAATCAACCTGATCAATATTGTGCAAACCACTTGCACAAAATAATTTTGGAGGGATTACTATGAAACCGATAATGAAAACTGTGGCCATAACTGTTATGGCAGCACTCGTTCTTACAATGGGACTCTTGGCTTTTTTGAACTACTTGGGTGAATCCCATACTCAACCATCGCCAGTAGCGACAGTTGATGACCAACCATCGCCAGTAGCGACAGTTGATGACCAACCATCGTCAGTAGCGACAGTTGATGACCAAGTGGTCGACACCATTGCTGTGTCAAGTTCTCTTGTGGCCAAAGATGTCCCGCAACTGATAGAATCGTCCGATATAATTGCTTGCGGGACTGTTGTTTCTAAAAACGCGCCAATCAAAATACTCCCTGTTTTCGGCGGGGATTTCAGCATATTCTCGGATTTTATCTTCGAAATAGAAAACTCCTATTTGCATGCCAATGCCACCCCGGAAAACAGCTCAGTTTCTGTTAGAATACATGGTGGCACAGTTGACGGATTAAACGTCATCGTAGAGGAGGCACCTGTCCTCGAAGTGGGCGGTAAGTATTTGCTGTTTCTTTACAGGCCTGGGCGCGGTGGAGGGTACAACACGGTTGGCGACTACTATTATGTAAATGGTGCGTCACAAGGCATCTACATCATGAATGAGAATGAGTACACGCGGCAATTAAGTGGAACTAATATCGAAATAGAAGTTTTGCAGTCCCTGATTGCTGAATACGAAGCTACTGGCACACCGAGGATTACCGCTCTGGAGGAGTTCACTCAGAACCAAATAAGGAACTTGGATAGCGGCGCGATAACTGAGGAAGAGTACGAGACATTCATCACAAACGCAAACACTTATGCCACAATAATAGATTAACGTATGGCGGTTGAAAGGGAATGTTGGGTAGACAAACGCCCGTGTTGCGCCTTTGTCTACCCAAGCAGCTGCAACGAGCCCTGCGGCAATGGGAGAGGATTACAAAAAGCAGCTCAAAAAAAGGCAACGCTAATATGACATAGCCACATTGTGCCTGAGAGCGAAGCGCAAAAAAAAGAGGCGGAAAACCGCCTCTTTTTAGCGTTCACAATATACCCAAGCGAAACCTGGTTATTCGCTTGCGAGACACCTTTCGTTCCTTAGGATGACGCCAATTCCTCAGACTCCAGCTTTTTGATGATTTTCTTGATTTCACTTATCATAATTTTTCTGCCCGCAAAGCTTATACAGTAGCTTGCGCATTATTACAGCTGAGATGTGGCTTCAAGCTGTAGATGAAACTGACTTTAGGAATTTCAAGCAGGTTAAAGCTGTTCGATAATTCGCCATGCTTCAGTTCTGCCTTAAATACAAAAATTTTAAGCCGCCAAATCCATGAGCTGATTTGGCGGCTTCTTTATGTTGAGAGCATGGAGCGGCGCGGGCGGATTTTGAACCGCTCTCCAAGCTGTTTTTAGCTTTCGGAGGCATCCATTTAGGAGCCATGATATCGCCCCTGCTCTCGGGAGGCACTGGCGTCTCGGCACAAATACGTCGCAAGGCAAAGCGGGAATGTGCGCATCTTGTTATGGCCTTGAACCTCAGAAGGTAAAATGAATTTTACAGAGGGGCGCATGTACTGTGCTATGATGTTTTTAGCCTTGATATAAGCGGTGCCAACGCGGGCACGAAGCTTTTATCAGCTGTTGAGGCTGCGGTCAAACTAAACAAAACTGGCAACTGTTTTCAGGTATCAGAAGCAAGACTTAGAGAATGTAGAGCTTCCCCAATCATAGCTGAAGTTGTTATGCTGGAAAATATCGGAGAAAGGCATTGAATTGGGGATATCTCATCGAGGAGGTGAAAAACAAATTTCGGCGGCAAGAAATTGATTTTGGGATATGCACTGCTGCCGCTGGCAACAACAAAAGACGAAGCGTTAAAAGTTTACGTGCAGTTATACTGACGAGGACGCTAGGTTACATACCTCTGATTTGCCAATCGAAAATCAACTTGCGGCTTTACATGGAGGAGCTCCCAAGATTCTAGCAAAGGTTGATGGGAGTTGTGGCGAAAAGACTGCAAACACAAGGATTTCTGAGTTTGGCAATAGAATGCATAGCGATAATGCTCGCGAGAGAAAACCAAAATTTTTTGATTGGCTTGGAAATTGGGATATTCCATAAATGAGATTTTGCTTTCGCAAGTTAACGGTTACTGGATTCAAGTGAAAAGCGAGGTTTTTTCACTCTCTCTTGCAAGCTGAGAGGAGACCAAAAACGAAGAGGAGAGTTTTATTTGAAGAAGATAATATTAGCGATTTTTTTGAGCCTCATCTTTTTTTCGATCCCTGTGCGGGCTGAAGTCAGAGAAGGCAAGTACGTTGCTGGCGCTGAAAAGATTGCCTTCTCTGTGGATCCTAACGGCAATCAGGATCCTGAATCGGACGGCCTTTTAGCGGCTATTATGCTTATTGACGCCGCACTCGAAGATATAAGGCAAATTTCTTTCTCGGACGGTATTGATACCTATAAGTTCATGTCCTACATGTCTGACGGTTCACTTGTCATAGAGATGTCAAAAGTTCTCCTGTCACCGGACGGGAATTATAACGAAGGATTATTTGAACCCATTAGCTATACTAAATTTGGTCTTTCTACGTCATTGATGAAAAATGAATCCACTGGCGAGGAAAGTATTGTCTATATGTTTACTGACAAGAGCACTTTCAATTTTGAGAACTTAAAGTACCTTGGCTATGAGAATTATGAATTGGTAGAAGACGGCGAAAATGTTTACTTGCAAACTGTGGAGAGCAAAGTGTACAGCACCTTGGACAATCGGCTAAAAGAGCTGCATATGGAACACGGCACTCCCTGGTCTTACATGATTCATGGCATTACCAATGAAGCGGATTTTTATCCCATTGACTACGATCTCCTATACGTGGTTGTAGATGACACCACCGCTATAGAAGCCGTTGCCAAAGCCGCCGATGGGTTAACAGATGAAGAGAAGACCGATATAGACGTCCGTGACGCCATGGTCAGGTTTGCTGAAAACGCGATGCTGCGCGCAAAGATGGACAGATCAGAGTCAGGCGTAGTAGATATCAATGCGGCTTCATCCAGCGAACATATCGGGCAAATCAAAGACTTGAAAGCAACCATAGAAACCACTTTGGCGGATGCTGGCATCGAGCGCAACAGGGAAATTGAAACGTATTATGGAGTTGTCTCATATGCCAACCCGGTCACCATCAACATTGACGCCTCGTTTGCAGAAGGGGAAATTGATCGCGTGGTGGTCCTTGCTGGCGATGTCGCTGCCACAGTAAAGAAGTCAGACATTCACGAAAGCTTTTCTGTGAGCATTGAAGGCGAGGAGGATTTTATAGGGCAATATCAAAGGAACGCGCTTAAAACTAACAGATATGGCGCTCCGCTGCATGAGGGCAAGCCAGCTGAAGGCGCAAACGTCACATTTTCTCCGGAGCCCGTCAACTCGACAATAGACTTAGGAATAACTGCCATATACAAGGTTGAAGACAAGAACCAGACAATAAAGAATACATCGAACAATGAAAACGTCGGAGGCGTTTATAACCCCAACACCAACAAGCAGGACGCGGCGATCAAAAAATCCGGAACATACAAGCAGGAAGAGATCCAATACGATTTTTCTGACATATCGAACCTTACAAAGCAAGCCCAGGAAGCCATTCTGTTCTTGCGCAACAAAGGCAGGGTTAATGGCACATCTGATACGATGTTCAGCCCCGAATTCATGATCACCAGGGCGCAGTTTGCCCAAATGCTGCTATACGCGCTTTCTGAAAACACAAGCGTCTACGGGAACGGGGACTTTGCTGATGTTCCGTCCAGCGAATGGTATGCCAACAGCGCTGGCGCGTCAAAGCATCAAGGATATGTAGCTGGCTTCGAAGACAATACGTTTAGGCCTGGCGTAACAATTCCAAAGGAGCAGCTGGTCAGCATCTCAGGCAGGGCGCTTGGCAAGAGGCACTACTATATTTACGGCAGCCCTGAAACCATATTGGGCAGTAGATACAGCGACGTCAGCTCTATAGCGGATTGGGCACAGAAAGACGTGGCGCTGATGACTCAGCAAGGATGCATCAAGTATGTTTCTGATGGCAAGTTCTTCCCGGCGGACAACATAAGCAGAGGTGAAGCCGCTACCATTATTTATGAAGTTTACAAGAAGGCATATTAGTCCTTGAAAAGCATATCCTAAATAATCTATTGGCTTGAGAAATGCTAGAAATTTGAGATATGCCTTGGGGCGGCTGAAAAGCTGCCCCATTTTGCGTTGGTTGCGCATCTAATGCATAACATGAAATGTTAAGCATACAGAAATTGAAACCGAGCGCTTCTCTTGGCTGAGAAGCGGTTCGCAGAGCCATGGAGGGACGTTTTCTTCCGATGAACCTTATTTGAGGACGTTTGCATTATCCTAATATGGAGTGCTATAATGCAACTGTCCAGCATTCACAGGCTGGAGTGCCGTGCAACCAAAGATGAAAGGATGGCAGGGGGTTATGGATAAAATACTGATTGCAGAGCAGTATGCTGTGCGCAAAAAGATAAAAGTTTTACGCACTTTTATCATTGCCTTTATTTTAATTGTAATAATGTCAACAGTGTCTATGTTCTCGGACAATAAGCTGGAGCTGCTGCTTTATGTTGCGGCTTCGATAATGGCTGTCGTTTGCGTTTTGCTGACAACAGGCAGATGCGTCCCCAAAAGCGTTGACGCTCTAGTGAATAAGTCAAAAGTGTTCAAAGACCTAGCCGCTTCAGGCTGTTTGCGCGAATTCATATCCACGATAGAAACGGAAATTGCTGCCCCATCCACAGTGCATTTTAGTTGCGATATCTACAGGCTTACTCTATACGTGACCCCAACCTGGCTAATATTTATATCGGCTAATGGCTCGATAATACGGCATAAAGCTGATGTCTCAAAAATTTACAAGAGTTTTGCGCCAAGCCGATCCAGAGATGTTCTCGTTTTTGAGTTTTCGGATGGAACAGAATTCCGTAACATGTGCGATTTTACATGCGATGACATACTTTCTTTGTTGCAGTCAAGGACTTCGTTGAATGTCGCAAATGACACGGATCAAGATTGAAATTGAGCGCTTTTCTTGGCGGAGAAGCGGTTCGTAGACCTGGAAGTCTTTCTCCATCATAATTGCGCTTGCGCCGAGACTGAACTGATCGCCCTATCAAAATAAAACCATGCGGGACCCGTCAAATCCCATATCGGATCTGACGGGTCTCGCTTTTTCACCCCATATGGCTTCGCAAAGCCAATTCACAGAAAAAACTGCGACTAAAGCAAAAACTCAAGTTTCAAATGAGGAGAAGGTATGTTCGTTGATAAAGGCAAAGAAAAAAGCCACCCAAAACATAAACGTATGTTCGCACAAGTGGCCAACAATGCAACAAAGCCCCAATCATTAGAGCTGGCGGGAATTGCTGTCAAACAATAAATCGAAGTTGCCTGGGTTTCTCGGATGCTTCAACAAGCCTTGCTTTCGCTGCCTCTTGAAATTTCTCGTTGATCTCCGCCGCGCAGGGATGGCGGTTGAGCTCGATTGCGGCGACTGACGCTGAAGCCAATCCTCCAAAAGGCTCCCAGACAATATCGTTTTCATTTGTCGTTGATGCGATGATTCTGCGCATGAATTCCAAAGGCTTTTGGTTCAGGTGAAAGGCGGCCGCCTGGGTTTTTGCGGCAGATCTTGGCGCAGACTTTGAATCTCCGCCATGCAGCCGCTCTTCGCCTTGAAGGGGGCCTTCGTTCCAGACATTGGTCAAGCCGTGGACATGGTTCCAAACATATCGCAAGCTGTCCCATTCTTTGGCGCTGACGCTGTTCTTGCCGTCCAGTGAAAAGTAGGGCATTCCATCGGGATCGCCGTGCTGAGCCGCGTACGCAGCCATTTTCTCAACCATTTCACCTGGCGGCCAGTACCACATCCAGTCTTGGGTAAGGTACTTCCTAGTCGCGGCGTTTTTTACCCCACACGCCTCATTTGCTCTAGACAGCGGGATTCCTGCCCTTTGCCACTCGTCGTGAAGCCATTTTTGGGTATTTAGAATTCCGTCGTTAGTGCGGAAGGCAAAAGGCCTTTGGTACAAAACGCAAATTTCAGTAACCACGGGATACTGCCTGATGGTGTTCCCGTTGACATTTCCAGCGATATGGGCCAACCCCTTATCCCAAGTGATCGTCTGCACATACTTCCATCCGTGCCCCTCTATCATTGGGTGAACTGTAGCCCAGCCGATCTCAGTGTTCCAGAACCATAAAGCTGTTGATGGGCGCGCGAACTTGTCCCATGCTTCGAGATGGGGGCGATACCATTCAGGCAAGCCGCTAACCCCAGTCGTGTCGCCTTCAAAGCCTCGCACTCCATATGCGCCGTCAGATATGATCGCTTGGGGAGATGGCCATTTGCCGTAAACATCAAGAACGTCGCCAGCGTAAAAGTGAAAATCGGGCGTTGCCACAAAATTTGAGCTTGCCAAGCTTTCAGCCCCTTTGTTCATGATTGTTCACAAGTATAGCACAAGCTGATCATAATGTCAAATGCAAGCGCATATTCCAAAAAGGTTTGGAGGAGGGGAAATATTACTCAAGCGTCCGTAAGTTTCGGATTTGCATCTGAAACGAAAAATGCGTCGGCTTGGATAGCCTGAGATGTGAAATGAAGTTTACAGAAGCCAGAAGGCCGTGTGGTAAGATTGCATCAGATAGTAGCATATCCCGAAATTTTGGGATATGCGCTAAGAGACATCACCTAGATCAAAAATTGCTAGCGTCTCATATGAAAAGGAGGTGAAAAATGGCGGGAGAAAAGTTCGTAAGCGGAAAAGTCATAGGCTTCTCCTGAGGGAGCGAAAAGGCTGGCCAATGGCCAGCCTTTTCGCGTTTATTTTGCTCGAGCTACAGAGCGAGCTTGACTGTTTTCACTTCAAACGGCCTGAAATCAAGCTTTGACAGATCCGCCACTCCGGACACGTTCTCCAGCATGTCGCAGAAGAAAGCTTCCTTGACTGGAAGAGGAGTCGTGAGGATCGCTGTGGCGTTTGTGCCCAAGGATTCGTAGAGCCTTAGGATTATGCCTGAGCCTTCTTCTGCGGGCTTGACTGTATCTAGGATGACAGCCTTGGACGAGACTTGGAAGAAGCTTTTCTCATCGCACACTCCGTCAATGACAAGCGGCTGGACGTTCAGCTCATATCCCAGCCTAACGATGTCAGATTCAGAGAAGGGGCCTTCAAATGCGGTAAAGGCATACGTAAATTTCTGGATTCCGTTGTCAGCCTTGAAATCAGGAGCTGAAGGAGCTCTGAGAAGGCTTAGGCTTATTTCGCCGCCAAGGGCGGAAACGCCATACTTGCAGTCATTAAGAACCGCGATGCCCCTGCTTCCGTTTGCGATGGCGGAATACTTGTGGTTTGTCACCTCAAACATGTCCTTGTCAGATTGGCGGGAGCGGTGAGTAGGACGCTTGATGTAGCCGAACTGGATCTCGTTGAAAACGTCCTGGCTCTGAATTGAGCTTGGGAAGCTGACTTTCAAAAGCTTGTGAAGCTCATGCCAATCTATCTCAGTATCAAAGACAAGCACAGGCGAGTCTGCCGAGAGAGTTATGATCTGGGAGAGCTTGGAGTTTCCAATCGTCTTTTCAACCTTAACTGAAGCTTGAAGCGGAGAGCTGGACAGCAGGGATATGATGCCGCTATCGTCCAATGGAACCTCGTTTTCAATGTAGCCTACATCTATATCCCAGGCGTCAAAGGTTCTGGGGAGATCCTTGTACAAGTGGAAGCGGTTCAAGGGCCCTTGGTTCGCCTGGAAGCTCTTGAGCGAGAAAGACTCTATCTCGCCGTTAGGCAATACTTTTACTTGAACCAAGCCATTGTCCAGGATGATGCCGGATTCAGTCTCTGCAACTTCGACAGGATTAGCGGCTTTCTTGTTGCTTTCATCAGGCACCAAGCAAAGCGTGCCATAGGAGGGGAGCTTAACCAAGGCGAGCTTTTGCGATACAGGGATTTTTTCGCCAAGAGAAGTTGAAGCTCCTGAAGCAAAGAAGTCGGGAAGCTCGATCAGGGCCGTTCTTTCCCAGGAGAGCGAGTTGAAGACGGAAATTCCTTGGCCGGGAGAGACAAGGGAAGAAGCCAGAGAAAGAGAGACTTCGTTGGCTTCAGTGATCGCTTTGGCCATCTGCGCTTCGGCTTCTTCATATACCCTGGCTATTGAGGATCCAGGAAGTATGTCATGGAACTGGTTAAGCAAAACAGTCTCCCAGATGTTGCGCATGGCTTCGGCAGGATAGGGGAGAGTTGATACAGAACCCCAGATTTCAGCTTCCCGGAGCGCGAACTCAGCCTTCCTGTTGTTCCTTTTTGTTCTGGACTGAGAAGTCAGGGTGCCCCTATGGGCAGCGCAGTACAGTTCGCCCGTGTACTTGTTGTCATTGGGAAAGCTTTCATCCAAGTGAGTGAATAGCTCATGGGGGCTTGAGAACTTGAAGTTTGGCGCTCCTTCCAAGTCCTTCTGCCTTATCCCAAACTCAATGTAGTCCCGGCTGGGGCCGCCTCCGCCATCACCGTATCCATAGGGTATAAGGTAAGAGTCCAACAAGCTTTCAGGGCATCGCCTGTCTGTCCATGTCTCGTTCATGGTCTTGGGGTTTGTCAGGTAAAGGTAGCTGGTAGACAGGAACGCCCTGACCTCGCTTCCATCAATGCCTTCCCAGATGAAGCTGTTGTACGGGAACTTTTGCGACTCATTGTAAGCCCAGAAGATTTTCTGGGTGAACATGTACTTCAACCCGCAACCCTTTATGATCTGGGGAAGAGCGCCGCTATAGCCAAATGTGTCGGGAAGCCAGAAGACCTCGTTTGTGACGCCAAACTCATCTTTAAAGAACTTTGTTCCATGCAGTATCTGCCTGATCAGGGCTTCTCCGCTTGGCATGTTGGTGTCTGACTCGACCCATTCCCCGCCTTCGCAAATCCAGCGGCCATCCTTTACTGCTTTCTTGATTCCCTCGTAAACTTCAGGGTACTTCTCTTTGCACATCTTGTACAGATGGGGTTGGCTTTGCAAGAACTTGTACTCTGGATACATGTCTATCATCCGAAGCTGAGCCGCAAATGTACGCGCGGTCTTTCTCTCTGTCTCCTGAAGTGGCCAAAGCCAGGCAACATCTATATGTGCGTTTCCTATTCCATGCATGACAGGAGCGGTGGATCCGTTCTTGGCGGCCAGAAGCGGCGCAAGCGCAAGCCTTGCGGACTTGTACAGAGCTCTTCTGTCAGCCAGTGGGATCTCGAAATCCACGATATTCGTGAAGTCTATCAGCCCGTGGTATATCTGCGCCCCTCTAAGGCTCCCATCTGGCAAATAGTCCATGATCTCTTTTAGAACCAGCGCGTCCGCCCAGAGCTGGTAGGCGTCTTCGTTCCAGATGCCAAAGGAGCAATCGCCGACCTTTGACTTGATCTCGTCCGGTTCCAGGTTTCCGCCTATGACAGGCCCTGTTATGCAGCCAGGAAACCAGTGCCCGCAGTAGGTCTCGGTTACGATGCTGTGCTTCTCCCCGGGAACCCCCTTCAGCGAGATCAGGTTGTCTTGGTAGGAGTGGTGGCTGTAATGCAGCCAGCCAGCCCTGACAGTGCCGAAGGGCTTTTCGTCTACATAGAGCAGGGATTCCGCTCCGTTTGCTATAGACAGCGCGATCATTTCGCCATTGGCCTCTTCAGGGAATGTTACGTTTGTCCTGAACCAGCCGTACTCCCATTCCGATCCCCACTCCAGGCCCTTGGGCGCAGGGGTGAAGTCCCTTGACAAGGCGTCTGCAATCGAAAGCTTGTCGTGGGTGAAGAAAGCCTCAAACTCCAAAGGGCCCAGAGGGATAAAGAAGTCTTTCCTCAGGACTTCAATCCAGATGCTGATTCTGTCGCTGTATTCGGGTGACGTTTTCAAACGGAAGCCTCCTATTTTATGTGTATTCTGCTCCATTCGTCCAGCTGTTCCTGGACTTCCTCCAGCGCCTTGCTTATTCCCGCTTCTTCAAGCTCCTCCAGAAACATGGGGAGCACTGTCTCAGCGTCAACGCTTCCGGTGATGAGGATGGAGTAATACTTTTCTGCCGCTATCTTGATGTTGGAGATAATGGGCTCGCATTTTGAGAAATCGGCTGTGAAGCCCAATAGCGGGGACTTGGCGGCTTTGCTGTTTTGGGCCTTGTACTGCTCCCACTTGTCCAAAGGCTCTCCGGCCAGAGTCTTCAAAATGAACCAGTTCCCTTGGGTATATTGAACTCCGGAGTAGCGGAGCGGGAAAATCTGCTCAACCTGTCCGTTGTCATCCAGCGTGTAATGAACCCCTTCGATGCCGTAGTTGAAAAGGTTGCGGATCTCGGGGTCGGTGTTCAGGGCGTTCAAAAACAAGACGCTTTCCCTGGGATGCCTGGTCTGCGCTGAGACAGACATTACGCCTCCCTGGGTATGCTCTGTTGTGACAACTGGAGGAGTCACAGCATAGGAGACCACTTTGTAGCCCCGATCCCGCGACCAGCTGTTTGCGGAGAAGATCCCTCCGCTTGCCTGCCTCCAGAAAACAAGCTTCCCTTGCTCTAGATCTTCAGATACCTTAAGAGCGGCGTCTTCGTTGATGTACCCAGCCAGGTAGTACTTTCTCATGGTCTTCATGATAGAAAGGCAAGCCTCTGTCTCGAAGGCGTTCTCGGCCTTGAAAGGCAGGACGCTGGGGTTTACGACTATGGGAATGGTCTTGTCTACAACATATTCATACCCGTGCAAGGCGAAGAAGTTGTTGGTGTTTTTGTCCATCTCCATAGGCTGGTACAAGGGTTCCAGCTCCTTGATGATCTTCAGGTACGGCTCAAGCGACTCAAAGGTTGTGAGCTTTGTGATGTCAATTTTATATTTGTCCACCAGCTCTTTGGCGTACATCCAGTGCTCTTGGACAGAAAGCTCCTTGTTTGTGGGAACTCCGTAAATAAGCCCGTCTATTGCCCGTGCGCCTTGCCAAAGCACAGGATCAATGAGCTCGGCCATCTGCCGCCCCTCGCTTGCCAGGTACGGATCCAGCGCCAGAAACGCGCCCTGCCTTGCCAGCTCCGAGTAGTTGTTTGCGAACGCCACGTCAAAGCTCCCAGAGGCCGCGAGGGATCTGAGCTTATCCTCGTAATCCTGCCAGCCTATCTTGTTGTAGGAAATGGCTATTCCAAGCTTTTCAGCAAGAATTTTGTTTATCGCGCCGCTTACCTGCTGGAGGTCAGCGTCAGGACTTCCTATTGTGTAGTAGTCCAGGGTTATCGTGTCAGGAGGCAAAGAGCCCTCGGCAACCTTCTTGGATGAGCAGGAGCAAAGAATCATCAAAACTAAAAGCGGAGCCAAGCTTTTTATTCTGCCTTTGATCTTTGTTTTGGCGCTACTTTTAAATTCAGCGCCCCCCGTCATTTCGGCGCCCTAAGATCCGTCGGAGACATATTGAACCGGGCCTTGAAATGCAGGTAAAAGTAGTTCAGGTTGCTGTATCCAACCTCGTTTGCGATAGCGGCGATCTTGTCTTCTGTGCAGATGATTTTTTCGCGGGCCTTAAGCATCCTGTAGCGCATCAGGTACTCGGAGTACTTGATCCCCGTCTCCTTCAAGAATATCTGCCCGATGTAGACGCTGTTCATCTTGAACTTGTCTGAGACAATCTTCAGGTTCAGGTTTTCGCGGTACTCAGCCATGGTAATTTTCAAGATCCTCTGGGTGAGGGTTGAGAACTCGTTCCAGTCATGGCCCAGGATGGGGTCTTGGCACTCTTCTTTCTTGATGACGCTCCCGTGAAAGTCCTCGACTATGATCTTTTCCACTCTCTTCTTGAAGCTTTCGGAATCCACGGGCTTGAGGATGTAGTCCTTGGCCCCGCAACGGATGGCCTCCCTGGCAAACTCGAAGCTTTCGTGCCCGCTCAGCATCAGGTACACAGTCTTGAGTCCGTACTTGGCCAGCTCATTGATGGCGTTGTAGCTCCGGTCGCTTCCCAGGCAAACATCGAACACAGCCAAATCCGGATTCATCTCCACAGCCTTGCTTATGGCTTCCCTCATTTTGGTCGCTGTCTGCACCTCGCCAAAGCCGTAATCCTTCCACGGCAAAGTGCGCTTTATGCCGTCAAGTATGCTTGGCTCGTCATCAACAACAAGCAGCTTATACACGGTTCTCCCCCTTCCTGACGCGCGCTGTGATCCTCACTCCAGCCTCTTTGTTGTTGGCTATCTGCATGCGCAAAGCGCTCCCGTAGAAGGCGCGAAGCCGCCTTGACACGTTCCAAAGCCCGATCTCTCCAGTCGATGGCGGGGTTTCGGAACTGAAGTAGGAGTTTGCGCGATCCAAGTCGCTTTGAGGCAAAGTCTTGCCGTTGTCAACCATCTGAAGGATCCAAGCCTGCGGCGTCTCAACGCCCCGGACAATAAAAAGGTTGAAGGAGCTCTCGGCGTTGAAGCCATGTTTCATGAAGTTCTCAGCCAAAGGCTGCATCCATAGCTTGACCGTCTTCTTGCCAAGCATGCTCTCAGGCACATCTAACTGAAACTGAAGCAAGCCGGGATACTTCAGCTCCATGATCCGAAGGTAGCTTTTCAGGAGAGAAAGCTCTTTTCCCAGTGTTATCTCGTCCTCGCTTTTTACCGTCTCCCTGTACAAAGCGCCAAGGCTCGCTATCGCCTCCGCTGTGAAAGAGTCTCCGCTTGCCAAGGCGGAGGACCTTATTGACTCCAAGGTGTTGTATAGAAAGTGGGGATTCACCTGGTTCTGAAGAATCTTCATCTCCATTTCCTTTTGCCTGAGCTTCAACTGGTACTCGGTCTGGATGTATTGCCCAAGCTTGAGCCTCATGTCCTCAAGCTCTTCGGTTATGATCAAGTACTCGTTCTTTCCGGTTTTTCTTGGTTTTGGCTTGGGCTCGAAGTCCCCGACCTTGGCGCTTTCTATCTTGTCAAGTATGCTTGAGAGAAAGAGCGCCTCGCGGCTCAGGTTGCTTGCGATCACCAAGAGAACGCAAGCTCCCGCAAGAAAGAACGCGCCAGTTATAAAGACAAGAAACAGGACGCTCTCCTTTGCGACAACACCCATGTCTACGATGCATACATACTTGAAGGGAAAATGGGATGACGGGTATATGACCGCCCTGGTGAAAAAGCCGGACTTGATCTCTCCAACCTGCCGGCTTAGGTCTGCCAAGTCCTCAGGTATCTCAAGCCCTGGGGTTATCGTGTACGCGTTTCCCTGATCTCCCATGATCAGAAGCCCGAACTGGCCTCCTGACAATTCCTTGAATACTGCGTCCCTGCTTATGAGGAAGCTGAACTCCCCAAGCCATTCTCCCTGGCCGGAAACCTTCGAGAACTTTCGTTTGTGCATGAAGCCAGACTCGATTCCGTCCGAGAAGGCAGCGCTTGCGTTCAAAACTCCGAACTGGATGGACATCCCCGTGTCATCGCTCATTGTGATGACGTTGGCTGTCTTCATGTTGTGAACGCCCACCTGGATAACCCCGGCGCCCCGAAAGAATGAGGCCAGGTCGCTGGGAAATGACGCCAACGGCTTGTTTGGCTTGCTTGACTCAAGCCGCCTGGTCAAGTACCCCTCTGCGTCGCTGCCGTGAAAGTTCATAAGGTCGTTGAAGACCTCGCTCATCTGGCCTGAGTAAAGCCTCTGCATGTAAAAGTCTATTCTCGCGCTTGCGGTTTCAAGCCTGGCTTCGGCAAGGGAAGCCTCTCTCATGGCTTCTTTAGCGACAGCGCCAGTTCTTTGCCCAAGGATGGCCACGCATGCCAGAACGCTGAAAACCAGGCTTATGGTTGCAAGAACGGCCGCATTTCCCAGGAACTTGCCATGGTATATCTTGTAGCGAAGAAACCCAGCCATAACAGCCCTCCTCGCTGCATTCACGCGAGCGCAGCCCCGAGGTCCTTGAAGCCTTGAGGGCGCTTAGTGCATATCCCAAAACTCCGAAATGGCGCCGGAAAAATCCTGGCGAATGCTTCAACGCCGGATTTTTCCGGTGCCTTATACCTAGCTGGGTATAAGGCACCTTATCACCAGCTTAGTATTATCACTTCAAGAGCTCGGAACCTCCAGAAGAGCGGATATTTGCTGAAATCAGATGAGTACCTCGTTCTAGTCATGATTCACATTTATTTTAAGATAAACGCCGTTTTTTCGGTGATATTTACCCGGATTATCGATTGAAATCTCGAATTTAATGAAATTCTGAAAACCTGGATATCTATAATATTTCTGATTTTCGCATATAAAATCC
>JAISWZ010000107.1 GCA_031270945.1 Clostridiales bacterium | reverse complement strand
GCTCGACCCACTCTTTCAACGAATTCTGCGTGATCCCAGATTTCATGAAACACGCCAGGCTGTGCGCGGAAGCGATAATAGAGCTGGCCAATTGCTAGGGAAGCGGTGATTTGGGGTTTGGGTTTGGTTTTTTGGGTTTGGTTTTTGGGGTTTTGGGTTTTGTTTTTTCTCTTAATATCTTTTTGCCCCTTAGCCTTTAAATATCTTTTTGCCCTGTAAATATCTTTTTGTTCTATAAATATCTTTATTGCCCTTTAAATAACTTTTTGCATTTCCCAAACTTTTCATAACTTTTTCTCATTCCGAAGGGGATTTGAAATGGCTTTTCTCACTGAAAGAGACAAGAAATACCTGACCAAGGAAGACATCTGCGCCCATGTCGGAGACGATTACGCGGACTACAAAGGCGCCATCGTTCCTCCGATATTCCAGAGCAGCCTGTTTGTCATGAAGACAGAAGACAATGGGATAGGCGATGAGGGGTACAACTACACCAGGGTGGCGAATCCCACGATAGACGTGGCGGAGCGGAAGATCGCGGCGCTTGAGTGCGCTGACGGAGCGTTGTGCTTTGGATCCGGCATGGGCGCCATCACAGCTTCGATCTTTCACTTCGTAAAGCAGGGAAGCCATGTGGTGATGATCAGCAGCATCTACGGAGTGACGCGGGTGTTTCTTTCGGATTACCTGAAGAAATTTGGGGTTGAGGTCACAAGCGTAAACTCTGACAGCACTGAGGAAATACTTTCAAAGGTCAGGCCGGAGACTACGCTGATCTTCTTGGAGAGCCCATCAACTGCCGTATTCAAGCTGCAAGACCTGAAAGCTGTCGCTGATTTCGCCAAGGCCAGGGGCATAGCCACTGTCATAGACAACACCTATGCCACGCCGCTATACCAGAATCCGCTGACCTATGGAATAGACCTGGTTTGCCATACGGCAAGCAAGTACCTGGGAGGGCATAGCGACCTTATAGGGGGAGTTGTGGCTGGATCCAGGGAGCTGATAGAGAAGCTCACAGGAGAGCGGTTCTTTCTTGGAGCGAACATGGATCCGCACCAGGCCTGGCTTATGATCAGGGGCATCAGGACGCTGCCCGTAAGGCTTAGGCAGCATGCCAAAAACGCGCTGGCTGTGGCCAGGCACCTGGAGGCCAGCCCGCATGTCTTGCGGGTGTTTTATCCTGCCCTTGAAAGCTTCCCGCAAAAAGAGCTGGTGGAAAGATACTTGAAAGGGCACAACGGGCTTTTGAGCTTTTTGCCCAGGGGATCTACCGAGTCCATCCGGAAGATGATCAGCAAGTGCAGGATATTCCAGAACGGGGTCAGCTGGGGCGGATTCGAGAGCCTGATTGTAAGCATCAGCGTTGGCGCAACCAAAGAGGCGGCCGCCTCAAGCGATGTGCCGGTGAACCTGGTGCGATTGCATGTGGGGCTTGAAGACGTGGATACGCTGATAGCGGATCTGGACCAGGCGCTTGAGTATTTGGAGGCGTAAGGGCGTGAGAAACCAAAGCGAAAGGTTTCGCGCTTGAAAAAATAGAAAAATAAAAAAAACAAAAATATAAAATAAAAAAATAAAAATATTAAAAAAATAAAAAATTAAAAAAATAAAAAAATAAAAAAAATAATTAATCTCTTTGGCAAGATAGGGAGACAAAACAATGGATCTAAACATAAACAGGAGCTCAAGCCCGTCAGACCTGCGAATCACGGACATGCGGCTGACGTCCCTGACTGGCGCTCCGCTTAACACGATTCTTGTCAAGCTCTATACCAACCAGGGCATAACTGGGGTTGGAGAGCTTAGGGACGGCGGAAGCTTTTATTACGCGGCGCAGCTGAAAAGCCGGATCTTGGGCGAGAATCCTTGCAATGTCGAGAAAATCTTCAAGCGGATCAAGCAATTCGGGGGTCCTGCAAGACAGGCTGGAGGAGTTTCAGGTATTGAGATAGCTCTTTGGGATCTGGCTGGCAAGGCTTACGGGGTGCCGGTATACCAGATGCTGGGAGGCAAGCATAGGGAAGCCGCGAGGGTCTACACCCATCCGGGGTTTACCATACCCAAGGAAGAGAAGCCGGGCGGAAGAACATTAGGCAAATACCTGAAAAAGCGCGTGGATGAAATGGGCTTTACCATGTGCAAGACAGCGATAGGCATAGAAACAGTGCAAAACATGCATCCCGATGAGATCGTCATATCCGCGCCATTGGGACGGCTGGAAGAGATAAAAAAGGCTGGCGAGGCACTGGGAAAGCATTGGAGCGATCCTGGATTTTACGCCACAGCGGACGCTGAGGCATTTGGAGAAAGAAACTGGGGGTTTACTGAGGCGTTTCGGGAGATGCCCTTCAACTTCTTCCGGGTGACCGAGCGCGGCCTTGATCTTTACGAGAAAGAGATCGCGGAGATGCGCGAGGAGCTTGGGTACAAGACGCCGCTAGCCATAGACCACATTGGAAACCTGAACCTGGAAGACTGCGCGAAGCTTTTAAGAAGGCTTGAAAAGTACAACCTGGCCTGGGTTGAAGACGCGCTTCCGCCTTACTATGTTGAGGAATACAAGAGGCTGAGCCAGCTGACAACAGTTCCGCTTGCCACAGGCGAGGATCTGTACGCAATCGAAGGGTTCGAGCCTCTTTGCAAAGAGCGGGCTGTTGCCATCATACACCCGGATGTGGCTTCATGCGGCGGCATTCTTGAGATGAAGAGGATAGGGGACATGGCTGAAAGGCAACGCATGTCCATGATAGGGCACATGTGCGAAACGCCTATCGCAGCCATTGCTACAGCCCATGTGGGAGTTGCCACGGAGAGCTTTATCGCGCTGGAGTTCCCATGCCCTGATGTTCCTTGGTGGCATGAGATGGTTTTGGGATTTGGCGGCCCAGTTATCAAAGACGGGTTCCTTAAGCCCAACAACAAGCCAGGGCTGGGGTTTGACGACACCAACGACGAGCTTCTGGCCGAGCATGTCCTGCCAGGGACAGGCGGCGTATGGGCGGATACGGATTATTGGAACGCCGTGTATTCCCATGACAAGAAGTATGAGTGAAATTTAGAGAATAGCTCGCAAGAATTCACCCGATTTGCAAACTGATTCTAGGATAGCACCATATACTGACGAGCGGTATGATTTAGAATTTTCTTATCGTTAGCGGGAGCGGCCCGACTGGGTTCTGAGGCGGGCAACGATAAGAAAATTCCACATTTGAGCGCTCGTCAGTAAAAAAAGGACTGATGTCATGTACGCGCTAGTAAACGAGCCTTTGCAGATATTCATGGATTATGAAGGGGGCTATAAAGGCACCCGGTTTGACAGGCTAGGCAGAATCATCTCCTTTGGAAGAGACGGGATTGACTTCATGGGAGCGGAATACGGCGGGGCTGGATTGGCCCGCAACGCTCCGGCCAAGGGAATTCAAGGGATAGGGCTCTGCAATGAGTTTGGGCTCAAAGACCCTATAGGGTATGACGATCCGGATTCTGACGTTTTCCTGAAGATAGGCGTAGGCTGGCTCAAGAAAGACGGCAAGCCCTACAGGGAATCCCACCAGTACGAAGCCGACCGCCTGGTGGGCGAGCGAGACGGGCGGGCCTTTGTCTTTGACAGCGGAGTGGAAAACGGGTACGGCGTCAGGCTGGTCAAGGAGTACAGCCTGCTGGGGCCTGTTTGCGACGGGCTTGAAGTCAAGTTCAGCTTGATGAACATAGGAGAAAAAAGGATCAAAACCAGCGAGTACTGCCACAACTTTATGTCAGTCGCGGGCTTTTGGATCGACTCCAGGTACAGGATAAAAACCGGGAACCCGGAGATAGACAAAAAGGTCAAGGAACTGATAGCAGGGGCATTGCCCATGTATTACGCCGCCTACGACGATCCTGAAGAGGTTTCGGGTTGGGAGCTTACGCATGAGATTTCGCCCTTTTCGTTTAAGGAGAAGTGCCATTTTCCCGTTTCCCGCTTTGCCGTATGGGGAACCAGGGCTGTAATTTCTGCGGAATGCTTTTATGCGATAGACTTGGCGCCGGGAGAGTCTGCTTCTTGGGGCAGGGAGTATTTTATAGGATAAAAAATAAAAATAAAAAATAAATAAAAAAATAAATTAAAAAAATAAAAATAAATAAATAAATAAATAAATAAATAAATAAATAAATAAATAAATTAAAAAACAAAAAACAAATATTTAACGCGCTGATCGGGCTTGCGCTCAGCGCATCGGGGAACACCAAATATGAGTCGATTCAAGCGGCTTGTCGCCGCTTTGATTTACATGCAGGACGCTGAACTGGCAGGCAGCCCCAACCGTCCCGACATGGATCGGTTTGTAGTCCAGGCTGTCTGCGCTACAATGTACAGCATCCTAACCACCGGCGTATTCCTGTCCGGATACCTGATCTACCTTGAGGCCCCGGAATGGCTTGTCAGCTACGCCTCGATGATGCCCACCATCGCTTTGATAGCGATCCCGCTGTCTGCTGGATGGGTGGAGAAGAAAGAGCGAAGGCTGAGGCTGACAGTCGCGTTTGACATTTTGCAGAGACTTGCCTTTGTCTTGATTCTGGCTGTCCCGTTTCTGCTTGAAAGAAAGCTCGCGGTTCCAGTATGCTGCTTCTTGCTGACGCTCAGCTATTCCTTGAACGGGATTTACGGCACTGTCTTGAACAACATATTTCTCCAAGTCATACCCTTGAAAATCCGTGGCCGCTACCTCTCTGCCAGATATATCATGCTTACGATAGTAAATGCGGTGTTCCCCATCATTGCGGGCCAAGTGGTTGATCGCTTTGAGGGCGGCTACACGGGATTTTTGGTCATATACTCAGTCGCGGCAGCGGCTGGGGCGGTTGAATGCTACGTGAACACCCGCCTGACCAATCCTGTTTTCAAGACCATAAAGAGCAAGCTGAAGATACGGGACATTTTTGCCATACCCGCCAAGGACAAGGCATTCATGGCTTACGTCATTCCTAACATCCTGTTTTACCTTTTCCTATACATAGGCGCTTCGTTCTCTTACGTCTTCATGCTTAGGTACTTGAACCTGTCCTATACCTACATCAACACCCTGGCCATGGTTAGCGCTGTCTTGCAGATACTGGTGTTTTACCGGTTTTGGGGGAAGGTTAACGACCGGGTTTCCCCCAACTTCACGATGCTTTTGTCCATGTGCCTATACGTGCCTGAGATGCTTCTTTGGGGGTTTATGACCAACAAGAGCGTCTACTTTATACTGCCAATATGCTACTGCATAAGCTCGGTTAACGCGAGCGGGTTTGCGATAGGAAATTTTAACCGCAGGTATGAGCTGACTCCAGATGAGGGATGGGTGCTTTACGATTCCTTCGCAAACGCCCTGATCGCCTTGATGTTTCTGATCAGCCCATTCATCGCAAACCTTCTGAGGAAAGTGGCGCTTGACGGCGGGATAGCTGGAAGCTGGGAAAATGGGCACATCCGGTTTGTCTACATTGTTGGCGCGACGCTTCTGATGCTGCTGCAGATTTACTGCTATCTGGCGCTGAAAAGAAAGTCGCCAGACGACCCGGCTCTGAAGAAGGAGTCTTACAAACTGGCGGCGGCTATGCTCTGGAAGAGCGTGTTTGGAATGAAGTAGAAAAGGGCGTTCACGGATGCGTGAACGCCCTTTTTGGGGTTGAGGGAAGGGTAGTGGGGCGGAGAAGCAGAGACGGACGAGAAAGGCTTAGTGCATGGCGCAGAAAAATTCCTGGCGAATGCTTCAACGCCGGAATTTTTCAAGCCATGGAATTAATTTTGGGATATGCTCTTAGCCCAGGAAAAGCAGCCCTCAAAACAGTTCCCAGAAATATGGCTAAAATATTGACTAAATTGGCTGGTGTTTGAGAGGATTGTTCCCGCGATTTTCACATACAGGAAATCAGGGAAGCTATTGGATCCGAATATGTTGCTTAGAATCTGAGCTGATCGAAACAGAAAGTTTTGGGTTGACGCTTTCGGGTTGTCATGCTATATTAGTATCAAAGATGACAAGACGCGACACAAGATGACAAGAATAGCTTGAAGCAAGCAAAGATATTTTTTCGAAATATTTGTAATAACTACAATAAGCAACTTGATCTGAACGTTTGATTATTTTATTTGCAACTTTATCACCTCGTGTTTGTATAAAAAAAGCGAAATGCGAATGATTCACATTTGCGTTTAGAGATGGTTCAAGCTTTGGTTTTAGGCAGCGAAATTTGATTCTAAAAATTTCAGGCGCGACAGCAAGTGCCTAAATATCAACTCTGGACAGGCTAACGAATGGATTGCCCTTAAATATGATTTTAGTTAGCCGCTCTCCTCGCAAATGAGAGTTGAATGCGAATGGGTCGCATCACGTTTCTAAGGCGACCAGATTTCCTGTAATAGACTGGAAAGCGATGACAGGTGAAATCCCGATTTGCCGGGGACGAAAAAGACTCAAAAGATATGAGTTTGATTGCAAAAACCAATATAACCTTCGATTGCGGTGAAGGAACTCAGCTCTTTTGATCCAAACACTATAAGTCTAGATATTCGGGCAGATCGGCGCAGGGGCTGGAATGGCTAGGGTATGCTCAAAGGGCTCTAAAGGGTGCTGGAGCGAAAAGCGAGGGCCTTTCCCCTTCCTAGATGGACGGGGTGAGACAGCGTTTGAGCGTTGCCAACAGATGCATTCTTAAATTTTCAAAAGGCGCTGACGCCTTGTCATGCTGGTGAGCAACAGCATAAGCTCATCGGGCGCGAACATGACAGGAGCAAAGACAGATCGTCTTGAAGCGCTCTTAAACCCAACATGCATATATGTAAACGATGAATTGACTTGAACATTGATACAGAAAGAGTTAAGGCATCCACCAATCGCCAGTCTTTAGCCCTAAGGAAACGGCGCTGCTGGAGCCGGATGCCTATCAAAAATGCGTTGCGTCTTGCGTCTTTTGCGCTTGTCTTGCATGTTTTGCGTTTATCATCAATCTTTTTCACTTGCTTTGCAACTGAACTTATCATCAATATTTTGTGCCTGTCTTGCATATTTTGTGATTGCTATCAATCTTTTGCACTTGTTATTATAAAAATGTTAAATTTGTCGGCTTGCAAACTAGGTATAGGTTGAACAACAACCTCAATATTTAAAACAGTAGCATAGGTGCAGCCATATGTTTGAATGATCGTTATCGGAGAGGCCCGCCTGGCTTAACAGGCGGGCAACGACATGCAAATCCTGAGTTTGAGAGATTGGCTGGCGCTGGCATTGCGGCTTTGAGGGTGCGAATAAAGGGCGTCAATAAAAATTTTAAAAGAGTTAAGCATCTGCGATATCAAGTCTTTCTATGATAATTTACAAGCGAAAATACAATTAATATAGTCAATAAATCCTTAAATAGAAGTAGATCGATAAATAGATGTGTCGGTTGAACATTATAATCCATAAACAAAAGGCTTTAAAATGTTTTAACTATGTCAAATAGTTTAAAATTTATACCCAATTGTATCCTATCAAACCCAACGAACCCAATATAATCGGAGGCTTAACAGTGGAAGTGTACGGGGTTAAGTTGGAGAATCAGGCAAACCCCAGGATTTCTGAACTTTTGGCGTTGATCTGCCCAAGAAAAGCCGCTAGGCTGCAAGGATTCCTGTCTGAGCTCGACTTGAGGCGGTCATTGCTGGCGGACTTGCTGGCTAGATATGCCATATCACAAAAACTTAAAGTTCCGTATAGCCAGATAAAAATCTACGATGGCAAGCGTGGAAAGCCTTGCTCTATCCCATGCGTAAGCTTTAGCGTCTCACATTCAGCCCAATACGCTGTCTGCGCTCTTGGCGAATCCAAGGGTGTTGGCATTGACATAGAAAAGATCAGGGATCTAAATAGGGCTGTGGTTGGCGCGGTCTGCTCAGACTGCGAGAAGGCTTTTATATGCCGAAATGGAGAGGCCGATTTCAACGCGTTCTTTAAAATATGGACAGCCAAGGAAAGCTACGCGAAATGTGAAAACATCAGCATGGATGAAAGCTTGGCGAGGCTTGAATCCATGGCGCTTTCAGTCAGCGGGACGCTTATTGACTATGAGAGGCTGTCAGGACGCTGCTTTTGTCAAACTGATACAGAGCTTAGCGGATACGTCATTTCTGTCTGCGCGACGGAAAGAGAGCCGATGGGATCGGTGAATGCCTATTCGGAAAGAGAGATATGCGATTGCGCGTTATTTAGTGCATATCCCAAAATTCCGTATTGGTGCCGGAAAAGTCCTGGCGAATGCTTCAACGCCGGACTTTTCCGGCACCTCGGATATAATTTTGGGATATGCTCTTAAGAGCGAAAAAAGCGAAAAGAGAGAAAACGGCGCTTTTTGCTCCAATTGACTGAAGGAGGGGATCAAGAAAAGGCTGTTCTGAACATCAGGCAAGCATGATACAACTTAGGAGGCATAAAGCCATGAACGCTATCATAAGCGAGCTTATAAGATCATCCGACTACTTTTACGAAGACGCGGCAGCTCAGAACGAAGTGAAAGTTAGGCTCATTTCAGAGGCCTTCAGCTACCACAGGTCACGCAACAAGCACTACAAAGGCGTCTGCGATGAGGCGGGCGCAGCTGGCTTGGAGATTAAGACAGTGGAAGACATAGGCAAAATCCCTCTGCTTAACATCCAAGAGTTCAAGCAAGCGGACTCCTCGAAGCTGCTCACGTCAAGGCTGAGCGAGATAGAGTTTGAAATGAGGAGCACTGGCACAACAGGCGTTCCCAGCATTTCGCGCAGGGACTACGAATCGTGCAACAACGCGTTTGCGTATATCATGGGGCTGTACAGGGACTTTTTTCACATCGCCAATGGCGTTGGGCTATATTTCTCCACATCGCTTGAGGAAATGCCTGAAATGGGCATGGTTAAAGCGCTGAACTTCATGAACGCAACTTTGGATACGGCAGACTTCCTTGTGAGAGGAGTCACTTTCGACAACGAGCGGGCAATAGCAGACTTGAAGAAATGGGAAGGCAAGTTTACCAGGCACATCCTTGGCGCTCCCTTTCTTCTCAGCATGTTCGTCGACTACCTTAAGCTCAAGGATGTCCGGCTAACTCTTGACAAGAGCAGCAAGATCATCACAATGGGGGGCTGGAAAAGGTATTCGGGGATCCAGATCCCAAGGGAGGAGCTAGCGGAAAAATGCCATGAGTACCTAGGCGTGGACGCCGGGCAGATCAGGGACATGTATGGCTTGGTCGAATGCAATACGCTAGCGATAGAGTGCGAGAACAACATCAAGCACATCCCGGCAACCACCCACATGTCGATCAGAAACATGGAGAATCCGGAGATTGAAGAGAAAGACGGCAACCATGGCCTTGTTGCGATCTATGATCCATCATCTCACTCCTACCCTGCCTTCATCCTTACCGAGGACATCGGGGTGATAGAGCGCGGGAAGGCCTGCGAATGCGGAAGGCTTAGCGACACAATAAGGATTGTTGGAAGAGCGCCAAAGGCCGAAACCGGATGCTGCGCCATTCGCCTTGACAGGCAGATGAATGAGGGCGAGGAGGCTTGAGATTCGTGTACTGCGAAAGAGTGATCAGCGAGTTTGAAAATCCTTTCCACATGGAGATATTGAGCGATTGCACCCATGTGGTTGAAAGCACAAACTCAGGCTGTGGCGACGAAGCGCGGATCTACATTGTCTGCAAGAGCAATGTCATTGAAAACATTGGGTTTCAGGCCTTCGGATGCGCATCGTGCCTTGCGGCGACAAGCTTCCTTTGCAGAACCGTTTTCGGGAAAGACATTAAAGAGGTGGCGGAGATCACGCGGGAAGTGTTCGAAGACGCGTTTCGCGACCTGGAGCCAGCGCAGAGGCATTGCATAGACATGGCGGAAGCTTTGATCAAAAAGATAGTTGAACTTAAAATCGGCGCAGACGCGCAAATCTAGGGAGAAGAGCTATAAATCACTTCATGACACGGAGGTTTGACATGTACTACTTTGATAGCGCCGCTACAACAAAGGTTGACCGCGATGTGGGAAAGCTCCTGGGAGACCTTTTTGCCAACAGCTTTGGAAACGCGTCATCATCGCACCGGCTTGGAGAGGCAACCAAGGCTGAGTTTGCCAAGGCCAAAGAGGAAATCGCCAACTGCTTGGGGTGCGGAACGGGCAGCATCATCTTCACAAGCGGAGCGACAGAGAGCAACAATACCGCTGTGGCCAATATCGCGGGCTTGGCTGGCCCAGGAAAGAAGCGGGTGATTGTGTCGCCGATAGAGCACCCGTCAATACTGGAACCCCTAAGGCACTACGAGAAGCTTGGGGCTATAGATCTGGACTTCCTGAGAGTGGGACAAGACTGCGTTGTGAGCGTTGAAGAGCTAGAGAGCAAAATGGGAGAAGATGTCGCTGCTGTTGTTGTAATGGCGGTTAACAATGAAACTGGCGCGATTCAGCCGGTTGAAGAGATATCCAAGACATGCCGCCAGAATGGGGTGGCGTTCCATTGCGACTTCGTCCAGGGGTTCGGCAAGATCAAGTTTTCTCCGGAAAACTATAACTTTGCCTCTTTTAGCGCCCACAAAGTGTATGGCCCCAAGGGCATCGGGATGCTGTACGTGAAGAATCCCGAAGAATTCAAACCCTTAATGTTTGGAGGAGGGCAGCAGGGCGGCTTCCGCTGCGGCACTGAGCCTGTTGAGCTCATAAGGGCCTTGGCGCTAACTGTAACAAGCCTGTACAGGGAGAGCGAGGCCAACAACCAGTACATTAAGATGCTCAGAGGCTACATGCTGGACAAGTTGAGCGATTGCCCTGAAGTCGAGTCAAACCTGCCCCAGGGCGGAGTGCCGCATATTCTGAACATAAGCGTCAAAGGCGTAAGATCTGACGCTCTTGCCCTCGTTTTCTACCAAAACGACATCATGCTGTCCCAAGGGAGCGCATGCAGCTCAAACCACGAGGAAAAGTCGCTGTCTCCCGTGCTTCTGGCCATGGGGCTTCCAGAGGAGAAAATCAGGAGCTCGTTTAGGATAAGCTTCAGCAAGACCAATACGATCAGGGATATTGAGTTTGTCGTGGACACAATCAAAAACGCGGTGAACAAGTATAAAGTGAGCAGGTGAAAAAATGCCAAGCAAAATCAAAATCCTTGCCCCAAGCCGCAACCTGCTGATGACGCAAAAGCAGATAGAAGCTGGCGCCGATGAGGTCTACTTCGGCGTTGAGTCTGGCGACTTCAAGGTCTATTCGTTTTCTGGGAGATACAAGTCAATGAACGGGGTCAAGGTTCAGATAGCCTCGTATGAAGAGCTGAAGGAAAACCTGGACATATGCCACGAGAACGGGGTTAGCTGCCAGCTGGCCGCAAATATGCACTACATCCCTGAAGAGCTCAACGGCGAGTATCTGGAGCACATAAAGGCTTGCGTAAGCCTGGGCGTGGATCAGCTTATCGTCTCAAACATCTCGCTAATCGCTGAGATCCGCAAATCAGGCATCGACACTCCCATTCTGGCTGGATCCTTCACGTTTATGCCAAACAGTGAAATGGTGAAATATCTGGAGAGCATAGGCGTGTTCAGGGTGGTCCTTCCCCATGCCATGAGGCTAAATGAGATAGCGGGCATCAAAGCCGCATGCCCCAATGTTGAGCTTGAAATCTTCGCGCTTATAGGCGGGGGAAACAACTGCGGAAGGTGCCTGATGTTTCACAGCCCAGTCAGAAAGGATATAGGGCCAGGATGCAGAGCGTTATATGACGTCAACTACGGCGGCGTTGAGTACACGGGCAAGCGCTTTCTGGACGCTGCCGCTGACTGCGCCCTATGCTCGATGAAGGACTTGATTGACGCTGGCGCGGACGCTTTGAAGATCGTAGGGCGCGAATCCAAGAACGAGGCCATCTCAGCGAAGTTCACAAACATATTTGTGAGGTTTAGAGAAGGAGTTTACGCCGGGAAATCAACTGCGGAGATCAAGAAGGATCTGGCGGCGGACACCCTGTTTTGGAACATGAACTGGCTTCCCAGGTTTTGCGAGGACAATAGGTGCAAGTTTCACAAGACTGAGGTCACGGAGTCTTATATTTAAAAAGACCGGAGTTAAAGCCTTCTTAATTATGGAATAGCAACAAAGCCCATTCCGGCAACCGCGATGGCCGGCGCGGCTGCAAGAGTGGCCCCAAAGTCCAGGTTTTATTACTTAAAAACCATACAAACGAGCTCTAAATCGGAGGAAAACATGGGAACATCGTATCGCATTGACAGCGTAAGCCAGCTGGAGCAGACGCTTGAGCAGTTTCCTGACATGGACTGCGTCGTTGCAGGGCATGAGAGCTGCCCTGTGTTCTACATGCAGCAGAATGTAGACGAGATAGCGAAGCGCGCGCTAGACAAGAAAATAGGGGTGAAAATCAACATCCCTATCGTGTTCGAAGAGTATTTGGATTTCTTCAAAGGCGAGGCGGCAAGGCTTCTGGAAGAGCACCAGCAGATCAAGCTTGTCGCCAATGACTGGGGAATGCTCTATCACTTGCATTCGCAGCATCCCAAGCGCAAATTTGCCATTGGCCTGGGCATGTCCTTCAGCTACGCCGATTGCCCCTGGAACTTTCACATAGTCGAGGGCGAGCTGGACAAGTACAAGGAAATGCTTCTGGTTCACAACCTTGCCTCGACAAAGGCGCTTGAAATCGTAAAAGGCTTGGGCGCGGACGAGATCATCATGGGAAACATGAAGTCCTTGGAAGCGTCTTACAGGATAATTCAAAGCTGCGGCCTGAAAGTGACGGTCAACAGGGGAGTCAACATTGTTACTATTTCGAGAGCCTGCCACACCTTGCGGATTTTGGGGAAAACCAGCGAGAAGGGCAACTGCGCGGCTTACTGCAAAAACAGAACGATACTCAAAGGAACCCATTACTACGACATGTCTCTTGGGATCCATGCAGCCATTTCTGAAGAAACAAAGGCAATTCAGCCGGAAATGCACTCCTACTCAAACATGCTTTTCACAAGCGGCGAGCAAGAGGGAATCGATCACAGCAATGTGGCGGATGTAATAAATGACTATAGGATCTAAGGCGCAAGCCATAGGCTATAGGATTTAAGGCGTAAGCCATAGGAGGATGCGCATATGGATATGGAAATAAAAATAAAAATAAAAGCAAAAACGGACACGGATTTAGGCATCAATAAGATCAAGGCCGATTTGCATGAGGCTTACAAACGGATATACGAAATGGATATAGAAGACAGCGAAAACTTTTTCCTGAAGTCAGGCGACTCTGTGCTTCACATGGCGTTTGCCTCTACTGTAAGAGATATGTTCAAGGTCACTCTGTCAATGGAGGAGTATGAGAGCAACACGTCCCTTGAGAAGCTGGCTGACTTGATCCGCAAGAAAATGAAACCAGGCGAGGAGACTGCTTAATGGCGTTTATTGAACTGAGCAATGTCACAAAGAGCTATCCATCTAGCGACGCCTTGATAAACGCGCTTGACGGAATATCCCTTGAAATAGAGAAAGGCGCGTTTACTGTCATATTGGGCCCTAGCGGATCAGGGAAGTCCACGTTGCTCAACCTGATAGGCGGAATGGATCTGGCGACATCGGGAGAAATCATTGTTGGCGGAGACCATATCGAAACCCTTTCACAATACAAGCTGACCAAGTACAGGAGGGAGAAGATCGGCTTTGTCTTTCAGTTCTACAACCTGATACCGAACTTGACCTGTTTTGAGAATGTTGACATTGCGAGCAAATTGAGCGCTAACCCGATTGATGCGAAAGAGGTTCTTGAGATGATGGGGCTCCAGCACAGGCTGAAGAATTTCCCGGCCCAGCTCTCTGGCGGAGAGCAGCAGCGCGCTTCCATGGCTAGAGCGCTATGCAAAAATCCGGAGATCATGCTTTGCGATGAACCTACTGGAGCGCTTGACACGCAGACTGGAAACAACGTTCTGTCGCATCTGCAAAGCATGTCCAAGAAATATGAGAAAGCGGTGATTGTGGTTACCCATAACGCCTCTATTGCCCCAGCGGCGGACAGGCTGATAGAGCTGAAGGATGGGAAGGTGGAAAAGGTCAAAGACAACGAGCTGCCAGAGGGCATATCCCAGATTTCGTGAAAAGGCGGTAAGCTATGAAATACTTTTTGATAAAAACCTATCGCGACATCGCCCGCAACTGGATACAGTTCTTGGCTGTGTTCTTGATGGCGCTGCTGTCTGTTGCCATATACTCGGGGATGGAGGGCGTATGGCACGGCTTGGATAAGGTTTCGAATTTATACTACGACCGCACCAACATTGCGGACTTTTGGGTTTACGCGACTAACGCCTCTGAAGATGACATTCAGGACATAGCAAGCCTGAGCGGTTTTGAGGCTGAAGCTTCAATGGCTGTGAATGTTTCAAGCGTGGACGCCAATGACGGGGGCTCTCGATCTTTCCTGAAGCTAAGGACGCTTGCTGATGGCGCGTCCTTGTCCAAGTTTTTGCTTCAGGAGGGAGGGGAGTTTTCATCAAGCGCAAATAGCGGCGTCTGGCTTGATTTGTCATACGCCGAGGCGCGCGGCATAAGGGTTAGCGACGAAGTGCAGCTTTCTTTCATGGGGCAAGAAAAGACGTTTAAGGTGCAGGGGCTGGTGCTTGGCTCTGAGTACATATATTACACGGGGTCGACAACAGAAATTGTTCCGAACCATGAGCTGTACGGCTATTGCTTTATATCAGAGCAGTCTGCGCAGGAGTTTTTTGGGCGGCTGGCATATAACGAGATCAGGGTTAAATCTACAAGCGCAAACCCAGACATGATCAATGATCAAATCAAGGCCATATTGGGAGACGCCTACCTGGACACAGTATTCAAGGAAGATGTTCCCGCTGTCAGCCAAGTGACAAAGGAAGTAAGCCAAATGCAGATAATGGCGCAGATGTTCTCATTTGTCTTCATACTGCTTGCCCTGCTGTCCATGTACACTACCATGAGCCGCTTGATAGACACGCAAAGAACAGAGATTGGGCTTCTTAAGGCCTTGGGGTTTTGCAACTGGTCTTTGAGGCTTCATTACGCCGCCTATGGCTTGATAGTGTCAGCGACAGGCGGGTTGGCTGGAGCGCTGGTTGGGCCGCTGGTAGTCTCGCCAGCGGTAATGAAGATTAAAAAGGCAACTCTTGTTCTTCCGTACTGGGAGATTCAAACTTCATTCATCACTTACGCCTTGGTCGGAGTAATAGTTGTTTGCTGCGTTCTCTCTTGCGCAATCGCAGCCCAGCGAAGCCTCAAAGAGGTGCCAGCGGTATCCATGAGAAACAAAGTGCCAAAAGCGGGAAAGATGAGCCTGTTCGAAAGAATCCCGTTTCTCTGGAACATTTTTTCATCTGAGTGGAAATGGATATTCAGGGACATCAGCCGCGCGAAGCTGAGAACGGCAATAGGCGTGGTTGGAGTGGCGGGCGGCTTGACTTTGATTGTTGCCGGGTTTGGCTTTAGCGATTCAATCAGCAACTCAAATGACTACGTTTATCACTTCCAGGACGGCTACCAGTACAAGCTCCTGCTAAATGACGCAGTTTCCCCGGAAGACGCGTCAGCTATAGATGAGAGATCCAGCAGCAGCCAGTGGATCATGGAGAAGTCCGCCAACTTTAACAAGAACGGGGTTGGCAAAAAAGGGCTGCTATCCATAATCGATCAAGGCGGCCTGCTCCTGTTCGAGGACACCGAGCGAAATTCAATCGAATTGGCTGACAGCGGCGCTTTTATAACAAGAAAGTTGGCGAACAAGATCGGCGTGGAAATAGGCGATTCCATCCAGGTGCATGCTATCGGGTCTCAAGACTTTTACGAAATGAGAATAGAAAACATTGCATATTCGCCATCCCCTCAAGGCATATTTGTCACGAAGGCCTACTTTGAAAGCGTTGGCGGCGCGTTCGCGCCCACCTCAGCCCTTGTTGAAGGCGGCGATAATTGCGCCGACATCTCGGCGGTCAAAGAGAGCGTAACAATCGGCATGCAAGAAGAAAACATGAATACCATGTCTAAGAGCGTAATGACAATCATAAGGCTCCTAATCCTCGCATCAGTCCTGCTGAGCATAGTGATCATCTACAACCTGGGCACCCTGAGTTTTGTCGAGCGGTACCGGGAGTATGCCACAATGAAGGTTCTCGGGTTTTACCAAAATGAGATCCGCGCCCTCATGCTTCGCGAAAACACGCTAATCCTTGTGGTAGGGCTGGCTTTGGGGACGCCCATAAGCATAAAGTTCCTGAAGGAGTACATAGGCATTGTCGCTTTTGACTCCTTCGAATGGATCGCCCAGATCAATAACGCCAGCTTCATGCTGTGCGCAGGAATAATAATTGTCTGCTCAGTAGTGGTTGCGCTTGCGTCAAGCAGGAAAGTCAGGAAAATAATTATGGTTGAAGCTTTGAAATCGATTGATTAAGAGCGGATCCCAAAATATAAAAATTGGCATAAGATACGAGCGATAAACTTTATAAATACGGATATTGTCACAAGAAAGGGCAAAAGATGAAAACACTGCAAACGATGCTTCTCGAGTTGCGGAGCGAATCACAAAGCGGCATAGTTTTTGCTGAAGCGGGAAAGCAAGACGAATTCTGCGCGTACCAGGATCTCTTCCAGCAATCCCTGCGCCTCCTTGGAGGACTGCAGTCCCTTGGGGTTAGCAAAGGCGATAGCGTGATAATGCAAGCAAGGAGCAACAAAGATACAGTTGTTCTGCTTTGGGCGTGCTTGCTGGGGGGAGTGGTCGCTGTCCCTTTGACATGCGCCCGCACAGAGGATGCATTGCTGAAGCTTAAAAACGTGGCGGATGTCTTGGATGGCGCTTTTATAGTTGGAGACGAAGCGGCCATGGCTTCGAATGAAATGGGATTTGGCAACGCCAAACGCATTGCCTATAGCGGAATCGATCTCGCAAGACCCGGACAGTTGCCTGATCGCGTTGCAGAAAGCGATGTTGCCATAATACAGTTCTCGTCGGGAACGACTGGGATCCCCAAAGGCGTTCTTCTGACCAACAAAAACGTCGCCTCAAATCTCGAATCCATTACCCTCGCGGGAAAGATAAACCAATTGCCTGGAGTGACAGATTCTGGCATATCGTGGCTGCCGTTGACAAATGATCTCGGACTGGTCGGGTTGCACTTCAGTTGCGTTTATCATAACATAAATTCAATCATGATTGAACCCATGTCATTTTTCTATGAGCCTACCCTATTTTTTGAGAAAATTGACAAGTACAAGGCTACAGTTGCCATCAACCCCAACTTTGCCCTAGACTACATGCTTGGGTACTATTCGCGCCATAAAGAAAGCATGGGCAAGTGCGACCTGTCTTCGTTGCGGCTGAACATATGCGGATCTGAGCCTGTAAAGCCCCAGACCGTTGACATGTTTGAAAATGTCTTTTCCGTATTCTCGCTGAGGAGGAACTCAACGCTTCCCGTGTACGGGCTGGCGGAGGCTTGCTTGGCCGTCGCGTTTTCAGAAATTGACACCCCGTATATAACCGTGTCCCTGGACAGAAATTTCCTGGCGATTGGAGACCAAGTCCAGATCTCAGAAGACAAAGAAAAAGCGGCTACGTTTGTGAGCGTTGGCAAAGCCGTGCCAGGAGCGCATATTTCCATAAGATACGAGAAAAACGCCCCAGCAAAAGAAGGCACAGTTGGCATAGTGCATGTCATGGGAGACTCTGTGTCCTCGGGCTACGCAAACAACGAAGAGGCGACAAAAGAGCTCTTTTCAGAAGACGGCTGGCTTAATACATATGACATCGGGGTAATAGTTGATGGAAATTTGTATATAGTTGGACGGCAGAAAGACATGATCATCATACACGGGAAGAACTGCTACTGCATTGACTTGGAAGAGGCAATCTCCAAGAGCGCGAAGGTTGAAGCTGCCGTGGTCAACTGCTTCAACGTGGACACGAAAAGCGATGACTTGTACGTCTTCGTTTTGCATGAACCCGATGATGGCATTCTTGCAGCAGTCAAAGACGCGCTGGTTAAGCACATAGGCGTGAGGGTTAAGGAAGTGGTTTTCCGGAAGAGCTTTCCTAGAACTGAAGGCGGAAAGATTAGGCGCTTTTTGCTGAAGCAGGAAATACAAAAATAAAGTTGGCAGGTCAAAGAGCCGGATTGCTTAGCAATCCGGCCCTTTGACACGCAAGCGGCCAGAGCGTATCAGGCACCGGAAATTTTTGGATATGCACAAAATGCGTCCGCTCTTAAATGTCGAAATATTGATAAAACATGAAAATATATGATTGCTTGCGAATCGAGGATTAGTTAGGATCGAAAAACAAAACTTGATGTCTAATCTCGATTGTTTGTAACAAACAAACGCTTAAAAACGCAAAAAAACGCTAAAATAAGAAATGTTACCTAAACTTAATTTTTCCCTCAGATCACATGCTTTGTTAATCAAACAGCAATAGAACACAAGAAAGACAGGTTTTCAAATTTAGAACTGCCAACGGATCCCGGGTTTGCGCCATTTTTACATATCCATTGCGCCTGGTTAAGCAGCCTGCGCCAGACAATGTTGTGTTGCTTAGAGCATATCCCAAAATTCCGTATTGGTGCCGGAAAAGTCCTGGCGAATGCTTCAACGCCGGACTTTTATGGCACCTCGGATATAATTTTGGGATATGCTCTTAAAGTATTGAATTATATCTAACAACGTGTTATATTGTACATAGAGTTTGGCGCTGCCAATAGCAAGGGGCGAAAAGCGCTTCGCTTTTGCTCCTGCCAAAAGTCGCTCGCGATGTAGTTTGCGAGTATAATAGCCCGCTTAAAGGGCTTAAGAGCATATCCCAAATTGGTTGATGCCTTAAATTTTGGAATGTGCCATCAGGGAAAGGGGAATGGAAATGCTTAAAAAGATGCTTGCGCTTGTGATGGCCGTGGCGCTTCTGGTTGCCGTGGCACCTATCAGAGCCTATGCGGACGAGACAGTGGTCGTGTTCCAGTCGGGCAGCAGCGATTTTGTTGTTGACGGCGAGAGGCGCACAACTGACGTTAAGGTGTACATAGACGAGCACTCCAGGCTCATGGTTCCATTGTCGCACCTGTCGTTTGCCTTCGGGGTTAGCCCCGTAAGGAATGTTGGCTGGATGTGGGATGACTTGTCAAAGACAGCCACGATAATAGACGAGGGCAAGATAATAGAGGTGACCTCTGGCTCAAGGTACCTGATGATTAACGGGAGTCCGCTGGAGATGGACACTACCGCTGTCATTGTAGATGACCGAATGTTTCTGCCTGTCAGGTTTGTCGGCGAAGCTTTGGGATTCTCGTTTGTCTGGAGAGACAGCGACAAGACCGCGACTGCGGTGAAGTACACTGAAAAACCCAAAGCGCCAGCGCCTTTGGCCAACCCGGGAAGCGGAACGGCTGCAGTTGGATCAAAGGTTGAGCTTATAGGCGGCTACAACACGACCATCTACTATACGACTGACGGATCAAATCCGACAAGCGCATCGAGTTACTATACCAATCCGGTCACGCTCAATAGAAGCGGCCAATTCGTAATAAAGGCGATTGCGTCTGCAGAAGGGTACAGAAACAGCGATGTCGCGACGTACGTCTACAACGTAGGGGTTGACTCGCCTTCCGTGACGCCAATTCTGACGCCAATTCTGACGCCAACGATTACCCTGACGCCAACTCCAACGCCAACCCCGGCAGAGGCCGAAACGTTTTCCCTGTTGAGGGACTCCTTCAAATTTGGCAACTCTCCGGCGTCATTTGGGTATCCAGCAAACTACAGGATACCGCTGTCGGTTTTTGAAGAGTTTATGACGCCGGCAAAAGCCAAGTACAATTATCAGCGAGCGGGGATATGGGGCGGATCCTGCTACGGGTTTTCAGCAGCTAGCCTTCTGTTCTACAGAGGCGAGTACCAGCCAGAATCGTATCAGAGCTCAGCCTCGGAAGTTTATGATCTGCAAGCGCCGCGCTCCGCTAACGCCAGCCTTACGAAGCTGATAGAGAAGTATCAGGTCAGCCAGTTCCTTGATAGCTTGGATTACTTGGAAGACCAGAACAGAGGCAAAATGGGATCTCTCATAAGCGCTGTCCAGGACTCTGAAAAGCCAGGCGGTGATCTTGTTGTTGTCTGCGTTTACCAAGACGGATATGGGCATGCAGTGGTTGGATACCATGTGAATCAGACCAGCTCAGGCTATGAGATCTCGATTTATGACAACAACTTTCCAGGCAGTGAGCGGATCTTGAAAATAAATAGCGCAAAGAACAGCTACGAGTACACAATCGGCGGGCAATTCGGCACATGGAGAACAGCCGACGGAGCTGGCATCTCGTTCCTGCCTGTTTCAGCCATACTTGCAGAGACAAAGTACCAAACCATGAACAACGTCCTGCTGACCACGTCAGATGTGGATGGAAGCATTGAAAACGGTTCAAGCCAAAGGATCGAAGACATCCCAGGCGCGATTGAGGTGCATAATTACACTGACACCAAGCAGACAGGAAGAAGCTTCATCCTTCCTGCGGACAAGTACACAGTGGAGCCGTCTTCGACCATGAATGTCGCGATAGCCACAGATGACGCGTATGTGACAGTTGACGGGCTTGACTCCAACAGCAAGCTTTCCAGCGACTTGACCTCATCCAAGCTCATTGATGTAGTGACAGAAGGAGAGTCCACATTCAGCGTTTCCTGCTTGAGCAAAGATACCGGATACCAAGAGATAGAGCTCGAGGTAACCTCAAGTGGTAACTTCGCAGCCGAAGTCTCAGGAGGAAAGCTTCAGCTCTCCGGAAACGCTGAAGTCAAGGTCAACTCTGGTGCCGACGCTGTTGACAAGAGCAAGCTTGGCCCAATGTTTACTGTATTTGCAACCTTCCCAAGCAAGGGCTTGAACGCGACAGTGTCTCTTGTTGGGTTGAAGTCAGTCTCGGTTGGAAGCGACGCCACCTCAGCCGTCCTCTCAGACGTTCCCGAGGGCGTTTATCAGATTGAAGTTAGGTATGCTAACGACGAGTTCATAGAGCAGGAAGTCCAAGTGAACAAAGTCAACGCCACTGAAGACTTGGTTGTGAATGTGTTTATGAGTTAGAGCATATCCCAAAATTTTATCCGAGGCGCCGGAAAAATCCGGGTGTTTGCTCGCAGAAGCCCGAGCAAACTAGTTGAAGCATTCGCCAGGATTTTTCCAGCGCCATTTCGGAATTTTGGGATATGCACTAACGAGCGGTGCTCGTTAGCATGCCAAGGCCAAAAGTAAAGCTTGAAAGTAAAGCTAAAAAGAAGCTTTTAAAAAGTATCTCATATAAGGATGTCAGAGTCCATGTTTTTCAAACAACCGGTGGTTGTTACTGCAGAACCTTTTATAATAGCCCTAATAACAACCCCTAAAACTCTTCCACCGCGTCCCCGCTCCACCACACGCGCTTCTTCGCTGGCGGTGCCA
>JAISWZ010000075.1 GCA_031270945.1 Clostridiales bacterium | reverse complement strand
ATTTCAGGGCTTGATTATAACGTCAGCGCCCTTTATAATACATTTGGCGCGTTGGCTTTATATATAATGAAAGATTGGGACAAGCGCGTCATGCGCGTGTGCTCGCAAGCGAAACATATGAATCCATCCTAAACTTTCGCTTGGGAGCGTCCTGCTAGTGGAGCGTGAAGCGCAGTTCTTCATGCTCCCCAAACAACAAGGAGGAAAATCATGAAAAAGGCACTGGCATTACTTTTATCGCTCATCTTTGCATTATCTTTGGCTGGCTGCGCTAGCCAGAGCACACCGGCGACAAACCCGCCAGCGGCAGAGACAACCGTAGCTCCCGCAGCCGCGCCTGTAGAAGAGCCAACTGTGGAACCGTTGCCTGAGCCTACAGCAGATGAGGTTGTGAAGCCTGAAACTCTGCCGGCAACCCTGCCTGAAAATCTTGCAAGCGCTGAAATCCAGGTGTTCGCGGCGGCCAGCCTGACCGAGGCATTCACCCAGATAGCTGAGAACTACAAGGCTGTCTCGCCTAACACAACGGTAGTCTTCAACTTTGATTCAAGCGGAAAGCTCCAGACCCAGATCGAAGAAGGCGCCGAGGCGGACGTGTTTGTTTCTGCGGCGCTAAAGCAGATGGACGCGCTGGATCAAGGCGGATATATCCTTGAGGGGACACGCGAGGATCTTCTTGTAAACAGCGTTGTGCTTATCACAGCCAAAGGATCTGACACACAAGTCACGTCGTTCGAGGATGTAGCGACAGACTTGGCGCCGCTTGTGGCTCTTGGAAACGCTGACGTGCCAGTAGGCCAGTATGCTGAGGAGATCTTCGGAAACCTGGGCATTTGGGACGCTGTATCAGCCAAGGCTTCATTTGGCGGAAACGTCAAGGAAGTTCTTTCCCAGGTAGAGAGCGCCAGCGTTGACGTAGGAGTTGTCTACTCTACTGACGCCGCTACGAGTGACGGAGTTGACGTCATTTGCGCCGCTCCAGAGGGAAGCCATAGTCCAGTGGTGTATCCGGCGGCTGTGATTAAAGAGTCCCAAAACTCCGACGCGGGCCTTGCTTTTATCAAGTACCTGAGAGATCCCGCTAGCATAGCTGTGTTTGAAGGGATCGGGTTTAAGGTTTCTGAATAGGATCGGGTTTACGGTATGCAAATAAAGGTCGCGCGTTAGCGCGACCCGTGCGAGCATTTTTTTTATTCTGCCGCGAAGGCTCGACTCTAGCAATAGGTGGCTTGACCTGATTGCAAGATCGAGCCTTGCGGCAACTTTTGACTTTGTCTAGGACTTAGGAGTGATGGGCATGGACATGTTCCCCCTTTGGAACTCGCTAAGAATCTCCCTCATATCAACCAGCCTGGCGTTCTTTTTGGGCATTTTCCTGGCAGGGTTCGTCATGGGGCTGCCCAGGGCGGCAAAGGGGATATCAGATGCCCTGCTGACAATGCCTATGGCTTTGCCTCCTACTGTTGTAGGATACTTCATATTGGTCACAGTGTCCCCAAAGAGCGCCATTGGCGGCTATTTGAGGGACACTTTTGGCATGGTCATTACTATGCGCTGGCAGGCCTCCATAATAGCTGTGACGATAGTGGCGTTTCCGCTTATGTACAGGACAGCCAGAGGCGCGTTTGAGTCTTTGGACAAAAATCTCGTAGACGCTGGAAAGACCCTGGGACTTTCCAACGCCTACATCTTCTTTCGGATCGTGATCCCGAACTCCCGCCAGGGAATGCTGGCTGGAGCGGTTCTGGCTTTTGCCAGGGGGCTTGGGGAATATGGCGCCACCAGCATGGTTTCCGGTTACATCGCGGGAAGGACAGCCACAGTCTCAACGTCGGTCGCGTACTATTGGCAGATAAACCAGGATGACATGGCCTTCCGATGGGTGATGGTGAATCTTGCGCTGTCTTTGGCGGTTATGATCTTGATGAACATGTTTGAGAGGAAGCGTTGAGATGCCCCTTGTATGCAGCATCAAGAAGGACTTCGGAGATTTTGCGCTTAGCGCGGACTTCTCGGCTGAGGACGAAAAGACTGCCTTGCTTGGGGCGTCCGGAAGCGGAAAGAGCATGACCCTAAAGTGCATAGCTGGGATCGTGAAGCCTGATTCGGGGCATATCGAGGTAAACGGAAAGGTTCTTTTTGACTCCGCTTCCCGCATTAACCTGGTGCCGCAAAAGCGCCATGTGGGTTTTCTCTTTCAAGACTACGCGCTGTTTCCAAACATGACAACCCTGAAAAACATAAGCCTTGGTGTTCCGAAGGCTGAGAAGGCGAACAGGGACAAAATCGCAAGGCAGCTCATCTCGTCGTTCCAGCTGGACGGACTTGAAAACCGTTTTCCGTCCCAGCTATCTGGAGGGCAGAGGCAAAGGTGCGCATTGGCCAGGATCTTGGCGGGAAATCCTGAGATCCTGATGCTGGATGAGCCATTCTCGGCCCTTGACGCGTTCCTCCGCTGGCAGCTTGAGCAGGAGCTGGGGGTAATGCTGGAATCCTTCAAGAAGCCTGTCTTGTACGTCTCTCATAACAGGGACGAGGTTTACAGGCTTTGCGAAAAGATCGTAATAATGGATCGGGGCGTTTCAGGCAAGCCTGAAAAGAAGTGGGAGCTGTTTGAAAACCCTGTAACCAGATCTGCCGCCATACTCACAGGATGCAAAAACATATCTCCGATTAGGATTGAAAGCGGCAAGGTCGAAGCCATTTCTTGGGGCCTGGTGTTCAGGCCGTCGTCCATTCCTAGAAACGCGGCGTTTCTGGGCATAAGGGCCAACTATATCCTTCCGGCAGCCAAGGCGGAAAACCCCGCCAACTACGTCTTCTTTGACTACGAGATCATTCGCGAGATAGAGGACACTTTTGTCTGCATACTTTTAATAAAGCCCGCAGGGGTTGAAGCCAAAGAGCCTATCAGGTGGGAGATCAGGAAAACAGACAGGCCAGCGCTGGAGACGCAACCCAGAAAGTGCTGTGTCTTGAGAAGCCATATGATGCTGCTGGCTGATTCAAACGAGGAGCAGTCGGACGAGGCAAGCGAGGTAAGATGGAAAAATGTGTTTTAAGCGAACATAAAAAAGGATGCCGTTTCCAGCGTCCTTTTTTGTTGCCGAAAATTTTAGTTATTGCCCTCTCGCGTTTCGCTGTTGCCTGTGTGCATGCGCAGATAGTCTCGCATGGCGTGAATCGACCTGTCGCTGATTACATGCTCTATCGCGCATGCGTCAGTATCGGCAGTTTCATCGTCCAAGTCCAAAACTTCCGTAAAGAACCACCTGATCGTTTTATGCTTTTCCGCTACCCCGGACGCCATGCTTTTCCCTGCTTCTGTCAGGATTATGCGGCGGTACCGGCCATCCTCGATCAGGCCTCTTTCGGCAAGCGTAGCCATAGCTGTGCTTGCCGTGGACTTGTTGACAGACATGCGCGCTGCGATGTCCGTCAGGCGCGCCCCGATCCCATCATCTGACAGTTCATAGACGGCTTCAAGATAGTTCTCCATTGTAAACGTCAGCTTATCCATTGGTGTGGCCTTTCCGCTTGCCGCAAAGCGAAGCAGATGCGGACGAGCTTCTTCCAATTTTTGCGGCCATTTGTTTTTGTGTACCCCCGCTCCCCGGAAGCGCACGGTGGCCGCTGGCAAAAGTATACCACGAAAAGGGGACAGGTACAAGAGAATCCCGTGATTTCGCATCGTTTTGCGTTGATTTTGCGTTGAAAAGCGAAATGCGAATGGTTATCATTCGCATTAAGAACAAGCGTTTTGATGCCTTTTTAGATGAAAAAGGGGAGCGATAAATAAAATAAAATAAAATAAAATAAAATAAAATAAAATAAAATAAAATAAAATAAAATACATGTTTGAGCGCTCGCCAACTCATTTTCCCCACAAGAAAAAACGCTGAACGGGTTTAGGACATCGGTTTCAGAGATCTCAAACCTGATATGCCAATGTGAGACGCTGATTTTTTAGCATTTATTCACATAAGGACATCTGAAATCATGAATTGTGAAAGAATTATCTTGTGCAAAACGCTTTTGGTTTTTGGGAAATCAAGATTATTTTTGTGAAAAATATTATCTTGACATATCAATTTTCTATGTGTTAGAATTGTAATTGTTCGAAGGATCGAACTTCTGGAACGGTTCACTAGCCTTTGGGGGTTAGGGGAAGCTAACCTAAGGCCGCGATGCCTCAAGGGTTAGTGTGAGCTAACCAGAAGTTCAATTCTTCAAAGGGTTAGTGAAAGCTAACCTGAAATCGCAAGGCTTTAAGGATTAGCGTGGGATGACCTGAGGTGACAGTGCCTTAGAAGTTAGGCGGCGCTAACCCTAAGCCATTGCTTTAAGAACATACCCCAAAGCATTTTGCTTGGAAAAGCGTCGCTTTGGGATTTGCTCTTGGACGGGAGACGCGTTAGTCCTGTCCGCACTGAGAGGGGGGAGGCAAACGCACTGACGAGCGAAATTTATATATCGTTGTCTGCCTTTGAATCCAGGGGCCGCTACGCTAACGATAAATAAATTATTGATCCTACCGCTCGTGAGTGTTGCTGGCGCGCAAGCTTTACGCCAATCTTTGTGGCGGCATAAATCACGGATGTCCACTGCCGCAGTGTGGAAGAAAAGGGGTATTTTATGAAGAAGTCATTGCACAAGAACCTGCTCGCTCTCACCCTTGCCATTGCGATGTTGGTGAGCGTGTTTACAATCAGCGCCAGCGCGGCTGAGCCAAACAACGGTGTCGGTGTCGCGCCGAACACGCAGCTCTGGTTTGCAGATACAGGGCTCGCGATTGAGTATGAGCAGGATTTGGACATAAAGGTCGATGACACAATCACGACCGAGGTGTTCAACCTTGGCGGGAACACAATCCAGAAGTTCCTTCTGGACGTCATTGACAATGTGCCTACCTACGTCATCAGTACGCATCCGCAGTATTTCGGGCCCTACACCCCTCCTGCCGTACCGAATTATGATGACGAGGCCAATGCGCAGTATATCATGCATATCGATGATATACTTGTATTGAATCCGTTAACAAACTTGTACGAGAAGTGCTTTGCCAACGGCATTGCAAAGATTCCAGCGGCTTATGGGTTGCCAAAAGCGAACCCCACATACCTGCAATGCATTGTCTTTTCATCCATACTAAACGATGCTACAGGCGCTGAATTCCCAGCAAATTGGAATGGCGAGGTAGTTTACATTAAGATACAAACTGACAATTAAGCGCGAAAAAATAAGAATGTTTTAGAGCATATTCTGAATTGATTTATGGCTTGCAAAGCCGATTCGTGATGCCTTTGGCGATTTGCCCTTGAACATTGGGCTAACGCTATACTGGGCCTTAGAAATTTGGCGTTGATGATTTTCGTCGTTGCTCGGCTGGCTTTAACCAGTGAGTGAAAAAACTGTAGATGCTCTCAAGTGAACGCTATTTTTTGCTCGCGGGCATAAAGCCGAGCAACGACGAATTGTTATGAGTTCAAACGATTGTTGCCAGATGTATTTGCGCATTTTCACAGGCCTTTTCCAGCGCTTGCAAATGCTTGAACTTTGCTTTTAAGATTGGGAGGTTGCTGCATGAAATTGAAAAGGGCATTGGCGGGGGTGATTGCCTTTGCTATGCTGTTGTCGCTTGTCACGATTACGGGTGTCGCAGCTGAATCGGGGGATGGCACACCTGGGAATCCTCTGCGCATAGGAACAGAGAGCGAACTGCTTGCCTTTGCGTCACGAGTTACAGCCGCTGTGAATGGCGACGAGGCGTTGCATGCAATTTTGACCGCTGACATAACCACTGCGGAAAGCTGGACGGCAATAGGAAAAAGTCCGGAAACTTACGCTGACAGCGAGAGCCCATATGTCGGAACTTTTGACGGAGATGGGCACACATTAGATCTGAAGAGTTCGTCGGGAAGTTTCAAGGCGCTGTTTCATACAATTGGGACAGATGGAGTTGTCAAAAACCTTAATTTGACCGTTAACTTTTCAGGAGGGGCATACCTAGCGGGCGTCGCGGTACGCAATTACGGCACGATTGATTATGTGACGGTAGACGGGCTCATTGAAGCTAACGCCGCAGCCGCTTATGCTGCTGGGATTGCAGTGTTTAACGGCTGCAAGACTATAAATGGAGTTGTAATTCCTGGCAAGATTCTTCACTGCGTCAATAAGGCGAACATAGACAATAGCTATCTTTGGCCCACAACCGCTCAGAAGGGCTTGAAGTACGGTGGCAGGCCGGTGGGAGGCATATGCGCTGACTTTCTTGGAGAAATGCGTTGGTGCGCGAATCTTGGCGAGGTTTGGATAGCCGCCACATCGTCAGGGCCGTCAGGTGGATCGTTGTTTGCAATTAGGACTGGATTAAAAACAAATGAGCCAGAACAGCTCTTAATCGTTTCCGACTGCTATAATGCAGGGAATGTGTATATCATCAGCCAACTAACACCAGGTGTCACTTATGGCGGCTTGTTTGGAGTATACAACGAAATGGCTATTATGGGGTGGCTTGGTTCCAATGCCATTAAAATCAGCAATACCTTTAATTATGGACTTATAAGAAATCCGAATGCAGACGCGAACAAAAACAACATCAACGGAACCCATACTATCATTGGCTTTGGGAATTTCACAGATTTCAATGATTCTCATGTTTACGCGATATTCTCGAACATCTATTACAGCCCTGAAATAGGCGGAACTTTATTTGGCAATTCGCCGAGCAATGGCGCTGACTATTTTGGAACTGATCTCGTGAAAACAATCATCCATTCCAAAACAACAGAAGAGTTTGCGTCAGCGGAATTGGCGGCCGCTCTTAACGTTGATCGCACAGGAACCGATGCGCCATGGGAATATGTAACTGGAAACGATTACCCAACACTGAAATTTGAGCGGACGGACTATTCACCCGATGACGATGTCTACATACCCGAAACGCCTAAAATCGACATAACGGTAGCGGCGGGCTATGGCGGAACCATTGAGCTTGATGAAGACAATGGCACTATCGTCATAACGGCGAATGACGAATACAAAATTGACGTGGTTTATATCGACGGAGTTCCCGCAACGGCGGCACAGGCTGTGCCAACTGAGGGAAGCGAGCTTTTTGGCGCGGCTGGCGCTACGATAGACGTTTCAAGCGGCTTTGAAAATGTGAAAAGCGTTATTGCCACATTCGCGTACACAGTAAATTTTCTTGACCCGGCTAGCGGCGCGCTCTCCGTTAGTCGGGGGAACTCTGACCTTACGAGCGGCAGCGTAGTTCGCGCAGGCGAAATCCTCTTAATAACCTACACGGGCATAGGCAAGATAGCAACAGACGGGTTGGAACAGATAGACGGCACTGACAGTTATAAAGTGGTTGCGAGCCGCGACAATCCGCCATCCATATCCGTAGAAGTTGACAAGGCCGCATTGGCTAAGGCAATAGATGAGGCAGAGAGTGAAACCGAAACTGGCTTTACTCCTGATTCATGGGCAGACCTGCTTATAGCGCTGACAGCGGCTCAGATCGTGAATGCAGATGCCTTTGCGACGCAGACAGATGTTGATGACGCGACAAGCGCACTTGAAAGCGCAATACAAGCTTTGATCCCAAGCGCAGACAAAACAGCGCTTGATGCGGCTGTCGATCTTGCAAACGAAAAGCTGGAAACAGACTACACCCCTGATTCGTGGGCGGATCTACAGACTGCGTTGACGGAAGCTCAAAGCGTGATTGCGGATGGCAATGCGACTCAGACAGATGTCGATGACGCGACAACCGAACTTGAAGGCGCTATAAACGCTTTAATCAAACGCGCAGACAAGACAGCGCTTGACGCGGCTGCCGAAGTTGCCAAAGCGTTGATTCAAGCCGATTACACTGAGGATAGCTGGCTATTGCTCGCTGACGCGCTGATAAATGCGAAGAGTGTTCTCGCAGATGGCAACGCGACTGAGGAACAAGTCAAAGACGCTCTAACAGCCCTAACAGACGCGGTGGCCCAGCTGGAGGAGCTAGAGATATCCAATCCGGCTGACAAGACTGCCTTGATTGCAACCGTTGATCTGGCAAACGAAAAAGATGAAACGGACTACACCCCGGATTCATGGGCAGATCTGCAGACAGCGCTGACATCGGCTCAAAGCTTGATTGTAGATGACAGCGCTACGCAAGCCGAGGTTGACATTACGACAGTTGTGCTGGAGAGCGCAATAAACGCACTTGTTCCTCGCGCAGACAAGACCGAGCTTGAAACGGCCATAGCGACAGCTTTAGCATTGACCGAAGAGGATTACACGGAGGAAAGCTGGCTGGCAGTCGCAAATGCGCTGATAGAAGCGCAGAGAGCTCTTGCAGATGAAAACGCGACTTCAGCAGAAGTCTCAGACGCCGTGGCCGCAATAAACAGCGCGATAGCGGGGCTTGTTGAGCCAACGCCGCCAACGCCTCCTGAGCTGGTTGACAAAACCGAGCTTGAAGCGGCTATAGCGACAGCTTTAGCATTGACCGAAGAAGACTACACAGAGGAAAGCTGGCTATTGCTTGCAAACGCGCTGATAGAAGCGCAGGGCGTACTGGCAGATGACAACGCGACTTCAGCAGAAGTCTCAGATGCCGTGGCCGCAATAAACAATGCGATAGCGGGACTTGTGGAGCCAACGCCGCCAACGCTTCCTGAGCTGGTTGACAAAACCGAGCTTGAAGCGGCCATAGCGACAGCCATAGCATTGGTTCCAGGCGATTTCACCGAAGAAAGCTGGCTATCGCTTGCAAACGCTTTGGATATAGCTCAGAGCGCACTGGCGAGCGAGGACGCAACACAGGCAGAGGTTGACGAGGCGGCGGAAAGCCTAACGGCGGCGAAAGACGCGCTTGTTGCCAGAAGCAATGGCAGCCAATCAGGCAGTGACGCGCCAGCAATCCCGTATTACGCTCCGCCCATTGCGCCTGCTCCCAGCGCTGCGCCTACGCCTTTGGCGACTCCGGGCATGCAGGTTCCGCTTAGGGTTGCAGGAACAGTGCCGGTGGAGATAGATGGCCTCACTGTAGATGAAAATGGAAAGATAACGGTTGAGGTCAAAAGCGAGGCTGTAATAAATGCCTTGAAATCAGCAACTAAAGTGGTGGAAAGCGCCAAGGCGAAGGGCGAAACCAATGTCGCGGCGGAGATCAAATTTAACATAGCAGCTCCCCAAGGACAAACCGCGACTGGCGCGGAGGTCGACATTCCGGCTGTGGCGCTGAAAGCGGTCGCGAAGGCTGGAGAAGTGGAGCTTGCTATTGCAAGCGACAACGCGGCCATAACGTTTGACAGCCAAGCGCTGGCAGGTCTCGTGTCAGGCGCTAGAGATGATGACAGCATAAGGATCATCATAACAGACGTTGCCAAGACAGCGGAGCTAAACGCCAAGCAGCTGGAGAAGGTCGGAAACAACCCAGCAATTGGACTGTCTGTGATGATCGGAAATAGAGCCGTGCCCGACTATAGCGTTACGGCTGCTGTGAAGATCCCGGTTTCTCTGGCAAATGCGTTTGACAGCGATTTGCTGTCGGTATACCACATTGACGAAAACGGAAGTATCAGTGAGATGAAAGGATCTAAATACGACGCGGCCAGGCATTCTATCTCGTTTGCGACAGGCCGCTTCTCCAAGTTCTTTGTGAGCGAATGGATCAGCCCCTTCGAGGATATTTCAAAGAGCGATTGGTTTTACAAGTCTATAAGATTTGCCTATTCAAACGGCCTGATAGCGGGCACGGAGCCAAACCGGTTCTCTCCGGAAACCAACCTGACCAGGGCAATGCTTGTCACGATTTTGTGGCGGAGGGAAGGCATTGCGGCTACAGAAAGTTTAAGCGGATTTGATGACGTGGAATCCGGCCAATGGTATTCCAGCGCAATCGCGTGGGCTAGCGCCAATGGAATCGTTGGAGGCATAGGGGGCAACAAGTTTGCCCCGAACTCTGATGTGACCCGCGAGCAGACAGTGACGATGCTCTACAACTACGCCAAATACAAAAAGCTGAAGGCTGCAAGCTTCGCTGATATTTCGGCCTACTCTGACGCTGGCAGCGTGTCGGCCTGGGCGGCGGACGCGGTTCAATGGGCTAACGCGGCAGGAATACTGGCAGGAACAACACCAACAACCCTAGCTCCAAAGGGTGTTGCGACAAGAGCGCAGGCCTCAGCGCTTCTTCAGAGGTTTATCGAGAACATTGAAACTGAGTAATCACCAATTCTTGTGAAAAGACAGCTGAGCCGCAGGGTTTCCCGAAAGGGGAATTCTGCGGCTCTTTGTTTGCCGAATGTGATTTTTGAAGTCATAAAATGTTAAGCTTGCAGAGATTTAAACCAAGCGCTGCTTTTGCCGCAGATGTGACTCGATTGACGTTTTGCGATACCGCAAACGCAAGAAAAGCCCCACAAACGGACATAATCCATTTGTGAGGCCCTGAGCTTATTCAAAAAGCGTTTTTACCATGGGTATTGCATAATGGCTCCCTCCGCGCTTCTTGACATCCTCGACCATCGTTGCTACCAACAGTGGCTCTGAGGTGTTTTCGTCTGCATTAAACATGACGAACCATCCGAGTTCTGTGCCAGTCACGTCGTCGTGTGACAGCTTTATCTCTGCCGTACCTGTTTTAGCGGCAAGGGCGGTGCCGGGAATGCGAGCTTCTTTCGCTGTTCCTCTCTCGACTACCTGAATGAGGTTGTTCTTCATAGTCGTGGCCGTCTCTGGCGAAAAGGCGTTTTCTATCCAAACTTGCGTGGACCCGCCGCTGATTAGCCGTGGCTTGAAAATATCTCCTT
>JAISWZ010000052.1 GCA_031270945.1 Clostridiales bacterium | reverse complement strand
TTCCGTCTTCGACGCAAAGGCTGGCATAGCTTTGAACTCAAACTTCGTCAAGCTCGTTGCATGGTATGACAATGAATGGTTGCGCCCAAGATGGCGTGAACGCGTGGCTTAGGCTTTTTGAACAAAAAAACCTAAGACGTTTAGAGGGAAGACGGGGGCATCAGGCTTACTTCAAGCCGAAAGGCGAGAAAGGACAAAAGCATGCCTGAAAAGGGTTTTTAAATAAACTCAAGCCCCATTTCAAGAAGGGCCAAGGGTGTTCTCCCTTAAAGGCGAGCCTTGGCGGCCATATTGTCGGCGCGCGGATTAACCGCGTCGGCTTCCTGGACAAGCGAAACCCATTCTCGCTTGCCCTCCCTCAAAAAGGAAGCCCGCATATTTTTGGCCAAAGCCGACCCTAGCTTGGAAGATGAAGCGTTTGCGATAACTGGGGATTGCCTAAGGGTTTTGCTTTTAAATAAAACAAGCGGACCTATGGCAACGGAGCTCCCGTAGTAGTCAGGGAAGCCTGGATTGACAGGCATAGCCGTAAAACCGGAAGCGGGAAAGCCGCTCACAAGGCGAAGGGGAGCAGCGATTGACGTTTTGGCGCAGTCAGGAGAGGGTGGATTCCCGTGCGCAGTCCAGATGTTGCGTTGGAACAATTGAAAAAGCAATCCGAAAAGCATAAGAACGATCCCGATTACAAGTTCGACGAGCTATCCAGGTATGTTAGAAATCCCGCCCTTTATCCAAAGGAAGAGATGGTTCAAGCTCTTAAGAACGAGAGCTTCAAGCCAGACAAGTCGGAGTTTTCAAAAAGGGTGGAAGCGAGCGCGAAGGCCGCGCTAGACGCGATTTTCCCAGAGGAGAAGCTTTCAAGAGACGAGTGCTTGAGATTGGCTAAGGAAAGGCTTAAATCCGCAAGATGGCTTGCGGCGGGCGTCTTTCCCGAAGTCCAAAGGCAGCCCGCGATAGCGATAATGCGGGAGCGGGTTGATGACCCGGGCTTTGAAAGGCTCTTGAACAAGTTTTTGAAAAGCGATGGCTTTAATGGAATCCTGGGGAAAAAGCTTCAAAGCGTTTGCTGGAGCAGGGCGCTTCGCGGGTTGACTGCTGTAAGCCTTGGGCCGGAGTTTCTCCTGGGGGCCAAAACTCCAGAAGAGATCAATTCAAGCATAGGCATTATCCAGGCTTGCTGCCAGGAAGTTTTCTTGGCAGAGCCCCTTAGGCTTGAAGCCCAAAAGAGTGTTAAATTTTTGACTTCCGTCGTGCGAGCCAAGCATGGCTTGCAGGTCCTGATTCCTGAGGCTGAAGTCAAAGACACGCTCAAGCGGCACGGCACCGCCAACTTTTCTCGCATCCCTTGGAGAGGCAAGACAGTAGACTCGCTGCTAAGGATGACCGACATCGAGATCCTGCTCACCTACAACTCTTGGCTTGAAGCGTTCAGGCTTAAGCACTTGCAAGCCGACAACGCAAAAGAGGAGCTGGGAAAGCTTAGACGGATCCTGAGAATGAGCATGCTTCACACATTGGCGGCGGCAAGCGACAGCACTGTCAAAAGCGTTGAAAGGGAAATGAGACTGCCAGGCGGGCGGCTGGGATTTATATCGGGAGAAAGAGAGATTGTTTTCGGAGAAGGCTGTCAATCAATCGCGGAGAGCCGTGTGCGACGATGAGCCGCAAGCACGGTTCGGAGAAAGGGAAGGAAGCTTCCCGATCAACGGCTATTCCAACAAGGTAGTCGACCTCATTGCCTACATGGCAGGAGTCGACGCGCAATAGCACCAAGCAAGAGCGTATCCGGAATTTATTTTGCGTCTGCAAAAGCCCATGTGGCTATGCCGCTTAGGCGGCTTTGCCGCTTTAACCGGACTTTTAAACGCATGCAAGTATAAATTTGGGGTACGCTTAAATAAAGCGCCGCGAGGGAACCTCACTCGCGTCCGCAAGCCCGCATGGGCAAGGCGCTGCAGGGGCGGCATATTGCCGCCTCTGCAGCGCCTTTTATATTTCAAAAGCCTTAAAATCAAAAGCGGCAAGGCACCCCAGCCCCCAAACGCGCTGCGCGCGTTTGGGGGCTGCTTTGTTTTGATTTTTAAGCGCCGCGCTCTTTTCTTTTCGCCCTTCAAGCAAAAGCGTCAGCATATTATGGGAAAAATCCTAAAGCTGGCCACCCAGCTTATCAAAAGAGTGCAGAAAAGGGGCATTCGAATTTAGGACGTTTGGCAGATAAGAGTTTTTTAATGTTTGCCGCCTTTAATTCCTGTTGATTATGCCTCAGCTATAGAGTATAATGTGTATGCAAGTTCTTTTTGGGCCGCCGGGAAAGCTAAAGCGGCAAGGGACAGGAGGTGTTTTCTTGGGCAGCTTTTTCAGCATGGACGGCCCTTTTTACAAAGTCGGATCAATTGTGGCGGACATAATGCTCTTGAGCCTTTACTGGTTCATTTTCAGCATTCCGATAGTCACAATAGGCGCGTCCACCACCGCCATGTACTACGTGATGACAAGAAAAATTACCAACCGGGACGGGTACCTTTTCAGGGACTTCTTCAAGGGGTTCAAGACCAACTTCAAGCAGGCCACGATCATTTGGCTGCTGGCGCTTGTGGTTCTTGCGATCTTGACGCTGAACATCATGAACATAGATCTTGTGGGCAGCATGAAGACGCTGGTTTTCCCTGTCCAGATTTGCTTCATGATAGAGCTTGCGCTCGTCCTGATCTATATCTTCCCAATCATTTCAAGGTTTGAGGTCAAGCTCAAGGAAAGCTTCAAGTTCGCGTTCTTCATGGCGAACAGGCACCTGCTTACATCCCTTGGGTGCATAGTCATAGCCGTCTTGGTGCTCCTGGCCATTTACATGTACCCGCTCATCTTTCTCGTGGCAATAGGGATCTACGTTTATCTTACATCATTTTTGATGATCCGGGTTTTCAAGAAGTACAGGCCTGAGATAGCGGAAGAGGAAATGATAGGAGAAGCGATACTTTCCCCCCGCGCTGCTGAAACGGAAATACAAATAAACTCCCAAACGCTCAGAGACATTTCGGAACCTGGCGCGAACGGCACTGAGAACCAATAGCCGTGGCAATACAGCGCATGCCCCGGCGCAATGGCGCTGGGGCACGCTTTTAGGAGTGGGTGCCATGCTCGACGACTTTAGCAAGCTTTTATACGAGGCTGTTCTCCATTTGGAGAGCGTTGAGGAATGCGAGGCGTTCTTCGAGGACATTTGCACACGCCGGGAGCTGGAGTCGCTTTCCCAAAGGCTATGCGTAGCCGCCTGCCTGAAGCGCAAGAGAACGTATGCCTACATCACGGAGAGGGTTGGCGCGTCAAGCGTGACAATAAGCAGGATAAACAGGGCCATGCAGAGCGGCAGCGGCTATGGCCTGGCTTTGGAGCGGATTGGGTCTGACAGGCTGGCGGATCTGTGAAAAGCGGACTTTCGTCCGTTTTTTTTCGAGCGTAAACACGTGTTTATTACGTGTGCCGCATCTAGCGCCTTTTAGTGCAAAGCGCAAGTTTCTAGGCTAAAAAGCCTCTTGACAAGCGGGTTTTAAGAAGGTTATGATCAAATATGCCGATGAGATTTATATACTGGCGAAAAGAGCTATGTTCGCCTGGTAACGCTCATCGTTATATAGCGGTGCAAGCACGCCTATACGGCGCTTGCGCCATCTATACGGCGCCACGCGCCATTTTAAGAAAGAAGGGTTATGAATGCCAGACGATGTCTTGGGTCAGTTCGCTCCTCCGCAGGAGGAAAAGGAAGTTGACACCGCCAAGAAGCTGAAGTTCGCAATCATTGGAACCGGCTGGATCGCGGAGAGCTATATTCAAAGCATAAAGCTGATGCCCGACATAGATGTCGTGGCGGTAGCGGATCTCATCCCAGGAAAAGCGGAGAAGTTCCTGAAGAGGTTTGACGCTGAGGGGCCAAGGATCTACCCTGACCACAAGTCGCTCATAGACAATGAAGAATTGGACGCGGTGTGCGTCTGCACATACAACACCCAGCATGCCCCTGTCGCTGTGTACGCTTTGGACAAAGGAGTTAACGTTATCCTTGAGAAGCCGATGACTGTCACAGTCGAAGAGGCGGCTGAAGTGCTCAAGGCCGAGAAGAGATCAGGAAAAGTGCTCTCAATCGGCTTCCAGCCCCGCATGGATGAGAACATGCGCCAGATCAAGCGCATAGTCGAATCCGGAGAGCTTGGCAAGATCTACTACATCCAGACTGGCGGCGGGCGCAGGAGAGGCATCCCGAACTCCACTTTCATCGAAAAGAAGACCGCTGGCATAGGGGCTATTGGAGACATTGGCTGCTACGCGCTTGATGTTGTCCTTAACGCCATCGGCTATCCCAAGCCTTTGACCGCTTCCGGGCACACCTCTGCGTTTTTTGGCGCCAACCCCAAGTACAACGGAAAAGACGCTGCCCGCTTTGACGTCGATGACTTCGCTTGCGGCTTCGTAAGGCTTGAAGGCGACATAATCTTGGATTTTCGCATTTCCTGGGCCATGAACATGGATACCTCAGGAGACACCCTGATTCTCGGAACAGAGGCTGGGCTTAGGATCCCATCCACTGAGTGCTGGAACGGGGAAGCTGGCGGCCCTCTGAAGATCTACAAAGAAGTGGCCGGACGCCAGGTTGAGTTTGAGATTCCGATGTTCCCGTCCGGAGACAGCTTCGGCGGGCTTTTCTACAAAAAGATCCGCTCCTTTGCGGACGCGGTGAAAGATGGCGGCGAATCCCCTGTGCCAGCAAGCCAGATCTTCTACAACCAGGCCATCATTGACGGCATTGTGAAGTCTGCGGCGTTAGGGCGAGAGATTGAGATAGCGCTGCCGGAGATCTAATGCGTTGCTGCTATGCGTTTGGCGCTGGAGAGCTATTCTTTTGCCCCCCTCTGCCAAGCGAAGGCGACTTGGTCATTGCCGCTGACGGCGGATACAGGCATCTGGCGGATCTAGGCATAAAGCCCGACTTGGTGATAGGCGACTTTGACTCATCCATTTGTCCTGGCCAAGGCGACTGGGAACTGGTTGTCCTTCCGGCTGAAAAAGACCAAACCGACATGGCGGCCGCTGTTCAGATAGGCTATGATCGCGGGTACAGGCTCTTTCGCCTGTTTGGCGGCACTGGAGGCAGGGTTGACCATACTGCGGCAAATGTTCAGCTTCTGGCGTGGCTGGCCAGGCGAAATGCCAGAGGCTTTCTGCACTTTCAAAACCAAGTGGCCTTTGCCCTGAAAGACGGCGAGATTTGCTTTGACGCTTCCCAGAAAGGCTACATCTCAGTTTTCGCCTACTCGGGAGACGCTGTTGGAGTCACTCTGGAAGGGCTGAAGTACCCGCTTGACAACTACACTCTGCATGACGATGTTTCCTTGGGCGTAAGCAATGAGTTCACAGGAAAGCCCTCCCGGATTTCGGTCCGGAAGGGCTTGGTGATGATTGTGAAAGAGAAGTAAGGCAAAAAGAGGCAAATAAAAAAAGAAAAAAAGATCAAAACCAAGGCCTTGGCGAAAGCCAAGGCCTTGGTTTTGAATTTCTTAATATTCGTCCAGCTGCTCGATCTCAACCATAGCCTTGTCCGGCACAACAGAGGAGACGCACTCGCTTGGCGACTTGTCATCCCTAAATCCCTTGAACACCGGCTGTCTCAAGCCGCCTCGGTTTGTCAGCTCCATGTAGTTGACAATGCATACCAGCTGGGGCACAAGCCAGTTGGCGCTGGGGAAATCGGGAAAGCTGGGGTAGGCGCTCTTTTGGCTTCTGGTGGCGGCGCTTAGCCTAGCCAGCGCGTCTGACGAGACGCCCATGACGGCGTGCCCTCTGTAGACAATCGCGCCAGAGGGAGCGATTGTGCCAAGGATGACGCTGGTGAGGCGCATGGACTTGCGGTAGTAGCCCACAGCTATGAAGTCTTCGTCCTGAAGGGACTTGCACTTGATCCAGTCATGGGTTCTCTTGCCGTAGTAGTACAGGCTGTCCTTCCGCTTTGCGACTATGCCCTCCAGCTGGCCTCTTTCTGCCGCGTTGTACAGAGCGATCCCTTGGTTTAGCGTGATCTTTGACACTGCAAGCCGCCCGCTGGGGGAAATGGCATTCTCCAGGATCTCTTTCCTGGTTGACAGCGGAGTTCTGGTCAGATCAGAAGCGCCAGCGAAGATGATGTCAAAGGCTACAAAGGAGGCCGGAAGGGCGTCAGCTGAGATGCGGGCCTTGAAGGTGTTTGATGTCAGCGCGCGGCGCTGGAGCTGGGAAAAGTCAGGCTTCCCTTCAGACATCACTATGATCTCTCCGTCAAGGATGCACCTTTTGTTGGCCTGTTTGCTGATGCCAGCCAATTCCGGGAAAGTGGCCGTGATGGACTTGTTCCTCTTGTTTCTTAGCTCCAGGTAGTCCCCGTCCATGTAGGCAAGGGCTCTCATGCCATCAAACTTTAGCTCGTAGAAATGGTCAGGGCTGTCAAAGGCTGGCATGTTCTTGGCTATAAGCATTGGAGAGGCGTCTTTTGTGTCAAAGACGCTCAAACCGCTTTCGCCTTCTTGGGAGGATCAAGCGCTGTCAGGCTCTGCGTCAGCGCCTCCATGAGATCTATGACGTTGCCGGAATCTTTGGCAACGGGCTCTTTCGTCTCTTTTCCAGAAATTTTGTCCGCTATCAAGTCCTTGAGCTTTTCCTGATACATGTTGGCGTGCTCACGAGGGTCAAACTCCTGGATCATGGATGAGATCAGCATCTTCGCCATGTTGAGCTCCTGGACGCCTACAGCCGGGCCGGTTGAGGGCTTTGGATGCGCCTTTATCTCGTCTTGGTAGAACAGGGTCTGGCAGACTATGCCGTCTTGCCTGGCTATTAGCGCCAGGATCTTCTCCTTGGAGCCCATGACTGTTTTAGCCAGCGCCACTTTGCCTTCTTCCAGCATTGCGGTCTTCAAAAGCTCAAATGCCTTTTCGCCTCCGGCTTCAGGGATTGCGTGGTAGGACTTGTCCAGGTATATGGGGTTTATCTCGGATAATTCGGAAAAGTGCATTATCTGCATGGTCTTGTCCTTTTCCGTTTTTATTTTTTCCATGTCATCATCGGTTACTATGACATACCGGCCTTTCTCATACTCATACCCTTTTGCGATCTCAGAGCTTTCAAGCTCCTTCCCGCATGAGGAGCAGACCTTTTTGTACTTGATGCGAGCGTTGTCTTCCTTGTGAAGCTGGTTGAAATGGATGTCGTTGTCAGTAGTAGCCGGGTGAAGCGATACGGGAATGTGTACCATGCCAAATGATATGGCGCTTTTTGTTGCCATTGTTAGCCTCCTAGGAGATAGGATGTTTATGGATATTGCAAGCCAAGCCTTTGACCAAACGCAAGCTTTCGCTAGCATAGCAGGGCCGGCAAGCCTAGTCTTTGATATATCATTCCCTTGCAAGGGATGCAAATATACGAGATAATAGTATGAGCGCATATTTGCGCCTTAACGGGAATGCTGGGTTATGCGCTAGCGAGCGTCTCTAAGAGATTAGCTCGCCGCTTGTTGCCAAAACTTTGCGGCCAAGGCCGCATGAAGGGTAGGGTGGCTGGATGGATTGGAAAGTTGTTTTTCCCCAAGGCGCAACCAAAGCCTTGACATTTAGCTATGATGACGGAAGGGATCATGACCGCAGGCTTGTGGAGATCCTGAACAAGCACAGCCTCAAGGGAACATTCCACTTGAACTCTGGAAGGCTGGGCATGCCGGGGCACATCGAGGCAAGCGAGGCGAAGGATCTTTACGCAGGGCATGAGATTAGCTGCCATGGCGTTGAGCACCTGTGGCTTTCCCATTCCCCCGAGGACTCGATCATACGCGAGCTGTGGGAGGATCGCAGGGGGCTTGAGAGCTTGGCCCATTACCCTGTCAGGGGAATGAGCTACGCGTTTGGCGACTATCCTGTTGGGCTTCCCGAAAGGCTGCCGTTTCTTGGCATCGAGTACGCAAGGACTGTAAGATCAACATTCAGCTTTGACTGCCCGAAGAGCTTCCTAGAATGGAATCCCACGTGCCACCACAACGCGCCTAACCTGATGGAGCTTGCGGAGCGCTTCGTGAAATTTCCTGCGTACAAGGGGTTCTCGATCTTTTACTTATGGGGGCACAGCTACGAGTTCGCGGATCAGGGCAACTGGAACGTGATCGAGGACTTCTGCAGCTCCTTTGACGGTGCGAAAGACATCTGGTTTGCCACCAACATTGAGATCTGCCGCTACGTGAATGCCGCCAGATATCTGGCCACTAGCGTGGACGGGAACATGATCCAGAACAGGTCTGGCGCCAACTTGAGCATACGGAAATCCTCTGGCGAACTTTTGGCTCTTGAGCCGGGAGGGGAGCTGAGCCTATGAGCGCCCATTTGGCCATAGACATAGGGGCATCAAGCGGAAGGCACTTGCTGGGATGGCTGCAAGAGGATAAAATAAAAACAAAAGAGGTTCACAGGTTCAAGAACCAGGCGATAAGAAAGAATGGATCCTTGGTCTGGGATCACGAGGCCCTCCTGAAAGAGGTCGAAGCGGGGATCGCCAAATGCGACCCGAAGCCGTCTTCCATAGGCATCGATACCTGGGGAGTGGATTTCGCCCTTTTGGACAAAGATGACAACCTGCTTGGAGACACTGTAGCGTACCGCGATGACCGCACAATAGGAATAGATCTAGACACCTTCAAGACAGTATCTGAAGAGGAGCTCTTCGCCGCGACCGGAATAGCAAGCCTCCAGTTCAACACAGTCTTCCAGCTGATGGCCATAAAAAAGCAAAACCCGGAGATCCTGGACAAGGCCAGAACCCTGCTCTTCATCCCCGACTACCTGCATTGGCGGCTTGCTGGAGTGAAGGCTAACGAGTACTCCATCGCATCCACGTCAGGGCTTTTGAACGCCTTCACCAGGGACTGGGACTATTCGATCATCAAAAAGCTGGGCTTGCCAGAAGAGATCTTCCAAAAGATAGCCATGCCAGGCACCAACCTGGGCCAGTTTTCTGAATCAGCAAAGAGCCGCCTTGGATATGGCTCTTCCGTTGTGCTTCCAGCTACCCATGACACAGGATCCGCCTTCGCGGCTGTGCCTGACGTCACAGCTGACAGCGCGTACATCAGCTCCGGAACTTGGAGCCTTATGGGGGCAACCCTTGACATTCCGAACACGTCAACCGCCGCGAGGCTTGCTGGTTTCACCAATGAAGGGGGATACGGCGGCCAGATCCGATTCTTGAAGAACATAATGGGGCTTTGGATGATCCAGGAAGTCCACCGCGAGCTAGGTGGAAAGCACTCCTTCGCCGAGCTGTGCAACCTGGCTGAAACAGAAAGCATCCCTTCAATCGTAGACTGCAATGACAACCGCTTCTTGGCCCCAAAGAGCATGAGCGAGGAGCTTGGCAAGGCGTGCCGGGAAACAGGGCAAAAGATTCCCGAAACCCCAGCTGAGCTTGCCGCTGTCATATACAACAGCCTGGCTGTTTGCTACGGGAAGTCCATAAAGGAGCTGGAAGAGCTTTCAGGCAGAAAGTTTGAAAAGCTTCGTGTTGTTGGAGGCGGAGCTAACGCCGACTACCTGAACAAAATCTCAGCCAAGGCAACCGGGCTTGAGGTTGCGGCAGGGCCGGTTGAGGCGACAGCTATAGGCAACATGGCAATACAGATGATTTCCTGCAAAGAGCTGGAATCCCTGGCGCAAGCTAGGGAAGTGATTGGCAGGTCGTTTGACGTGAAAACCTTCAAGCCCTAAAAAAGGCAAAGGGGGCGCGAAGCGCCCCCTTTGCGAAAACCAAAAAATAAAAAATAAAAAACCCAATAAATCGCGCAGTACCAAAGATTTTCATAAAATCCGGTCATTTTTTTCTTATAGGCATGTTTGCCAGGCGGAAAACCAGGTTATAATCCAGATAATGGATTTATGCATAAACCCACAGCGCCCTTATGGGCATATCAGCCTAATGGGCATAGCCCTAAAAAGCCATTCAAGGAGGAAACGACATGAGCAGCAAACTTGTTACCTATTTTTCCGCTGGCGGAGTCACAGCCAACATAGCAAAGACCCTGGCTGAAGCGGCTGGCGCTGACCTGTACGAAATCAAGCCAGCAGTGCTCTACACAAAGGAAGATCTGGATTGGAGAAACAACCAGTCCCGCAGCTCCTTGGAGATGAGCGACAAGACCCAAAGGCCCGAGATCGCAGCTGGGGAAAAGGCTGACATAGCCTCGTACGATGTGATTTTCATCGGGTTCCCGATCTGGTGGTACGTAGCGCCTACCATCATCAACACTTTCCTTGAGAGCTACGACTTCTCGGGAAAGAAGATCGTGCCTTTCGCGACCTCCGGAAGCAGCGGCCTCGGCAACACTGTGAAGGAGCTCACGCCAAGCGTATCGCCAACAGCTGAGATCGTAAAAGGCAAGCTCCTCAACGGCAGCCAGTCGAAGGAAAGCCTGGCCGCTTGGGTGGAGAGCCTGGGGCTGTAGGCTGGGAAACTCCCAGAAGGCCTGGAAGTGAAAACGTTTTTATGCCAGCGAAGCCAGTTATCTAAGAGCGCTATCTGGCGCATGCATCATAAAAGGCAGGAAGCGCCCTCATGGGCGCTTCCTGCCTTTGTTTTTTTGCTTTTATATTATTTCCAGCTCGTCTGGCGTCGGCAACTTGGGAAGCTCGCAGCTGGGTTTGTCCAGGTAAAAGTAAGCGACTGCCGCCAGGTCATCCCTCAAGGGCAGGTACCTGCCTCCGCTTCTCCAGCCAAGAGCCTGGATGTCCACGCGCAGAGCCTGCTTGAAATGGATGGGATCCGTTATGTGCCAGCGGTACATGCTGAAGCGGCGCTGGCTGGCGTAGAGCTCGTTGAGCGCTCCGGCAGGGAAGAAGCCGGAGTAGGGGGTGCTAAATGGCAGATACTTGCTATGGGTTGGATCCTCAAAGCAGTAGGAGCCGCAGAAGTAGTCTTCGGTGCCTGTGCCGCAGATGGTAGGAAACTCTTTGTCCCCGTCCATGTAAAACTTTATCTCGCCCTCGCCCCACCAGCCATTGTTGTTGGAGCCCCAGGACAGGCTTGTTCCAACGTAGGATCCAGCGCCTTTGACGCTGTCAAGAATTACGAAGGGCTCGTTCAAGGGCAGGGGATTTGTCCGCCTAAACTGGGCGTGAAAGTATGCCGAAAGAGGATCGACCTCTTTTAGCTCATATGTAATCTGGTAGTATATGCATGTCTCGGATTCGCAAAGATTCTCCAGCTCGATCCTGAAACCTTTGCGAAAGGGCATACTCCAGTAGGAGTTGAACGCGCTGCCTGGGTTGACGCAGACCGGCAGGGAATTGATCTGGGAGTAGACGCCCCATCCGCAAGCGAAGAAATCTCCCAATGGGCACTCCACTGCGGGAACGTCTGATCCGTCCCAAAAGATCCTAAGGATCTGCATCCGCCACGAGTCCGTTGGGGTCATCCAGATGTGGTTGATTTCGCCGCTTCCCTGGATGTCAGCAAGGGTAAGCTTGGCGCCTGGCGCTATCTTCAGGTAGGGATTCACCTTCCAGCCAAACCCCAAATCTCTGGCCGCGTGTTTCGCAGTTCCATCGGCAAGCGGGGTCATTGCGCCCGCCCCTTTTTCTCCTGTTATATTCTCAGGGCCCACAGAACGCGTCTGCGCCTCTGACAATTTTGAAAGCTGGTTAAGAGTTTTCATTGATGCCGCTCCTTGAAAAGCGCGTTATGCTGGCAAGCGCTCGCCAGCGCGTTATTAATAGCGAAGGGTTTCCGCGCCAGGCGCGGGCCAGGCAGAAGCTCCCGTATCCCTCCCGGCCCAAGCGCGTTAGCGCCGTGCCCAGCAGCGGAAAGCACCTTCATGTACAATAATACGACGGAACATGCTCTTAATCAAGGAGGTTTTTTTGGGGCATATCCCATTATTATTTTGTTGCATGGAATTAAAAGTCAGGAAAAGCTTTAATAGGCAAATATAAGGGAGAGGCGAAGGCATGAGGGCTGGAAAGCCACTCGTGAGGGCTATCGAGTGTCTTATGACAAGAGTGATTTTATTGATTTGATTTATTTGATTTATTATAACCGATGGATAATTGCGCTTATCTAGAAGCTTGATTGATGGCTTGGAAAAGTTTTGCCAAAGGCATACGCAAGGCTTTTTCAGCGCCTTGCATGCGCTTAAAGTCGCAAAAGGTCGTCAAATCATATTAGCTGCATTCGGAAGACAAAATAAAAGACTTTAAAAATGGATGAGAAAGGTATATAATATAAAAGACGAGCGTACAAATTGTTTTGGAAATTTCTTGGCTGATAAAAGAGCTACGAGAAATTTGGCGCTTGCCGGTTTAGATAAAGAGAAGAGAGCAAGCGCAGCGAAAGGAGTGGTTGGCCTAACAGGCGTTATGACTATCTATAACCTGATGAACAGCGGAAACGTCGCAGTAACCAAGACCGAAGGCGTGTTTTCCGTAATCGAGCATGAAACGGATCTGTCGCTTTCAAGCCCGCTGGAAGCGGTTCAGCAGTACTTCATGAAGGCGCAGGGAATGCGCAAGCGCCAGTTGCTGGCAAACCTCAACAACCAAGGCATAATCCTCCAGAACGGAGCTATGCAGTGGATTGCTGGGAGCATCACAATATCGGCGGACATAAAGGGCTTTGGGGATCTGGTCGGAAAGACGTTCAGGGGCAAAGTCACAGGGGAATCGGCAGTAAACCCTCTTTACAGGGGAACTGGAACCATCTTCTGCGAACCAACCTACAAGCACTTGGTACTAAGGCACATACAAGAGGGCGCAGGGCTTGTGATCAAGGACGGCTTGTTCCTGGCATGCACGGACACACTGGCCATAACGCTTGTTGCGGCCAAGTCGTTGGCGAACCTGGCAGGCCAAGGCCTATTCAACCTGGCTATCAGAGGCAACGGAGTCGTGGCGCTGGAGTGCCCAATACCTGAAGAGGAAATTATTAGGGTGGACATAAGCGAAGGCGAGGAAATCCGGGTTGACGGGCCTTTCGCATTGATGTGGGAAGAAGGCTTGAGCTTCACTGTAGAGAGGTCAAGCAGGACGCTTCTGGGATCGGCGGCCAGCGGAGAAGGGCTGGTTAATGTATTTAGAGGCCGGGGAAGCGTTTGGCTTGCCACCGCGTCGGCAGGAGTGAAGCCGACGGTTCTTGGGTAAAAGAGCAATAAGATAGTTTTGGATTGAAAAAGCCACGCGTCGAAGGAAAATGCTGGCTTTAGCTGTTCAGATTTTAGGATGACGCTAAAAGAATCAAAGCGTGTTAGAGCGTTTTAAAAAACATAAAACAAGCGCAGCCCCGGAGGGGCTGCGCTTGTTTTGGCTTTTGGGTTTTGGTCTTTTGGTTTTGATTTCTGATTTTTACTCTTTTTGCTTTAGATTTTTTGCTTTAAATTTTTGCTTTTTATTTTTTATTATTTTATCTTTTGCTAAAAATTTACTCATACCTCAATGCCTCTATAGGATCAAGCTTTGAGGCTTTGTTGGCAGGGTAATACCCAAAGAATATGCCTATGGCCATTGAAAATGCCACGCACATCGCTATCTGCCTTATGTCAAGGCTCAGGGTCTGCTTTGCGAACATGGCGAACAGGGAGGCTATGGCAACCCCCAGCGTTATGCCTATGACGCCGCCCGCAAGGGAAAGGATCACTGACTCTATGACAAACTGGGCTCGTATGTGGGAGCGTTTTGCTCCAAGGGCCTTTCTTGCGCCTATCTCTCTTGTTCTTTCGGTGACTGAGACAAGCATGATATTCATTACGCCAACGCCGCCTACGACAAGGGAGATGCCTGCGATCACGCCCACGGCCATGGAGGCCATGCCAAGCATCTTTATGATGCTTTCAAGCTCGGATTCCATGTTTATGGTTTTTATCTCCCATTTCTCGTTGCGGTAGTTGGCGCCAAAGAACTTGTCTATCTTTTCTCCAAGGAGAGAGACTTTTTGGTCTGCCGCGATGGCTGCGAAAGAAGAGTAGCCTTTTGTGCCAGTTTCTTGGCTGGCTGTGGACAGAGGTATGTATACAGAGGTTGAAGAGTCTTTCTCATTGGCCATGGAGCTTGCCCCAGGCGTCTCCTTTGACTTGTAGACGCCTACTATCGTATAGGAGCGGACACCCTTTTGCGTGTAAACCTTGGCCTCTTTGAGAAGCGGATCCTCATTTCCATACAGGTTCTTGGCTGCCTTGTCGGATATGACTCCGACGCTCTTGACGCCAACTACGTCTTTGTCGTTTATGAACCTGCCTTTTACGAGCTCGACTTCGTTTGCCATCCCGTATCCAGTGTTTACGCCAACGATTGACATGTTTGCGTAGCGCTTGCCTTCCCTGGCTGTGCCGTCGGCAACGTTCTGGTTGAGGCTTATGGCTTTCACGTTCTCGGAGTAGGTTTCGGCAAACTGGTTGATCAGATCCTCAGAGAGAAGATCCTGGTCATTGATTCTGGGGACGGACAAGACATCCGCTGTGGATCCTGATGAAGTTTTGGCGGTCAAGGACACGTAGACGGTAGACGCCCCAAGGGATCCTACCTCGCTTGAAAGCCCGTTGGTCAGAGAGTTTCCGATAGACAGTATCGCTATCACGGACGATATGCCTATGATGATGCCAAGCATTGTGAGCATTGCTCTCATTTTGTTGGCCCTAAGGCTTTCGAGGGCCAATCCTAGGTTTTCTAGAAGCATTGAAACCTCCTTGTCTTTTGGCGCAAGGCGGCCTGGCGGCCCTTGCGGGCCGCGCGGCGCCTGTCAACTTATGCTGTTGGCGAGAGAAAAGAGCTGCGCTTTTCGCTCGCGAGCGTTTATTTTAAAAAAGCAAGCTGTTACTCATACCTCAAAGCCTCTATAGGATCAAGGCTTGACGCTTTGCTGGCTGGGTAATATCCGAAGAAGACCCCTATGGCCATAGAAAATATGACGCATGCGGCTATGACTGGCAAGTCCAGGGAAGCTTTCGCTCCAAGAAGGACTGAGGCGACTGAGGAAATGATGACTCCAAGGACAATGCCTATAAGGCCGCCAGCCAGGGACAGGAGCATGGCTTCTATTACAAACTGGCTCCTGATGTGGAACTTCTTGGCCCCTAAGGCTTTTCTTGCGCCGATTTCACGGGTTCTCTCGGTGACTGAGACCATCATTATGTTCATGACGCCCACGCCGCCAACGAGAAGGGATATGCCAGCTATAGCGCCGATTGCCATGGAAACGCTGCCCAGCATATTCATCATGCTCTTGAGCTGGGACTCCATAGTCATTGAATTGGCTTCCCATATATCATTTTTGTAGCTGGAGGCAAAAAAACTGTCCATGCTTTCCTTCAGCTGCTGCACTTTGCCGTCAAGCCCCATGACTGTGAAGTTGGAGTAGCCCTGTGCGCCAGCCGCAAGGTTGGCGGTTGAAACCGGGATGTAGATGGCAGTTGACTCTGTCGAACCTGTGGACAGCATGGAAGGGGACTCTTCTGACTTATAGACCCCGACAACAGTATAGGTGGCGACTCCCTGCTTTGTATATACCTTGGCTTCGCGGCCAAGGGGATCAGAGCGGCCGAAGAGCTTGGAAGACAGCTTTTCAGACACAACGCCGACGTTCTTACGCCCTGCGTTATCCTTCTCGTTTATGAACCTGCCTTTTACAAGCTTGATGTTGTTTACTATCCCGAACTGGCTATTGACGCCAAGAACCGAGACGGTTGAGGACTTTCGGCCTTCCTTGGCGGTGCCGCCCTCGCCTTGCTGGCTTAGGGCTATGCCTTTCACTCTATCGGAAAAGGTCTGCTGGAAATTTGTTATTAGTTCCTCGCTCAAAAGATCGTTGTCCTGCATTTGGTAAACTGTTTCATTTTCAGGATTCTTGGCTTGGAGCATGACGTAGATGTTAGTCGCGCCAAATGAGCCCATTTCGGAGGTCACTTGCGACGAGAGCGCGTTTCCTATGGATATGATTGCGGTGACTGAAGCTATGCCGATAATTATCCCGAGCATAGTGAGAATCGACCTCATCTTGTTGGCTCTGAGGCTTTCAATGGCGAGGCCCAGGTTTTCAAGCAGCAATTTGTGACTCCCCTTATGCGCATCCCAGGAATTAAGTTGGGACACGCTTTTATTGATTTACGTGCATTCACACAAAAATCTCTTATTGGTTCGTTATCTTCCCGTCAGACACGGCAACGACCCGGCCGGACTGGGATGCCAGCTTTTCGCTATGGGTGATCAGGACAATCGTCTTTCCTTCTTCTCTGTTGATTTTTAGGAACAGCTCCATAATCATGTCGCCGGTCTTGGAGTCCAGGGCGCCTGTGGGCTCATCAGCCAGAAGTATTGCTGGGTCGTTTGCCAGCGCCCTGGCGATGGCGACTCTTTGCTTTTGGCCGCCGGAAAGCTCGTTTGGCTGGTGCCCGGCTCTTTCTCCCATGCCTACAAGACCAAGCAGATCCTTGGCCCTGGCCATTCGCTTTGACTTGGAGATGCCGGCGTAGAGCATTGGAAGGGCGACGTTTTTCAAGGCGCTGCTTCTGGGAATCAAGTTGAAGTTTTGGAAAACGAAGCCTATCTCTCGGTTTCTGATCTCAGAGAGCTCATCGTCATCCATTTTGTGGACAGGGTTCCCGTTAAGGAAGTATTCGCCTGAAGTTGGTTTGTCAAGAGCGCCTATCATGTTCATGAAGGTGCTTTTTCCTGATCCGGAGGGGCCGACGATGGCCACGAACTCTCCCTTTCTCACTGAAAGGGAGACGTTTTTCAAGATCTCAAGCTCGTTTTCCGTGCCGATATAATACTTTTTCACTATATTCTTAAGCTCAAGCAGCATTTGGAATTCCCCCTCAAGAAGACAGGCTTGGCGTCGCTGCCTGGCCTGGGATGGCTGAAGAGGGATCAGTGAGAACCATGAGGCCTTCTTCCAAGCCTTCCCCTGTGATCTCAGTGTACAAGTCGCTTTCGATTCCGGTCTGGACCAATATCTCTTTGACGATTCCGTTGTCCAGGACATAAATGGCTGAAGAGCCGTCAGCGGTGGTGCCTATATAGTCATAAGGGACGTAAAAGGTCTCGTCCTTTTCTCCAAGTATTACTGAGACTCTGGCGTTCATGCCTATTCTCAAGCCGTCATCCGGCTGGTCTATGGAGACTAGGGACTCAAACTCCACGTTTGTTGTAGATCCAGCGTCTTTCCTGGAAGTTGGGGCGATGTAGGAGATAGTCCCCTCATATTCCTTGTCTCCGGTAGCGTCAGTCTTGACTCTGGCCGGAAGGCCGACGCCGACGCTTTTCAGGTCATATTCCTTGAAGTTCAGCTTAACCTGGAGGTTATTCATGTCCTCTATGACAAACACGACGCCGGATGGGACTTGTCCAACTTTCAAGTCAACCTTTGTCACTGTTCCGCTTATGGGAGAGACCAGCTCTGTTGAGCTTAGCTTCTCTTGAACGCTTTCAAGCTCCACTGCCTGGCTTTCCTTGTTCAGCTCGCTCACTGCAGTCCCTTTTGCTTGCGCTTGGCTTACTTGGGTCAAGGCGCCGTCTAGAGACGCTTTGGCTGTTTTCAAGTCCATGTCGGCCTGCTTGAAGCTGCTTGAAAGAGAGTCCTTGATTCTGGCTATATCCAGCTCGGTCTGATCCATTGTTGCCTTGAGGCTTAGCCTTAGCGCTTTATATGCCGCGTCTGCGCTCTCTTTTTGCGCGATGGCGGCGTCGTAGGCGCTTTGGGCTTGCTCTAGCTGAGAGAGTGAAGATACGCCGCCTTCATGGAGCGAGGTCTGGGTATCAAGTTCTTTTTTTCTGTCAGCCAACGCTTTTTCTGCTGTTGCGATATCTGCCTTGGCTCTGGTTATGTCAGCGCCAGTCTCATTTTCGTAGGAGTCTTTCGCTTGGTTATATGAATAAAGAGCTTTTTCCAGCTCAGGGTTGGTGCCTTCGTCATGTTCCTGCTTCGCTTTGTCATAAGCCAGCTTCGCTCGCGACACTTGAAGCTCCGCCGTTTTAGCTTGGTTTTGCGCGTTTGCTATGCTTGCCTGGATCCCTTTGCTTTCCTCCCCTATGGCTTCCTGGGAAGAGGCAAGTGAGAGCTCCAGCTTTGCCTTGGTTGTCTCTAGATCTTGCGGGTCTAGCACCGCTAGCGTCTGCCCTGTAGTTACATGGTCGCCTGGCTTGACCAGGACTTCCTTCGCGGGCAGGTTGGCGCTTGAGTAAACAAACTGCTCGTTTACGCTCTGGATCATGCCGGAGGCGTTTACCGCGCTTACCAGCCTTCCGCGCTTCACCAAGTCGACATTCACAAACGGTTCAGTCTTGCCGCCCATCGCGTAAACGACGGCCACGGCGCCTGTTACCAGAATGCCTGCCAGGATGATTACCGTTTTCTTGCGTTTCTTTTTCACAAATTGTCCCCCTTTGTATTTGGAGCGGCGTTTTGTAAGATGACGCGCCCTCTAGCCCATCGTTAAGTTTTAGCCCGAAAGCGGGCGTTTGAATATAGGCTTTTTATAGATTTGGCGGGCAAATAATCAAGAATGTCTTAAATTAGTAAATCGCCTTGCAGCGATTTGAGACACTCTTTATCACTCTCACCAATCATATTTACGGAGGGGAATATATGAATGTCTTATAGCAAATTGAGCGAAAATGCGACAATTGGGGCTGGGATGTTTTGTAAAACCGCTAATAATCAGTATTTGTAAAGCTGTAAAGTTGCTTTACGCTAGCATTTATTAGGGAATATGTGGACAACAACACGCAATAATAGGCAAGCATGGATAATATTTAACGAACTGATTTACGCTTATGTATTCAAGGAAGGCGCAAATGGATTTTTGTTTTTTCAAAAGGCTTTCTCTGATAAACAAATGCTTTTATACTAAAATCAATGGTTTTATAGGTTTATGCTTTTCTGGGCTCAGATTTAATAAGATACAATAAATAAAGCTTATATGTTATTGAATGTATTGCGATGAATTTATAGATTTATCGAAGGATAAGGAGATGATTTTGCTGATATCGGCCTAAAAGCTTGGAAATGCTTGCTAAGCGCACTCTCTTTTTGCAGCCCTTTGATGCTGCCAAGACTGAGAAAAGCGTTGCGATAAAGCTTTTTGTCCCAAAAATGCCAGATGTGAGCGCATGAAAGCATAAAAACATAAAACCATTCGCAAGGCCATATTTACGAAAGAAATTTGGAATCATCGCCCTTTCCAGGCACCCAGAGCGCGAATATGGGCAGTGGGGCGAGGAACAGAGAACCAAGACAGCAGGAATTAACAATCATGTCAAGCAAAGGGCAACGTCAAGCTCGCAATGCGGGTAAAGAACAAGGGGGATACAGATGAGGATGAAGCTTATCAGGACGATGGCGGCGGCGCTTGCGATGGTCTTGGCTTTTGCTGCGCCCGTGCGGGCGGAGGAACCGCTTGAAAGCGAGTCGGAGAGAAAAATAGGGCTGGAAGTCTTGAATCCGGTCGAGAAATCCAGCCTGGCTACAGACGTGTCGGAAGAGGAAATCGGGCTCAGGGAATACCCAATCACGTCAATCATAGGGCTAGAAACCCCAGAAGACGTGAAGGGGGTTCTGATTAGGGCCAGCTCCCCCATAAGCCGGGTGGACAAGCTCCTGCTGGAGGACAATAGGCTGGTTTTGGACATAGCGAGGGCGGATTGCGCGCTTGATGCCATGTACGAGATGGACGATCCAATGATAGGCAACGTAAGGGCTGAAGGAGCGCAGCTGTTTGGAACGCCGGGAACAAGGGTTGTCCTGGAGCTGGGGGCAGGCGTTCGCTACAGCGTATATTTGACGCCTGACAGGACAGGCATTGTGGTGCGCTTTCAGGTAAACGAGATCATTAGGGTCGGGTTTCGGGCTCTTGAAGACGGTGACATCATTACCGTTGAAGGGGAGAACGCGCCGGCGCTGACTGTCTCTCCAGCAGAGAACGATGAGATCCATATTGACTTGCCAGTTGCGAAGCTGAAAGAGCAGTCAAAATGGGTGACAGGAGAGCAGTTTAAATTTGTAAAGTCGGTGGCGACAACCCAGATCGACCCGAAGACTGCTAGAATCACGCTCAAAGTGACGGGAAATTTGGGGATTGCGGTTTCTTATGAGGGAAACGTGGCCACGGTCAAGCTTTCGCTTGCAGGGGGCGCTGGCGAGCCCGACGAACAGGAGCCTGGCGAAGAGCCTGACAAACAAGAGCCTGACGAGCCAGAGCCTGATGATACGATAATTGACACAGATCCAGGCTATGACGGATCTGATCCAAGCCAGCGAGACCGCTACATTTTTTATGACACGGAAAACAAGACGCTTGCTATTAAAAAGCGTAAAGGCTACTCAATGGGCGCCGAGAATGTTCAGCTTTTTGACGACTACTCAAACCTGGCAGGCGTCTTGACCCTTCCTGGAGACTTCATAGGCTGGATTGGCAACGGCGCGATTGCGGTTGACGACGAATTCTTGAAGAACATCACAATAGGGAACAACGGCGCAGGGCAAACCCAAATTTCAATTCATGAAAAGCTGATCCTGGCTTTTCGCGTATACGACGACTCTTCCTGGCTATACGTAAAGATCCAGCATCCCAGGGACGCTTACGACAGGATAGTTGTCATAGATCCAGGCCACGGCGGCCCGAATGATCCAGGCGCAAGTGCCAATGGGCTTGTGGAAAAAGATTTGAACTTGGATGTTTCAAAGCGTGTGATTGAGATCCTGGAAAGAGACAGCAGGGTAAAAGCCTATGCGACAAGAACAGTCGACAAGGCTGTTGATCTGCATGAGCGGCCCAAATGGGGCACCGAGCATGGCGACCTTTTCGTGTCCATACATATGAATGCCATGAGCAACAACTCCTCAACCACAGGCACAGAAGTTTTCTGGCGCGAGCACGACAATGACAAGGAGCTTGGATTCTCAGGCAAGGACATGGCTGACATTTTTCAGAGAACCTTACTTAGGGAACTTGGAACAGTTGACCGCAAAGTGCAGACCAAAAAGTTCGTGGTTGTAAGATACACAAAGATACCCTCTGTCCTTTGCGAGATAGGCTTTATCACGAACAAGGGCGAGGCGGCGAAAATAGCAACGCCGGAATACAGGCAAAGAGCGGCGCAAGCGCTGTGCGATGCCATATACGAGACGTTTTCAGTGTATACGCCTGCAAGATAAGATCGGTGCAATGAACGAGGACGCAAGAAAGTAATTGCAAGCGCTCTGTACGCATACTTGGCATGGCGACAAAAAGCGGCACAAACCCTGTTTTATTTGAGTACACTTGATTTGTTTGCGACTGAATTAAGAATTTAAGCATCGTGTCGGTTTTTGGCAGATGGCTGAAAGACTGCGGCTTTGAGACGAAAATCGTGATCCATAGCTGTAACTTTGTGCTAAGATAAGAGCATATCCCAAAATTATATCCGAGGCGGATGTTTGCTCGCAGAAGCCCGAGCAAACTAGTTGAAGCATTCGCCAGGATTTTTTCGGCGCCATTTCGGAATTTTGCGATATGCTCTAAGTATGTGTACATGCTCTAAGCTCGCAGCATAGAAAAAACAGGGGGATTGCATATGGAGCTTATCAGGATGATGACAGCGGCGCTTGCGATATTTGCGGCTTTTGCTATGCCTGTGCGGGCAGGGGAAACTGAAAGCGAGCTGGAGAGGAAAGCGGATCTCGCGGTCTTGAATCCAGTTGAAAAAGCCAGACTGGCTGCAGACGTGTCGGAAGAGGAAATCGAGCAAAGAGAATACCCAAGGACGTCAATCATCGGGCTTGAAACCCCGGAAGACGTGAATGGGCTGCTGATTAGGGCCAGCTCCCCAATAAGCCGGGTGGATAAGCTCCTGCTAGATGACAATAGGCTGGTTTTGGACATAATGCGGGCGGATTGCGCTTTGGAAGCCGTGCAAGAGATGGATGACCCAGTGATAGGAAGCGTCAGGGCGCTGTCTTGGGAAATAAGGGCAAGAGTCATCCTGGAGCTGAAGACAGGCGTCCGCTACAGCGTTTACTTGACGCCTGACAGGACAGGCATTGTAGTGCAATTTCAATTAAACGAGATTCTTGAAGTCGGAGTCCATGTTATCGAAGACTGTGACGTCATTGCTGTTGAAGGGGAATACTGCCCTGCGCTGACTGTCTCTCCGACAGAGAATGACGAGATCCAAATCGACCTGCCGATAGCGAAGCTCAAAGAGCAGTCAAAGCTGGTGACGGGGAGGCTGTTTAACTTTATCAAGTCTGTGAAAGCAACCCAGATCGACCCGGAGACGGCCAGAATTACGATTAAAGCGACTGGCAAGTTTGACACAGCGGTTTCTTATGAGGAAAACATGGCTACAGTCAAGCTTTCGCCTAAAAATATAGATTACGACGCCAAAACCCAGACTTTGAGCATAAGGAAAAAAGAAGGCGGCTACCCAGGAGTTGAGGACGCGCAGCTTTTTAACGACTATTCAAATCTGGCAGGCATTTTGACCCTGCCAGGAGACTTTATGGAATGGCTTGGCTATAGCGAGATGGAGATTGGCGACGGATTCTTGAAGAACATCACAATAGGGAACAGCAGCTCAGGCCAAACCCAGATTTCTATGCATGAAGAACAAAGCTTGGTTTTTAGCGTTTATGATGATGCCGAGTGGCTGTACGCAAAGATGGAGATTGCTGAGGACGCTGACGAGAGGGATACAGAGCCGACCGGGCAACCCTGCATTACTTATGACTCCGAAACAATGACTCTTGGCATTAGGAAAAAGGAAGGCTGGCCGTTAAGCGCCGAGAACGTGAAGCTCTTTGACGACTATACGAATCTGGTTGGCGTTTTGACTCTTCCAGGAGACTATACTGACTGGATTGGCTACGGCGAGATGAACATTCACGACGCATTCTTGAAGAGCGTAACAATTGCGAACAACAGCGCAGGCCGAACCCAGCTTTCAATTCATGAAAAGCGGATCCTGGTTTTTAGCGTTTATGACGACGCTGACTGGCTGTACGTAAAGATCCAGCTTCCCAAGGTTGCTTACGAGAAGATAGTTATCATAGATCCAGGCCACGGCGGCGCAATTGACACTGGCGCGGCGCACTACGGGCTTGTGGAGAAGGAGCTGAACCTGGATATCGCAAAGCGCATGCTTGAAATACTGGAGAGAGACGGCAGGATAAAAGCGTATGCCACAAGGCTGGCCGACAAGGCCATGGGTCTCAATGAGAGGTACTCATACGGCAACGAGAACGGAGACATTTACGTCTCAATACATATGAATGCCACGTCTGACTATCCCGATTCAGTAGGCACAGAAGTTTACTGGTACCCGCACTTTAACGACAAGGCGCTTGGGTTCACGAGCAGGAATATGGCCGGCATCTTTCAGAGAAACCTCTTAAGGGATCTTGGATCCACGGATCGCAAAGTGCGGAGCGAAGATTTCAGGGTTGTAAAAAACACATTGATACCTGCTGTGCTTTGCGAGATAGGCTTTCTCACGAACAAGGACGAGGCGGAAAAAATCGCTTTGCCAGAGTACAGGCAAAAAGCTGCCCAAGCGCTGTGCAAGGCCATATACGAGACGTTTTCAGTGTATAAGCCTAACAGAAAGCTGCAGCCAAAGAGGCTGGAAAGTTTTTTTGCGGGATTAAGATAGGAGAATTTGCGGTGCCAGTGTTTTATCCGAAATCGTCCAGCTTCTCAAGCCCGCCCGATTTGGGCGGGTTTTTTTATTGCCTTTTGTGCAAACATATGCAACCGCGCCCGGCGTTCTTGTAGAGCGAGACACATAAGTTAAAAGCATGGGTGCAAACCTATTTGCGCCAACCATCCACCATTTTCATAATTATATTAAAAGCTGATATCAAGCCGTTTTGACGAATAAAATCCCGTGAGCCAGATATTCCAATTATTTTGCCGAAGCTAGAAATGTTATAATTAAAAGGCATCCCGAAATGGCTCTTTTAGAGCATATCTCAAAATTAATTTTATGGCGCAGCAAAAGTCACGCGTTAAAGCAGTGCTTTGACTTTTGCTACGCCACTGCAGGAATTTTGACTTATGCTCCCAGTCATTTCGGATAGCGCCCTTCCAGGCTTCCCCAGAGCGCACATATGGGGAGGCGGGCGCGGGATCTTTAAGCATGCGAAATGCGAAGATCCAAGCATATTGAGAGCATATCCCAAAATTCCGTAATGGCACCGGATAGCGTTTGCCCAATGTTCATGGGCAAATCGCCAAAATCCTGGCGAATGCTTCAACTAGTTTGCTCGGGCTTCTGCGAGCAAACA
>JAISWZ010000033.1 GCA_031270945.1 Clostridiales bacterium | reverse complement strand
TCCCTGTGTCAAAAATCCCCTACTTCACTGACGGATCGCTTAAGGCCGGGCAGGATGCCGCTTCTGGCTTCATTGGCGCGGACGTGCGGGATCTCTGCAAAGAGCGGGGGATCCTGATCGAAAAGCGAAAAGGCGGGAAAAGCGCCTTTGGCGTCACTCTTCGAGGGATGTCCGAAATGGGGCCTAACGGCTTTCGCATTGAGCTTTACGAAGAATCTTTGGCGTCAATGGCTGAAACCTGCGGGTTTGAGTATGCCCAAGCTGAAGACGCCCACTTGGCGCACGAGTTCTTTCACTACCTGGAGTACAGCAGCGTTCCTGTGCCGCAAATGCTAGGGAAAGTCCAGACTTTCAAACTTTTGGGGCTGAAGCGGGAGGCTTGCATAAACCGCGCAAGCGAGGTCGGAGCGCACTCCTTCGCCAAGGCTTTGCTGGGGTTGCAGGTTTTGCCTAATTTCTTTGATTACCAGTACCTGATCGGAAGCGGGAAGATGACCCAAGAGGCGTTTGACGGCAAGATCAGGGAGATGGAGAAGCTGCTGCAGGAAGGGGACGCTGAGGCAAAGAGCGAGGCAAAAATTTAACTTCGAAATAATCGAAGCTTTGTTGGGATCTGGGCTCATCAGCGGTCAGAGATTTTGGTAAATTGGGCTCACCAGCGATTAAAGTTTTAATGATCTCGGACTTAAAGTCGATAGCATTTTTGGCCTCAGAACACGTTTGCCTGGAAACGCGTTCTCGCAACATCCAACCAACTAACATTTTTTTATTAAAGGCAATATTGCGTGGATTCAGCAACGCCATTTTGACATTCTCTCCCTAAAGTCCCATAAAAACAGCTTTTTAGGCGCATGCGCAGCATGCGCCTTTTTTGCGCTTTTGGGGTTCGCTTTGCTCTAATAAAGCAGACTTTGGTTGCGCTTTGCTGCAATAACGCAGACTTTGCCTTTGCTTTGCTGCAATAAAGCAGACTTTGCTTAAATAAAGCGACTTATCTCCTGAACGTTTCCAGCTATTATGACATTTATAAATTTATGGCCAAATTGTATAGCTAATCACACAGACAACTCATATAATGCCAACAAGGCATGAAATGCATATCCCAGGCGTTTATGCCTTCGCATGGGAAGGGAGGAGCTTTATGAATGATAGCAAAGCTTGTTGCGCCCAAACTTGCTCATGCGTCCCGTATTCGCATAAAAGCCCGCCTAACGGGCATGAATGGAGGAATTGACTTGGAAGATGAAAACATGGTGACGCCTGCGGAGCGTTCGACATACGGCTTGTATTACGTAGGGCAGAACATTTTTTACATCCTGCTTATGACTTACCTGACCGTATTCTTTACCGACGTAGGCATCCCAGCCGCCACGGTGGCGATAATAGCTCTTGTTGTAAAGATGTGGGACGCTGTGAACGATCCGATATTTGGCGGCATAGTCGACAACATCAAGCTCAAAGGGGGCAAGTTTCTGCCCTGGATCAGGATTTCGGTATTTGCCATCCCGCTGGCCACGATCTTCCTATTTGCCATACCCATTGAGCTAAGCCTAGGGGCCAAGATCGCTTGGGCCACGATTGGCTATATTTTATGGGATACGGCATATACGCTCTGCGATGTGCCGATCTTTGGGATAGTGGGGAGCATGACCAGCAACGTAAGAGAGCGGATAGACCTGGTGTCCCTAGGCCGGGTTGCGGCTTTGATGGCGTCTCTTTTGATCGCTCTCTTGATTCCCACGATCAGAAAGCAGCTAGGCGGTTGGCTTCCTACCACTGTAGCGCTTTCCTTTGTGGCGGCAATAACGATGGCCCCTATCTGCTTTGCCGCGAAAGAGCGGGTTCCAGACAACTCTCCTGGCAAGGTCAGCATGAGGGAAATGTTCAGCTTTGTGCTTGGAAACAAATATATGCTTTTTATCTTCGGCGCCTACATCCTCTTTGGCGCTACCCATATAGGCTCTGGCTTGGGACTTTACTCTGCCAGGTACCTGTTCGGGCAGGAGAGGATGCAGTCAATCATGACAATGGCGAAGCTGGTGCCAATGATAATAGTCAGCGCGGCCACTCCGGCCCTGGCCAGGAAGATAGACAAGTACTGGCTGTACTTTTGGTCTTTCGTCATCATAGTGCCTCTGCACCTGATTTGGTTTTTCGCTGGTTACTCCAACGTAACTGTCTACCTTTTCATGATAGTGCTCACAAGCATTCCTGCCGGGTTCATAATGACCCTTTCCTTCATGTTCACTCCTGACTGCGCGGAGTACGGGTTATACAAGACCGGCATATCCGCCACAGGCCTATCGTACTCAATCCAGACCTTCTCAACCAAGCTGAACCAGGCTCTGATGACCGCAATCGGCGCGTTCATGCTTTTCCTGATGGGATTCGTCGAGGGAGAGCGCGCGGTTCAGGTCTCTAGTTTCGCCAACAACCTCTTCTCCGCGACCACTTTGTTTCCGATAGTGGGCTCCCTGCTGGCCATTCCGCTATTGTACAGGTACAGGCTCAGGGACAAATATGTGCAGGCTTTGATCAAGTGCAATGACGGGGAGGTTTCAAGAGAAGATACGGAAAAGGAGCTGGAGGGAAGGATTTAAAAAAAACTTGCCAAACAAGAAAGGGCCCATCTACGATGGGCCCTTTCTTGTTTGGCGATAAGGGATCGCCTTGTTGGCGCGTTCTTTCTTGTGGACACGCGTTTTCTGAAGCTGCTTGTTTCTTGAAGGCTTAAAATTTAATACTCAAGCATGTAGTTGTCCAGCGCCTGCCCTGACCTCATTGACGCGTCGCACTCCAGCTTCTTTTGCCTAAGCTGCTTGTCGCCGTTTAGTATCGCCGCGAAGAATACGTCAATGGCGAACAGGAACATCAGGCTGTTGGACATGACCAAGGAGTTTCTGGCCGTTATCCGGTCGCTGGTGATAAACCTGAAGTCCACCAGATCGTCGAGCTTGGGAGAGTCATAGCTTGTCACAGCCATGACAAGGGCGCCTCGCTCCTTGCAGGCTGACGCAATTGGGTATATGTCCCGATTCAGGATTGTGGGAACGATGAATATGGCCAGGTCGCTTTTGCCTATGTTAACTGCGGCTATCCTCATGAGGTCAACGTCTGAGACAACCTTGGACCGGAAGTTCACAAGGCTGAGCTTATGCTCCAGCTCAGCCGCCACAAAGGCTGTCGACGAGAAGGCGAATATTGTGATGAAGCTTGCGGCCTTGGCGGCTTCTGCCGCCTTTCCGGCTTCTGTCTCGTCTATCATGGCGCTGGTGTTTATTATCATCTGCCTGTAGTCCTGGCTCAAGGATGTGATAAGCCCTTTTTCGTCCTTTTCGGAGCTCTCCTTCATTGTATTGTAGAAGTTTTCTTGGGCTAGCGCTATCTTGAAGCTATTGAACCCCTTGAATCCAAGCTTTTTGCAGAACCGGTTTATGCTCGCGTCAGACGTGTTCGTGTTCTTCGCCACGGTCGATATGGTGCTTGCGACCACTGTGTCGGCGTTGTTCATCACGTATTGGGCTATCTCGTTCTCGCTGACCGTAAAGCTTGACTGGATCGAAATGATCTTGGATATGACCGCAATCATAAGTACCTCTCCCTTGCAAGAGAAAACGAATTGAGAAAAGTATAGCATAGGTGGCTCAGATAAGCAATCATAGCGTTATTCTTTAA
>JAISWZ010000016.1 GCA_031270945.1 Clostridiales bacterium | reverse complement strand
CTTTTTGGTTGTCCTTCAAGGTATCAAGCATTTTTCGGTCTTTCATCGCCTCGGCTAGGGCGGCTCTTTTCTTTTCCACTTCTTCTTGGGCGGCTTTGACTTTAACGGCTTGGTCTTTTATCATGCTGGAAACGCGATCCAAGAAAACGTTGTATCTATTCAATTCCCCAGGATTAAGGCCGCTTTGGCCAGGCGACAGGGATTCACGGAAAAGGCCCATGGAAAGGGCCTTTTCCTGCTCCAAGACAGCCAAGCTTCTCTTTTCGGACTCATAGTCCCTGGCGGCGCGGCCGTATTCCTGCTTTCTTAAGTCTTCCATTTTTTCTTTCAGTGACAAATAGCTTTGAAGCCTAAACTTGAATGGCATGATCCTCACTCCCCGAAGATCTCCCGCATCCGTTGCAGGGTCTCTTCCAATGAAAACTTTTCGTCCGTCCCCTGAACCAGGAACGAGTCGATCTTTGGGTGCTTTTCAATAGCGTCGTCTATCTGGGGGCTTGAGCCCTTTGAATAGGCGCCTATGTTAATCAAATCCTCTGAATCAGCGTAAACCGCCATGGAGTTTTTCACTTGGTTGGACAAGGCTCTGTGCTCCTTTGTCACAACGTCTCCCATTACGCGGGAAATGCTGGCTAACACGTCTATGGCTGGATAGTGGTTTCGGTTTGCGATCTTCCTGTTTAGCACTATGTGCCCGTCCAGGATTCCCCTGGCCGCGTCTGTCACCGGCTCAGTCAAGTCATCACCGTCCACCAGGACCGTGTAAAGGCCCGTGATCGAACCTTTGTCGGAATTCCCGGCGCGTTCCAAAAGCTTTGGCATCACGGCAAACACTGACGGAGTGTATCCTCGGGAAACCGGGGGCTCTCCTGCCGCAAGCCCCACTTCTCTCTGGGCCATGGCAAACCTGGTTAGGGAGTCCATCAGGAGCAAGACGTCTTTGCCTTGATCTCGAAAGTGCTCTGCGGCAGCTGTCGCTGTTTCTGCGGCTTTCAGCCTGACAAGGGCTGGCTGGTCTGATGTGGCTATAACCAAGACCGAACGCTTAAGCCCTTCAGGCCCCAAGTCTTTTTCTATGAATTCCCGGACTTCCCTGCCGCGCTCTCCTATAAGGCCTATCACGTTCACTTCTGACAAGGCGTTTCTTGCTATCATTCCCATAAGAGTGCTTTTGCCTACGCCGCTGCCGGCGAAGATGCCAACCCTTTGCCCTTTTCCGATGGACAAGAGCCCGTCAATGGCTCTGACTCCCAGCGAGAGCTGGTCTTTTATCCGGTTTCTGGACAAGGGGTTTGGTGGGGCAGCAGAAATGCCTTTTAATGTTCCTCCGACAGGCGGCAGGGAATCCATTGGGTTTCCCAGGCCATCCAGGACTCTTCCAAGCAGGCTTTCAGAAACTCGAAATGACACCTGTCCGCCGGTCGCTTCAACCAGGTTTCCGGGCCCAACGCCCTCCATCCTGCCAAGCGGCATTAGCAGGGTATTTTCGTCCCGGAAACCCACAACTTCTGACAATATGGGAGGGTAATCAGGGGGCTTTATCACGCACATCTGGCCGACTCCAACATCAGGGCCGGCGGATTCTATTGCAAGGCCAACGACCTGGGTCACTCTTCCGCTTTTCTTGACTCTGCGCTTTTCAATGGCAGGATAGTACTTGGTAAGATCCATCACTCCCCGCCTTTCAGGATCATGAGCAGATCCTCCTTCAGGCCCTGCATCTGGGCATCCAGGCTGGCTGTGATAGATCCTCTGGGAGTTTCAACCAAGCACTCAAGGGGTTCCAGGGAATCATCCTCTACTAGAGAAAGCTTCCCGTATCCCGAAAACTCTTTTATGACCTTGCTTGCGGCCTCGAAATCAGCTTTTGAGACCATGACCTTCGCTTCGCTTTTGCTGGGCATTGCGCCCAGCGCTTCCCTCATTACAAGCCTTATGACCTCAGGGTTCAGCTTTGAGACGTTTCCCACCAGCCGCTCTGAGATCTTCACGACAAACGCTACAACTTCGCTTTCAAGGTTTGTGAGCAGCCTTTTACGCTCTTCACGGGCTTCATCAAGCGCCCTTTTTGCGTCATCCAGCATTTCCTGGGCTTCGGCCTTCCCCTCGGACAGGCCTTCTTCGTAGCCCTCCTGCTTGCCGTCTGAAAAAGCCTTTTGCCTTATGGACAAAGCCTCTGATTTGGCGTTGTCCTTCAAGATCTGGGCTTCGTTCCTGGCGGCCAGGATAATCATCTCAGCCTCGTCATGGGCTTCCTGGACTCTTTCCTCTTGGTTCTTCTTTTTGGGCTTCGGGGCTTCAGCCAGCTTCTGCTCTATCGAAGGCTGGCCAACCGGCACAACCTTTCCGCTTACAATCCGAAACCCCCCTGCTTTGAGGACGCTAGGCAATCACATCATCTCCCCCTCCCCTGGAGACAAAGATCTCTCCTGTCTCTTGCAGCCGTCGCACTATGGACACTATCTTCTGCTGGGCCTCTTCCACGTCTGACTTTCTTACAGGCCCCATGTAGTCCATGTCTTCTTTTATCATTGCCGCCAGCCTCTTGGACTGGTTTGCGAAAATGTGGTTCTGCATGTCCTGTGACGCGCCCTTTAGGGCAATAGCCAAGTCTCTTGAATCGATCTCCTGGCGGAGAACTATCTGAATTGATCTATTGTCCAGGGTCAGCATGTCTTCAAACACAAACATCTTCTTGCGAATCTCTTCAGACAGCGAGCTGTCCTCGGTTTCCAGGGTTTCCATGATGTGCTTCTCGGTTGATCTGTCAACGGAGGTGAGGATCTCAACAACAGAATCCACGCCGCCAACAGTTGTGTAGTCTTCCGTGAGCATGGCTGAGAGCTTCTTTTCAAGCACTTTCTCGACCTCTTTGATCACGTCAGGCGATGTCCTGTCCATTATCGCTATGCGCCTTGCGACGTCAGTCTGCTTGTCAGGGGTAAGCTCCGACAAAACCTCTGCCGCCTTTTTTGGTTTCAGGTAGCTTAGTATCAATGCTATTGTCTGCGGATGCTCGTTTTGTATGAAGTTCAAAATCTGGGAAGTGTCCGCTTTTCTTACAAAGTCGAACGGCCTTACTTGGAGCGAGACTGTCAGCTTTGATATTACCTCGTAGGCTCTGGCTTCTCCCAGAGCCTGTTCCAGGATCTGCTTGGCGTAGGTTATTCCGCCCTCAGTAATGTATTGCTGGGCAAGGCATATCTGGTAGAACTCGTCTAGCACGTTTTCCTTGGTCTCTGGCATGACTGCCGTGATGTTCGCTATTTCCAGCGTCAGCGCCTCTATTTCCTCTTCCTTGAGGTGCTTGAACACTTGCGCCGATTTCTCGGGGCCTAGTATTATCAGAAGAATGGCGGCTTTTTCCCGCCCTGTCAGCTCAGAGGCGCTCAAAAAGGCATCACTCCCAGTTGTCGTTAAGCCAGTTGCGCAAAAGTTGCGCCACTGCCTCCGGCTTTTCGCTCACGAACTTGTCTATCATCTTCTTGCTTTCGGAAACCTTTGAATAGTCGATCTCCTTCAGCTTCTGGCCTTCCTTTTCCTCTTCGCGCTTTGTGGTCTCAAGCAGGTCCTCTACGCTAAGCTCGGGATTGATCTCAACCACCTCCGCTGGGGGCATTTTGCTGAGAAGCCCAAACAGGAGCATCAAAAGAAGCAGGCCTAGCACTGCGAACATCATGATCTGGGCAGGATTGGCTGATGACTGCATGGCGTCGGCGAATATTGGAACCTCATAGCCGTAAACCGATATGCTGTCAGCCGCAAGCCCTGTGCCTTTCGCGATAATGTCCCTGATTGGCTCGAAGTCGATATCCAGCGGAATTTCGCTGGTTCCTGACTTGAAGTCATCCCAGCTTTGGCCTGAAAGAGTTGGCTCCACGGCCTTTTGGTTATAGAGCTTGTTTCTGTAAACCATGACGGCTATGGTGCTTTGGGCGGCCGCCAGGGCGCCGCTGGCGCTCTCTACGGTCCGCTGGGTCTGGTTGTAGCCATACTCAGTCGATGTGGTTTTCCTGCTTGATGAGGACGCCCCTCCTACTTCAGTCTGATAGGTGTTCGTCTGCTGGTCGTTGGCGCCAACCCCCGGCGCTTCGCCTGAAGTTGTTCCCTGCTCTGTGAGCTTGTCGTTGTTCTCTTTCAAAACCACCCCAGTGTCTGATCCGGTAATGGGGGAGGATATGATTTGGCTGGTTTCAACAAGCTTGTCCCAGTTGAATTTGAGGTTGTCGTTTATTACTGTGACAGAATCAAACAAAGGCGAGAGGCTTACCTTTATCTTCATCTCAATCTCGTTTTTCCTAAGCTGCTCCTGGTCGTACTGGTTTCCCGCGCCTCCGGTGGACTCCTGCAGGCCCGAGTAGACTACATTGTAATTCTGGTCTGATATTTCAATGTTCTGCATTTCAAGGCCAACAACACTCGCGCACATGAACCTGGCCACGGTTAAGCTCTGCGCCTTTCCCAGCGCGCTTGAAACTGTCAGGACCGCGCTTGCTCTGGCTGGCTCCTGGGGCTTTATGAAGTAGTAGTTTTCGTCAGGCATGGTCAGGTTGACCGTCGCCTTGGATATTCCGTCAAAGAGCCTGAGCGCGGCAGCCAGCTCTGTCTCTTTGACCTTTCTCATGTTCTCTTTCTTTATTGTTTCAGTCGTGCCCATCCCGCTGTAGTTCAAGGCGTCCAGGTACGTGAAGCCCTTGGTGCCGCTTTCATCCAAAAGACCGTTTTCCGCTATAATGACCTGGGAGTCCACAACCTTCTTTTCGTCAACAGCCAGCCCTCGCCCGTTTGAGATCCGCTTGTTTTTGATCCCTGCCTCGTTCAAAGCCGTCTGCATTCCTGAAATGACTGTTATGTCTCTGTTGTCAACGAGAACTGCCATCTTTGTTCTTAACGTGAGATAGACGGTAATGCCGAGGGAGAGAAGGAAAACAGCCGCTATAGCCGCCAAGCGAATCTTTTGCGCTTTTTCCAAGGCGTTCCACTTTTCAATCACTTGGTTGTAAGCTTCAACAAGCCGCTCTCTCATCCTCTCACCTCTTTCACAAAGGGATCACGCCCGTAGGGCGCGCGCAACATTTAAACCTGCATCCTCATTACTTCTTTGTAGCTCTCAATCACTTTGTTAACCGCCTGAACCGTAAAGCTAAGGGATGAGTACGCCATTTCCTGGGCAATCACAACTGAAAGCATGTCATCCGTCTTCCCAGAAGCCAAGTCCAGCTGCGCTCTGTTGGCCCCTTGCTCAAGCGCGTTCGTCTCAGACAACGTCTTGGCGGCCGCTTCAAGGAAGCTGTCAAACGCGCCCTGGGGCTCAGATTTCTCAAGCGCCTGGGGCATGAAAGACAATCCGTTTATGTTGGATACACTGTCCATATATTATCCTCCAGTTTTGGTGCTTTATCCCTTTATTTTATTTTACCTGGCAAGTTCGATGGTTTTCGCAATCATGGACTTTGTGTTCGTTATAGCTGTCACATTCGCCTCGTATGCCCTGCTTGCGGATATCATGTCCACCATTTCCACAACTATGTTTACGTTTGGCATGGCAACGTAGCCATCCGCGTTCGCGTCCGGGTGTCCCGGATCGTAGGCTGACGGCCCCGGGGAATCGTCCTCTGCAATCTCTAGGACTTTCACTCCTCCGTAGACCTTCCTGTTTGGAGCGCTTTCGGCCAGCCTTCTGTTCTCCTCGTTTATAAGAGCTGAAAACGGCCTTTCTGAAAACACCGCGACTTTCCGCTTGTAAGGGCCGCCGGCCGATGTTCTTGTGGTGTTGATGTTTGCCATGTTTTCTGATATGACATCCATGCGGAGCCGCTGCGCTGACAGCCCGCTGGCGCTTATGTCCATGGCGCCGAAGAAGCTCATGAAGTCACCTTCCCATAATGGCCAGGGCCAGCCGTTTCTTTGCGCTCATGAAGCAGGACGCCAAGGCGTCATACCTGGCCGAGTTTTGGTAAAGCGCGGACATTTCCGCTTCCATGTCCACGTTGTTTTTGTCTATGCGCCAGCTGAATGCTTCCCTGGCTTTTCCCTGGGTTATCTCCACCCCGGACAGATCCACGCCTTTGGCAGTCGCCTTGTCCAAAGCTTCAGCCAGGGACTTTTCGAACCCCACGACCTCCCGCTTGTATCCAGGCGTGTCAACGTTTGCGATGTTGGATGATATGGCGGCGTTTCTCGCGGCGCTGGCCTGCATTGCCATGCCCAGCACCGTCTCGTTTATATGCATTCTCTCAAGCACTGCTTTTTCCTCCGCTACGCGCCAACAGGCGCATGAATCTCTTCCTGCGTCCACGCTTTCCCAGCCAAGGCGTGGAGCATTGGCTGAACATGGCTGCAGACCGGGCATTATCGACGGACACCAAGGAGACGGATTTGGCCGGCTTAAGCAACGGCTTCGAAGGATGAACCGCGCCTTGTAAAGCCTTGCCTCGTCCCTGCGAAGAAATCCATGCGCTTCGGGCGCTTCGTCGCACCTTTTCAAAGGGGGTGCGATCATTAATATTTTTCACCAAAACTTTCAATTTATGAAAAAAAATGAGCCAGATGGAAATCTTCCAAATGGCTCAGCGAGCGTTTTTAATGGCTTTTGCTTGGCGCTTCGCCAAACTGTCCTTAATGCAATTTCTGCCAACAACCAATTTTATTCCATATTTTTCTTCCTAAACCAGTTTTTAAACCATATTTCGTACTCCGGCCTCGCCTTTTTTCTCAGCCCG
>JAISWZ010000675.1 GCA_031270945.1 Clostridiales bacterium | reverse complement strand
GAAAGCCATTGGGCGAACGAGGTAATCGCCAAGTGGTCAGGGGACAGCTACGGGATTCTGTCAGGCTACGGCGATGGCATGTTCGAGCCGTCACGCGAAATAAACCTTGGCGAACTGGCAACTATCTTGTCCAGGATTTTTGGGTACAGCGAAAGGTATACGATTACAGTTACGCCAGACTGGGCTGATGAAGCCGTGGAAAAGTGCATGGCGGCAGGAGTCATACCTCTGGCGGCCAACATTGACGCGAGCGTTGCCGTCACTCGCGAGCAGGCGGTAGTGATGATAGCCAAAGCTTACGGGATTGAGCCTATATCGGGCAAGACCTCGTTTGCTGATGATTCCGAAATTAGCCTTGATTGCAAGGCTTATGTCAGCGCGTTCAGCAAGTTGGGCTATGTAGTCGGCAGAGGCGACAACCGTTTTGACCCGAAAGGCCGCTACACCCGGGCTGAAGCCATGCAAGTGCTTGACAACACCACAAGCGAGATCGCTGACGCTTCAATTACTGGGCAGAACTACTCAAAAAATCTCATCGTGCGCAAATCTGGCATAACAATCAAGAACACCACTGTACAGGGGCACCTGATTATCGCGCCAGGCGCTAAAGACGGCGAAATCTTGCTTGACAACGTTAAGGTTAACGGAGAGCTTATCGCAGCTGGCTCACATGTCCAGCTTTCCGCAACCAACGGAAGCGTTGTTTCAAATCTTTCAGTTGACGCGGACTATGTCACAATCAGCGGCGATGGCACAGTCGAGAACGTCAGTGTCAATGGAGGCACAGATGGAATCGAAGTCCTCACAGCGCCTACTACCGTCAGTGTTAACAGAACCGCAGCCGATGTCAAAACAAAGAATAATGGCATGATCCCGGCTGGCGAGACATTGACCACTTCTGCAACCGCGACAGTCTTGGTGCCGACAGCCACACCTACGCCTTCGGACAAGCCCACTGGGCAAACGCCGAATTCTCGGTTCCTCAGTTCACGCAATGGCCCGGGCGGAGCAATAACCCGCCAAGAATGGACTTCGCGGCTTGTGGAGCGAGCAAATCTAACCCTGGTCAATAACAGCGCTAAATCCAGCTACTCTGATGTGGATGAGAACAACAAGTACTTTGGGGTGATAGAAACAGCCCTCCAAAACAATGCCACTTCTATATCAGATGAAGATGATCGCAAATTCTATCCGGATTACGCCGCTACAGAAACTTTTGCCGTGGTGACAGCTGTCAGGGCTTTGGGCTTTAATTACACAGATCTTGCTGACTTGTTTTCCGTAGCTAACAGCACTGGCATGTTCGTTGGCACCCCTGCCAACAAGGATCTTACAGAAGAGCAATCCGCTTTGATATTAAGCGCTGTTGAACGCATAAGCGCCCCAAAGGAGATAGACCCTAACGGAAAGTCAGAAATCTATTTTTCAAAGGATGTAGTGATGCTAGAAGGGGAAGACCTTTCCTACAGTGTTACGGACCACTATCCCTCGCTAGCGAATGGCGCGACTTCAGAGGTTTATATTACAGGGATAAAGGAATTGCCGCTAAAAGTCGGAAGCGTTGCGATACTTCCTGAAACCGATAAATACTTAAGCGGCGTGGCTTTGAAGGTCGTGGCTATAGAAACTGTCAGCGACGGTTTTATAGTATATTACACTGACCCGCCGCTTGAAGAGCTGCTAGGCGAAGGCGGAGTGAAAATCGAGGGCAGTTTTACCCCCAAGTTTTAGCCTGCGGAGGGAATTGCCGCATGGTGAATCATTATGCCCACGAGCGAAAACATTGGGAAAGCGCATCTTAGCTTTCGCTCGTGAGCGCTTCCCCATTTGAGTAAAAAGTGCAGTTCATTTCGCTCATAGGTATTCGAATCAAATAGAGGGTTTGTATGGAAAAATTCGATTTAATGATACTTTACATGTTCCTTAGCATTATCTGCATATTTGGGGTGTATCATCTCTGCAAAGCCGTATGCTTCATCCGAAATTCCTATAAGCTGAAGCGCTATGGTGTCGCATCTTCCGGAACCGTCATAGGATACAGCTTCTACCGCAAAATAAGAGTCAAAAACGTGCCAGTTAACTACTACAAACCAGTAGTTCGATACACGGCAAACGAGCAAGTGCTTGAAAGCAAAAGTGATAATTCGAGGGCAATCAAGCCATATGATATTGGCGAAACCGTCAAGCTGAAATATCTATCTAATAATCCCGGCTATGTAAAAATACCCGAAAACTTTCTTGGAGCAGTCGCTGTAAAAGTTGTGTCCTCTGTGCTAAGAGCATATCCCAAAATTATATCCGAGGCACCGGAAAAATCCGGCGTTGAAGCATTCGCCAGGATTTTTCCGGTGCCATTTCGGAATTTTAGGATATGCTCTAAGTCTTGCACTCATAATTTTGTTTCTGCCTGCGTTTATATCGGATGCGTACGGCTCGTGCAATATGGGTTGCCAATCGTGATAATTGGATCATTTCCCGTTCAAGTTATACTCATATTTGCAAGCAAAGCGATTATCATAGAGGACATCGTGGCTAAAAACATGCTATGGCTGGGGGCCCTTGCGACTACTGGATTGTGCGCGATATTGCTGGCGATTAATTGCGTTATATAATGATTCTACCGTAACAACCACTGGACAAATAGACGTAAATGGCGTAAACGCAAGCTTTGTCCGCCGCATAGGCCTTTAGTCAAAGCCTTGATTTTAGGGCCTTGATGGAGTTCTTACGGCAGAATCAGATTATGCGTATTTAGAGCATATTCCAAAATCTTGAGAAATCGCGTAAAAACAAAGATTAATGGCATGATCCCGGCTAGCGAGACATTTACCACCCATTTGAGTTAAAAGTGCAGTTCATTTCACTCACTGGCGTATTTGAATCAATGGATTGGGGGTTGTATGGAAAAATTCGATTTAATGCCACTTTACCTGTCCTTTAGCATTGTCTGCATTTTCGGGGTGTTTCTTCTCTGCAGAACCGTATGCTTCATCCGAAATTCCTATAACTTGAAGCGCTATGGTGTCGCATCTTCCGGAACCGTCACAGGGTACAGCTTCTACCGCGAAAAATATGCCAACCACACATACACTCGCTACTACAAGCCAGTAGTTCGGTACACGGCAAATGGGCAAGTGCTTGAAAGCAAAAGCGATAATTCGAGGGCAACCAAGCCATATGAGATTGGCGAAACCGTCAAGCTGAAATATTTATCTAATAATCCCAGCTATGTAAAAATGCCCGAAAGATTTCTTGACACAATCGCGGAAAATGTTGTGTTCTCTGCGCTAGCTCTTACACTCATATTTTTCTTTCTGCCTACCTTAATGTGGGATGCGTCTCCGCTAGTGCGATACGGGTTGCCAATCGTGATAATTGGATCATTTCCCGTTCAAGCTATACTCATCTTGGCAAGCAAAGCGATTATTATAGAGGAACTCATGGCTAAAAACATGTATTTCTGGGGGGCCCTTGCGACTACTGGATTGTGCGCGATATTGCTGGCGATTAATTGCGTTATATAATGCGTATTTAGAGCATATCCCAAAATATGGCTTGTGAAAGTCACGCGTTAAAGCATCACGCCTTTTTTGGAATTTAGGGATATGCACTTAGAAAGTGCGCAAAAACAAAGAATGATGGCATGATCCCGGCTTAAAGCATGTCCGAATCAATGAATTGGGGGGCTCTCATGGATATAATCCCTTTAGCGTTGCAGTACCTGTTCTTAATGATTTGGTGCACATTCGGGGTGCTTCTTCTCTGCAAAACCGTATGCTTCATCCGAAATTCCTATAACTTGAAGCGCTATGGTGTCGCATCTTCCGGAACCGTCATAGGGTACAGCTTCTACCGCAAGATACAAAAAAAGCACCGGTGCGCTTACTACTACAAACCAGTAGTTCGGTACACGGCAAATGGGCAAGTGCTTGAAAGCAAAAGCGATAATTCTAGGGAAGCCAAGCCATATGAGATTGGCGAAACCGTCAAGCTGAAATATCTATCTAATAATCCCAGCTATGTAAAAATGCCTGAAAGCTTTCTTGACACAATCGCTGTAAATGTTGTGTTCTCCGCGCTAGCTCTTGTAATCCTGCTTTGTATTCTGCCTGCCTTAATGTTAGCGGATGTGTCTCCGCTTGAGCGATACGTGTCGCCAATCGTGGTCATCGTATCGTTTCCTGTTCAAGTTATACGTATCTTGACAAGCAAAGCGATTATCATAGAGGAAATCATGGCTGAAAAAATGTTATGGCAGGGGGTTCTTGCGACTTCTGGATTGTGCGCGATATTGCTGACGATTAATTGCATTATTGAGTTCGCACGGATAAAACCCCTTTAGCGTTATAGTTCGGTATACGGCAAACGGGCAAGTGCTTGAAAGCATGGCAGGGGGTTGCGACTGCTGGATTGAGCGGATATTGCTGACGATTAATTGCGTGATTCTGCCGTAAGAACTCCATCAAGGCCCTAAAATCAAGGCTTTGACTAAAGGCTGATGCGGCGGACAAAGCTTGCGTTTGCGCCATTTGCGTCTATTTGACCAGTGGTTGTTACGGTAAAATCATTGCGTTAATTTTGCCTGCCTTCAAAAGCGGGCACCCATAAATTGGAGGTTCGTATGGATAAAAGCTCTATAGTAATGATAAGCATATTCTATAGCCTTTTGGGTACGCTTTTAGGTTTGCTGATCTGCAGCGCTTTGATCAGCCTGCGAAATTTTTATAGGCTGCAGCGCTATGGTGTCCTTGCTACTGGCATCGTTGCAGATTACTACATGTATTACTCAGTGAGCAGTCATAGTAACCGTCGATATCGCCAATACAAACCCGTAGTGCGGTACACAGTAAACGGGCTTACGCTTGAAAGCCGATGCCACAACAGTTTCTCAGACAAGCCGTATGAGATCGGCGACACAATCAAGTTTAGATATATGCCTAAGGATCCAAGCTATATCAAAATCCCTGAGAGTGTTGTTGGCAAAGTCGTTTTCGCTGTTGCATTCCTTTTGCCATGGCTTGTGCCCGGCTATTTCTTTCAATCCACGCTAGCGTCATTAGACGCGCCTTGGCTTGTGCGATTTGGGTTGTCAGTTGTGCTAATCGCAACGTATCTCGTTCAAGCTAGGCGCATCCTTTCAAACAAAGCGGAGATGATCGATGACGCCATGACCAAAAAGATATATTTGCAGATGGCTATAGCGGATCTCGGATTGTGCGTGATATTGATTGTGATAAATTTTGCGTTTTTATATGCTTGAGCGGCCCGGCTCTTCTGAGCGCAAAAGGCCGCAAATCAATTTTGGGACTAAGGCAGGCAGCGATGGGCTCGCCATCGTTTTTCCGCTCGCGGGCATGAGTGCTCGCTGGCGCAAATGATTGGGGATATGTATGGATAATGACACTACAGGATTGATATGCGTGGCATTCATTTGTGTTGTTCCGTGGTTTTCGATAATCTTCAGCAACGCTTTATGCGGCCTCCGAAATTTCTTGGCGCTCCGCCGCAATGGAATCGATTCAACTGGGGTTGTAATTCGGTACGCCTTGTGCCGCAAGAAGCGAGTTGGAAAGCACAAGTCAAGAACCGTCCGCTATTACAAGCCCGTAGTGCAATATACAGCAAACGGGCAGGCCCTTGAAGGCAAAAGCGATAACCTGCGGACAAAACAGCCATACGAAATCGGCGAAACAGTGGATTTAAAATATCTTGCAGACGATCCGGACTATGTTGCAATCAACCTAAGCGCCTTTTATATTGCCAAGAAAGTCGCTTCCAACGCTATAGCCTTAGCTGTGTGCGTCGCAGGCTGCGTTTTGCTGACAACATTGGATGTGTCCAAGCTGGTGAGATACGGGATGCCGGCCATATTCTTCGGATTGCTTATTTTTCAAGTTATACGCGTTTTTTCAAGCGAAGCGGAGATCCTTGATGAGAAGATGGCTCAAAAGATCACCAGCGTGGGGGCTTTGGCGCAAATTGGGTTGAGCCTGTTATTGTCAGGAATAGTTTACCTGGCTTCTTTATAGGGCCGCAAGTCGCGATTGCATGAGAGGATAAATGGATTTGATTTAATACTTTAACATAATCCACCATGGAATTTAAGGCTTTTTCTCTGCGCCGAGCATTCTCTCGCTCGATATGACCAAAGCGTCTTCTTAGGGCACATCCCAAAATTAGGCTCGGAAAGGTTGCGCGTTAAAGCATCGCGCGCCTTTCCAGCGCCACTTGAGGAAATTGGGGGCATGCACTTATGAGGCGCTTTTTTTGTTGAAGCATACTGTCATCCCGTCAAAGCCTATGTAGCCGGAAATGCAAAAATGGTTAAATTCCATGGTGGAATAAAGAAGCTCGCCTTAGATTTTTACATTATATGTAATATGCGAAACGGGCTTGGGTGCATGGAAAGGAAAACTTCATCCAGCCAAGAGGCAGCCCCAAATCACAGGCGCATCAGCGCTGATTGTCGCAACGGCCTCTGGGGCAAGAAACATGCATATCAGAACTCAATTTGCGCTCTGTCCGGAAGCTCAATGTAATTTATGGCAGTTTCTAATCGAATTTTTATAATTGCCATAGCTCGACAAAGTGTCAAAATGACAGGTTTCCCGGAAAAAACATATCTAAGTTTGGGGTTTCTCCGTGCCCCAAAGCGAGATTTCCTTGGCGTTTCAACGTCTTCCCCCTCTAAGCTTCCAAGCGCTTTTTGCCGATAAAAGAAGTGCAGTTAGAGCATACTTGCTTGTCTCGGGATTTTGCGAGCAAGACGGGCAAACTCGGGATATTTCTGGCGCATGCAATTGATTTTGGGAGATAACTTCTTATAACTTCCATAAAATGCATTGCATATTTTATTTGAATCTGCTAATCATGACATATATTGCTATCGTTTCTATTTAGATGATATAAAGTATAGATTTTACAAACCAAATCCCATAAACACGCAAATCCAGCTTCAAGGAGGTGCGAATGCAAAACGCAAACGCTTCCCAGCATAAGAAAAAAGCCTTTTGGGGAGTCAGCTTAAAAAGAAAAGGCGGCAAGACTCACGTTTCAATGACATTGCCTGCAGCTGCAGGGTTTGCCGCCATTTGCGTGATCATTCTCGCTGGCCTTTTGCTGTGCATCTCTGCCTTGAGGCAAATGCGTTCAACCTATTCCGCTTCTTCATTGGAGCTTGAGGAACTTAAAGCTGAGTATGACAGCCTTGTAAGCGAGTCAGAGCAAATGGAAAGGCAACTGGCGGAGGACAAGCTTTCCGAGAGCGCTTCCAAGAGCGAAATCGAGGAGCAGTCACAGTCGCTGCAGAAGCAGACGGAGTTATACCAGAAGAAGCTGGAAGCTTTCACAGCGAAAGCGGACGAGCTCCAAAAGAAGATAGCGGAGCTTGAAAAAGCGAAAGACGACCTGTACGACTACTTGAACCAGATACCATACGCGCCGGAAATAACAAAAGCATCCATGGCTGAGATTCCGCAGCCGCTGTCAATTGGCTCCGAGCCAATCTCAAAATCGGCCGCGCTGACATTGAGCCTTGAAAACTTGGAGTCGAGGGTGGAAGCAGAAACGGCAACGTACGAATCCTTGCTCCTGCAAGTCGAGCAGCTGAAGCCTTACCTGGAAAAGCACCCTAGCATATGGCCAGCCCAAGGCCGGATATCCTCCGGCTTTGGAATGAGGCAGAACCCCCTGGGCGGTGACGGAAACGAGTTTCACGGCGGAGTTGACATAGCTGCGGAAACAGGCTCCACTGTCGCAGCCGCTGGGGGAGGAATCGTAAAGTTCTCAGGCGATGGCGGATCATTCGGTCTTCTTGTAATAATTGACCATGGCATGAGCATTGAGACCTACTATGGCCACAACTCAAAGCTTCTAGTAAACGCTGGAGACACTGTCGAAAGGGGTCAGGCCATAGCCCTTTCTGGAAGCACAGGACGCTCAACAGCCCCTCACATCCATTACGAGGTGCGCGTTAACGGAGCGGCAGTGGATCCTCGCAAATACTTATATTAGAACTAAAACGAGCCTGGCGGTGTTTGCCAGGCTCGTTTTTGCTTTTTTATTTTGCGGCTCTCGTATTTAAAAGTCTCTCTATCATCTTTCTTTATTTTGCGGCTCTCGCGGCAGACTCATTCAAAAGTCTCTCTATCATCTTTTTTTATTTTGCGGCTCTTGCGGCAGACTCATTCAAAAGCCTCTCTATCATCTTTCCGTACTCATCCCTGAGAGGAAGCTCAATGTCAATCTCAATCTTTTTTCTCAAAACAGGCACAGTCTCCTTGGTGATGGGGTTGAAGCCGTC
>JAISWZ010000592.1 GCA_031270945.1 Clostridiales bacterium | reverse complement strand
AATCCTAAATTTGCCCATGGATCTTTCGCCCTTAAATCTACTTGACTTCGCCCTTTCGACTTAAAGCAGCCAAATCCAACCATAAATTTCCCCCAAAGGATTTTGTCCCCGCAAAGATAAAAATCTCAGTTTCGAGGCAAACTAGTTTTACGCAATGGATATTGGATAATGGGGTAGGCATAGGCCGCGCTGGGCTATGCTTTAAGGCAGCTCAAAAACGTTGACTCGAGGTAAGCGATGGATCAGACAACCCAATTGGAAACAATGCTTATCATATCTAAAGAAAGAAGGGCGACAGACCTTCACTTGTGCGCTGGCGCCAAGCCTATTATAAGGGTCAACGGGAAGCTGACAGAGATATCGATCATGGAGAGGCTAACGCCTGAGTTGATGGATTCTGTGATAGCGGAGCTTTTGACTGAGCAGAAGCGGGAGAAGCTGGAGCGCAACAGGGTTTTGGACTTTTCTTTTTCGAAGCCGGGGATGGGCAGGTACAGGGCGAACGTATATTCTCAAAGGGGCACATATGCGGCAGCCATAAGGATGCTTCCGTTTGACATACCCTCGTTTCGCGACTTGGGGCTGCCCCCTGTGGTTGAGACCTTCACAGGGAAGACAAAAGGGCTCTTCCTTGCGACAGGGGCTACGGGAAGCGGAAAGTCAACTACGCTGGCAAGCCTTTTGAACCTGGTGAACGAGAAGTACTCCTACCACATCATAACCATAGAGGATCCGATAGAATACCTGCACAGGCACAAGAGAAGCCTGGTGACGCAACGGGAGATAGGGGAGGACGCAGACTCCTTCGCCAGCGCGCTCAGAGCAGCCTTGAGGGAAGATCCTGACGTAATTATGGTCGGAGAGATGAGAGATGCCGAAACAATATCAATAGCGTTGATCGCTGCCGAGACAGGGCACTTGGTGCTTTCGACGCTTCACACTGTTGGCGCGGCAAAGAGCATAGACAGGATCATTGACGCCTTTGAGCCAAGCCAGCATCTGCAGATAAGAAGCCAGCTGGCGGCAGTCCTGGAGGGGGTGGTGTCCCAGCAGCTGATCCCCAGAATGGACAGGCCAGGGCTTGTGGTTGCAAGCGAGGTAATGCTGGTCAATCCTGCCATAAGAAACCTGATTCGCGAGGGGAAGCACTACCAGGTAAACTCAATCATGCAAACCGGGCAGGCGCAGGGCATGCAGCTTTTGGAAGCTGACCTTGCCAAGCTGAGCCTAGCCGGGATTATAGACAGAAACGAATTGTACCTGCATTCGCAGGATCCGCAGCTGTTGCAGCAGTTCTTGAACAGGAGATGAAGAGATGGCCACTTACACCTTTCTCGCCTTCGACGAGGAGGGCCACCGGGTTTGCGGCGCGAAGAAGTTTTCAAAGATTGAGCAGGCTCAGGCGTATATAAGCAAGAATGGCTGGACCGGACCCGAGATATTTGAGTCCCGGACAAAATACAAAGAAGGGGCTTACAAGTCTTGCAGCCCCAAAGAGCTGGCCATTTTCTGCCGCCAGATGTCAGTGATGTTCATCTCCCAGATCACAGTGATGGAAGGGCTCCAGCTTCTTTCAGAGCAGAGCGAGAACAAGGAGCTAAAGACCGCTCTGTCCGAGATGAGGCTAAGAATGGACGAAGCCCATCCCTTCAGGGACGCGATGGGCATGTATCCCCACATATTCGGATCGTATCTCCTTAACATGGTAGTGATAGGCGAGGTCAGCGGAACCCTGGATTCTGTTTTCTCCAGGCTTGGCGCGTACTTCGAGAAAGAGGGGCGGATCAGGAAGAAGCTCAAGAGCGCCGTGACCTACCCCTTGGTGCTGTCGGTTCTGATGGCGGCGATCATCCTTCTTTTAATTATAAAAATCATCCCGATGTTTCAGAGCACCCTGGCTACAATGGGCGGCCAGATGCCAGCGGCAACCACGGCCATATTCTCCGCCGCCAGCTTCCTAGCCCAGTACGCCTGGATATTCGGCGCCGTGATCGCGGCGATTGTTGTCTTCTCCATAATATTTAGCCGCACGGAAAAGGGCAAGGCCTTTTTCGACCGGCTCAGGATATCAGTCCCAGGCTTCAAGTACGTGAACTCCAGGGTAATCACGGCCAGGTATTCGAGGGGCCTTGCCATACTCCTGAAGAGCGGGGTCCAAGTGCTAAACGCCATGGACGCCATCTCTTCCCTGGTGGAAAACAGGGTGCTTGAAGGCAAGTTTCAGCAAGCTTTCCTAAAGGTCAAAGAGGGGGAGCCCCTCCAAACAGCGCTAAAGGATACCGGCTTCTTCCCTCCGCTTTTCATACGCATGGCTACTATAGGAAACGATACCGGGCACTTGGACGAGATGCTTGAGCGAGCCGCAAACCTGTTCGATGAAGAGGTGGATGAGGCGGTCGAAAGGATAGCCGGCATGATCGAGCCTTCTTTAATAATAGTGCTCTCGGTGGTCGTAGGGATCATACTTTTGTCTGTGATGCTGCCTATGATAAGCATTATGAATGCCATTGGGTAAGGCTTGCTGTGGCGCTTTCGATAAAAAGCGTATGCTGACGAGCGTTCAAATGTGGAAATTTTTTATCGTTGCCCGCCTCTGAAGCCAGTCGGGCCGCTAACGATAAGAAAATTCTAAATCATACCGCTCGTAAGCGTTATGAATGCCATAGGGTAAGGCTTTATATACGAAAGGGGCGATTGGCATAAAAGAGATTGACTTGTCCCTGATTGGAAAATTGATCTCGATTTCGGTCTTGGCGGTGATTGTCGGAGCGGTGTTCTATGAATCCATCTCCAAAAAGGAAGAAAACTCCCTAAGGGCGGCGGAGCAGATGGAGAGCATCATCTCAAGGGCGGCGGTCCAGTGCTACGCGCTGGAGGGAAGCTACCCTGGCGACGTCTACTACTTGGCTAAGTACGGGGTCATCTTTGACGAGGAAAGGTACTACTACGTGTACAACACCAACTTCATAGGCAACTACATGCCAGACATACAGGTAATTGCAAAGGAGTAGCGTTATAGGCAATTAAATGCATAAAGGCAATTAAATGCCGACGGCAATGCAAAGGAGTAGCGTTATAGGCAATTAAATGCGATGGCAATTGCAAAGGAGTAGCGTTATGGAATGGCGCGACGAAAGCGGAGGCGGGCTCATAGAGCTGGTTATGGTCATGGCGCTTATGCTGCTCTTCGGGTTTACCATTTTCTCTTTGATATATACAGGTAGCGAGACGCTGAGAAAAATGGACGAGCAGAAAACGGCGCAGATAGACGCCAGGATTGCCATGAGCTACCTGAATGTCCGTTTGCGCCAGGCAGACGGAGCCGGACAGATACAAGTCAAGGAAAACTCGCTAAACGGGGAAGACTCGATTGTCATCAAGTACATTGACGAAGATCCAAGCATGAACTACGATACCTGGGTTTTCTTTGACGAGGGATATTTGCAGGAAGTGATAGCGGAGCCGGGAGCGGATCCAGAATGGCTAGGGGCAAGCCCTATCGCTGAGATAGATAGCCTGAAGCTTGACATCAATGAAAAGGTTCTCTCATACGAGATTGGGTATGACTACGGAAGAGCCAGGCGCGTCATGAAAAGCCGGACTGCGCTCAGGAGCAGGGAGGCGCTAAGTGATTAAAAAGCTTAAAGTCGCGCTAAAAAAGCTTGCCTCTGACGAGTCCGGGTTCACGCTTCTGGAGATGATCATCTCTATCGGAATACTTTCCATGACAAGCGGGTTCATACTCCAGATGTTCCTGGTTTCCGCAACCGTCAACAAAAGGGCCCTGGACGCTGACATGGGGCTAAACACCGCCATTGGAGCGATAGAGGCAATAAAGGGGCTCTCCAAGTTCGACGACATCAAGGCGCTGACAGATTACGAGGTTTCTGTCGAAGGAAACAAAGTCAAGGTCTATGAAGTTTTTGACAGCGACTGGACTCCTATTAAAGAAGGCGCTTCCGATAAAGAAGGCGTTTCCGGCCTGGACATAAGGGATTACCCCCCAGAGGCAATGTTTGTCTTGGAGGTTGACGTGAAAAATACTCCCAACGTAGGAATCGACTCTTTTATAACTTTCTCGACGGCAGGAGACTTTATCGAAAGCTTTGGGACAGGGCAGCTGTGCGAGATGGAATGCCAGGTTTACGAGCTTAAAAGGGATGGGGAGATCGCTCCTTCAAGAGTGGAGCTTGCTAGATTCGCATCTCGCAAGTACTTTAGTTATTGACCGTCCATGTCGATAAACCATATGGCGGGCAGAAGGGGATTCTATTATGCAGCTTTTCTCCAATGAAGAAGGCTCAGCGTCAGTATTAGTCATTTTTATGATGATTGTGCTGGTCACTTTGGGCGCTTATTCAATAGTTTCCGCTCATGTCAACTATTCTTTCAGCCAAAAAGCCCTAGCTTGGAACAAGAATTTTTATTCTTGCGACTTGATGGCTGAAGAGTTCCTGAAAGACCTGGATCTGGCTCTGGCTAAAGCCGAAAAGGAGATAGGGCTCTACGTGTCCACCAAGGGATACGAGAAAAGCGGCAATGGAACCGTTCCTGAGGAACTCAGAGATGAGATCAGGCAGCGGGGCTTGACAAAGGAATCCATGAACCTCCTCTATAGGCATTGCGCCTACGGCGCGCTGGAAAAGCTGCAGGAAAAGTACCCCTCCATGGCAATCTCTGACGGCCTGGAAGAGGTCACTATCAACTTTTCACTTGACGAAGAGAAAAACGCCAACATCAGAGCAAAGATCTTAATCGAGCCATTGATATTCAATGTAACCGAGAAAGACGGCGTCGTTCGCGCCACAAAAAGCGCCAACGCCAAGCGCTGCCGGATCGAAAAGTGGGAGCAGTGGCAAGAGGTTCAGGAAGACCAGGCCCAAGAGCTTTGGGACGGGATACCAAGGGGCGGCATGTGAGAGCGCATAGATATGTTTGTTAGTTACGTGTTCCGCATGCCTTGGATTGCGTCAAGGCATGCGGAACGCTCTGTCACAGCTCTTGAAGGAAGCGGAAAGCCCCTTGGAACGCAAAGCGCACATAAGATATTCCCAAAACAACATATTTTCCAAACCAAAATTTGGGAGAAGCGTGGCATCGCGCATTGCAATGCATCACGCGCCATGGAAGTGCAAAATAATACGCATCTTTGATGCTCATATGAAAAGCATGCTAGGCATGCAAAGCGGCTAGACATGCAGAGCGCGTCCCAAATTCATATTGCTGGCTGGAAAAGGCCTGCGGGTTTGCTCGCTGAGACCTCCGTTGGCTAGCGCCAAGCGTCTCTTTATAAATTTGGGATTTGCTCCAAGTCTGCAACTTCAAGGGGGGACGGCTATGAGGTTTTTTGCGGCATTAATTGCGGCGATCGCTATTCTTGCGGCGGCCCAGACAGTCTATGCTGACGTTTCCATTGACGCGTCCGCCTCTGACAAAGGGCTTGTCCAGATTCAATACAAAGGGGATCTCACCAAGTCGGTAAAGGTTCTGGTAGAAGCCAACGGAGACAAGAACGTATACCAGATCCGCGAGGAAGGCTCCAACAATGTGCCTTTGCAAATGGGAAAAGGCGAGTACAAGATAACTGTTCTCCAGAATGTGGCCGGAAACAAGTACAAGCCGCTGGCCACCCAGAGCGTTACGGTCGACAAAGTTGACCAGCAGTCCATGTTCAGCTCCCAGAGCTATCTCGTGACGTTCAATGACGCGATGAAGTCGATTTCCGCTTACAGCAAGCTCCTTGCTGAGAAGAAAGCGACTGACGACAAGATAACTGCGGTGTACAACGACCTGGTTAAGAACTATTCGTACGATTTCGCAAAGGTCAAAACCTTGCCTACAGACTATGTTCCGTGGATAGACGACATGTACGGCACAAAGATGGGCATTTGCTACGACTACGCCGCCCTTCTGGCCGGCGTCCTGAGATCCCAGGGGATCCCCACAAAGCTTGTTATGGGGTACGCTCCAAATGTCAAGGAATATCACGCGTGGAACGAAATCCTCATGGATGACAAATGGGTGGTCGTTGACACAACTTATGACTCCCAGCTGGACAAGGCAAAGGTCGCTTACACCTTCGCAAAAGACGGCGCAAAGAGAAAAGTTGTGAAAGTTTATTAAAGGTTTTTTTTATAAGATCAAAAAAAGCAAAACTCCGGGCGCGGTCGCTTCTTTCGAAGCGGTCCGCGCCTTTTGGCGTGGCGCTGGCGGCTGCGCCGCCAGCGCCCGAATAAAAGTTTGATTGCGCTTTTTTCAGACTGGCGGTATACTATTAGGAGATGAAACAAGCAATCCGCGCGAAAGAAGGGCTAATATGCTTGATGTTGCTCTCTTGGGAACTGGCGGCATGATGCCCCTTCCCAACCGGTTCTTGACTTCATTCCTGCTAAGGTTCAATGGACGGCTTCTGCTGGTGGATTGCGGCGAGGGAACGCAGGTCACGATGAAACTTTTGGGGTGGGGGTACAAAAGCGTAGACGCCATATGCATAACCCACTTTCACGCTGATCACATTTCAGGCTTGCCCGGCCTTTTGCTGGCCATTGGGAACTCTGACCGGGAAGAGCCTTTGGTCATGATCGGGCCCGAAGGCTTGAGGCACGTGGTGACAAGCCTATGTGTGATAGCGCAAGATCTCCCGTTTCAACTGGAATTCATTGAGCTGCCGTACAGGCAGGGAATCCTTCCCGAGCCTGCAAAGGTCGGCTCTTATGAGGTGAAGTCCTGCCCTATGGATCACAGGCTTCCGTGCTTTGGATACAGCTTCGAGTTCAAGCGGGCCGGGAAGTTCTCTCCTGAGAAGGCCGCCTTGAACCAAGTGCCCATGGCTGTCTGGAACAAGCTCCAAAAGGGCGTGGACGCAACCATAAATGGAGTGTCGTACACCCCAAGCCAAGTGCTGGGGCCGCCTAGGAAATCCATAAAAGTATCATACTGCACTGACTCCAGGCCCGTACCTATTTTGGCGCCGTTTGTGAAGGACAGCGACCTGCTCGTTTGCGAGGGGCTCTACGGAGAAATGGACAAGCTCCAAAAAGCGGCGTCACACAAGCACATGATCTTCCAAGAAGCCGCCAAGGTGGCTAAAGACGCAAACGTTAAAGAGCTTTGGCTAACGCACTTCAGCCCAAGCCTGACAAACCCCGGCGCGTTCGTCCAGGAGGCAAGGGCGATATTTCCGAAAACTAGCGTCGGGACAGACAGGATGTCAAAGACGATACGATATGAAGACGAAGACGAAGAAGACGAAAGCTAAGGGAATGTCGCGTAGCGCTCGTTAGAGCCTAGGCAGGACTTTTTTGTGAATTTAAAATGTCACTCTAAAATTTTAGTCATGAGATCTGGAAAAAATAGCATAGGGATAGTTTGGCGAATTTAACCCGATACCTGGCGAGAGCATATGAAAAAATTGATTTGCGGCTCGGAAAAGACCGCGTTTAAGCCTTTGCAAGTCTTTGCCGATCCAGAAGACTTTGAAATGCGCAATAAAGCGTCGCGCTGATTTTACCTGCGCCTTTTTTGCGATTTTCTTTTATGCCTAAGAAGCGCCTGATATTGCAATAATAAAAATGCGCCTCGGGCGCTGAATGCGCCTCGGGCGTTTAATGCGACTCAAGCGCCAAGAATTCCGCGAACCGGCGCTTGGCTAAATTTTTGGGTTTTGCGCCATCTGATTAAATTTTGGTTTTGCGCCATCTGATTAAATTTTTGGATTTTGCGCCATCTAACCATCGGCACCTCAAACTTTTATATTTCGCCTGCGTATATAGTGATCAAAGGGCTAGCGCTCTTAAGTGCATATCCCCAAATTCCG
>JAISWZ010000503.1 GCA_031270945.1 Clostridiales bacterium | reverse complement strand
GACTCGTCTGACCACCTCAAGTTCGTGGCCACAGAGGTGTCGGAATTGGCGAAAACCTTTGCTGGGAGTATTGCCAGGAACAATACTGCGGCAATAATGCTTACTGCCTTGATTCTCATGCTGTCTTTCCTCCTTGTTTTTTTTGTTTTTTGGAACCGAGGTTGCTTCGTGAGGTAGCACTGAACCCTGCAAGGGAGCCTTCGCAGCACTTCTTTTCGAAGGTGGCCTTGGAGTCGTTCGAGGTGCCCCACGCTTTTATCGGCTTGCACCCGATCATGCACTCTACAATGACTTCATTTCTTAATTTGAGCATGTCTCTGCCAGGACGCGTCGTAGCCATGAAGCCGCTTCCTGTCCTTCTCGCGGTAGGTCGTATCGGTGTCATGCGCGGACTGGATGCAGCCCGAGTTGAGATCATCTCCTTTCTTTGCAGACACAAGCCCCCAGTCGCTCGTGACTGTCGTCTGCTCGCTCAAAACCTCTTCAGGATGTCGGCACCGGACTTCGCGCCGGGCGTTCCCTCCGGGAGTGCCTCCATGGCTTTCGGCGCGACGCAGCGCTTTCCCAGAATGAAAATATGCTTCTCCTCTGCGCTCATTCCGCTACGGCAGGTGCTGGCCGAGCGGTAGCAGGGCTCGAAAACCTCCTTTATCGCACTTGACGCCGTAGCAGTCAAGCTCCAGAATTATGGCCTCATCCGAAAATCCGCGCAGCTTCTGGCAGGGCATTGTGCAAAACATGTAGGGGCTGTAATCACGCAATTAATAATATCACGACATCTGGGGCTCACTGTAATTTGAGTATTACATCGATTTGAAATTGGAAGAAGCCTGTTTTTCAGAAAATGATTTCGAGAATGCCAGCAAGCAGCGAGAAGCGGAATGGTCGGATGTCCAGGAAATCTCGCTCACAAGGTTTAGCCGCATAAAAAATCCATGGTCGATCATGGATTTAATGCCATTAAATATAAATTGCTATTGACGTACGCTGTTCAAAGCGCTGAAACGATCTTGAGGCTTCGAATTTCCCTGACCGGTACCCGTCGAGCGGCTGCCTGAAGGCGATTAGTGGATTTGTTGTGAGATATCGATATTGCAATCCGAAAATCGCAAGGCAACGGGAACACGATACCGCTACTTCATAGAAGCGTCTGTGATAGTCAGTATTAAATTTATTACTTTTTGTTGTAAATAAAACATCAAATTGCAGCGGAATATTTCGCTTGGATAAGCGTTTTTCAGTGCTGGAATGATTTTTGCCAATACTTTAAGCTTAAAAGTCTGCTTTATAAGTATGCTTGCTCGAGTACCGATTGACGGTGGCTTCCTTGCAATCGCTAGCTACAGTGAGCTTTTTCGCCTTGGTTGCCTCCAACCAATTTGCGTTTTGGATCGAGGACATGGACGGCTATTATGTAGACGTGCTTTACGTGACGCGGTACACATCCCCAGAGGGGTATGGGCAAAGGCCTAACTCCAGGGTTTATTTTTTTGTTGTACACAAAGTCGTCAAATGCAAGCAGATATTTCGCCAGGGTAAGCGTTTTTCAATGCTGGAAGGATTTTTGCCAATCCTTTTAGCTCACAAGTCTATTTTTTAAGCATGCTTGCTCGAGTATCGCCTTTGCGACGACTTCACTGCAATCGCCAGCTACAGTAAGCTTTTTGCTCATCTTTCCAATAGAGTCTTTCCCTTTAAAGTCCTCCGTTTCCTCGTCAGAGAGCACCTCTTCCAGATTGCAATCAGTGTCTGGCGGGCTTAGAGGCGGGAGAGTGACACTTTCTTCTTGAGCAGCTTTTTATTAAGCGCTCGCGCTATATCATCCAGCGCTTGTTACGGCATCTCATGTGATGCTTCGACACTATCCCCCTTTCAATGGATTAATGGTCAAAAAAATAAATCGAATGTATCGTCGATTTGACATTACGGCTCGATTTATAAAGACTATTGTAACATCGCGAATTATGATTGTAAATATGAAAATTATGCCATTAACACTTTGAGACGAATTGCATAAAAAATCCAAGGTTGATTAAGGGTATTATACCATATATTATCTTAAAATATAAGCGATATGATGACATGAGCTGCATTTTCGCGCTGACGCTCCTAACGTCTCGATTTTCTTTCCCAATGTTGCAACCTCCAGTCATTTCTGATATTATGGTTTAAGCGTTTAAACCTTCAGACGGTTATTTTGAAATCGCGTTTATTGCTTGCTTTCTGGGTTTAGCGGAGAAGCGCGAAGTTGGAGGCTGAAAGTAAACCTGCCCTGAATGAAGGGGACACTAGGTTATCAATTGGAAAAATTTAATAATTGCAAGAAAAATCCACCATGGATTTTATATGGGGATACGATTGCGGAGGGATAAAATGCGGAAGCGGTTCGTTTTTGTCTCAATAGCGGCTATTCTGCTTATGGCAACAGTTGTTGCCAGTAAGGTCATGAATCCCCTTAACCTCGGAATAAGCCCTTTGATGACGGCTGATGGGGAAAAGCCTGAAGGCAGAAGGATAGAAATATCTTTTTCCTACCAGAATCTTGCCTTGGTCGCCTCCAACCAATTTGCGTTTTGGATCGAGGACATGGACGGCAATTATGTGGACACGCTTTATGTGACGCGGTACACATCCCAAGAGGGGCATAGGCGAAGGCCTAACTCTATACCGGCTTGGGTTTCCGCCTCAAAGATAGCGGACATGCGCAATTCAGGGATAGAGGCCATTGCGGGGGCAACGCCTAAGCCAGGAGAGTATGTCGCTTGCTGGGATTTTACGGACAGTGACGGAAATTTGGCAGAGGGATCACAATTCCGCTACTTCATAGAAGCGTCTGTGATGAACGATGATACTGCTATGTATTCAGGGGTAATCAAAGCTGGTCAGGAAATGCAGGAAGAACAGCCAGCTCCTGAATACAGCAACCCAAGCGGTGAGTATAACGATATGCTATCGAACGTTCGCGTGATTTACTATCCGGGATAAAGAGGGGTGGGGCTTCCGTGAAAATGGAGAACAGAATTGCTCTTGATTACGCCATGCTGCTTGCGCTTCTCGCGCTGATGCTCAAGCCTTTGACAGGCGTCTTTGCGCATGAGACTCTTGGCCTGGGATTCATTTTGCTTGTAGTTCTGCATGTTTGCAACAATAGAAGCTGGGTAAGGAAAATGTTTTCCGGGAAAGCTGGCTCTGGAAAGAGCGCTTTGAAGATGGTTGTCAATGGAATGCTGATTGCAACTATCGCATTAACGCTCTTCAGTGGTGTTATGGTTTCGGTTGCGCTGTTCGGGTTCCTTGACATTCCCTACAGGGAGATTTTCTATAAGATCCATTCTACTTCGGGACAGGCAGTGCTGGCGCTTTCTGTTGCGCATTTGATTTTGCACATGAAGATGATTGGGGCGTTTCTCAAAAAGAGAAAACAAGCGAGAAGCAAGTGAGAGACATTTGCCAAATAATCGAAGCACAGGCTTGGGCGAAAAGAGCTGTCTTTTCGCCCAAGCCTATCGGATATGCTCTTGCTCTTTTTGATAAGTTATGTCTCAAGTCTTCGGCAACTCTATTGAGACAAGGCCCTTTGCACTTACACAAGCGGGCCTTGTGTTTTAAAGCGATAATCGCAAAGAAAATATCAAAAGGCTGGAAAATCCAACTTCGATCTTTCCATGCCTCTATTTCTTTGTTACTTGCGCCACCAGCTTGCGGCTTCTTTCAATGACGAAGGGGTAGGATG
>JAISWZ010000451.1 GCA_031270945.1 Clostridiales bacterium | reverse complement strand
GCTTCGTACAATTCCGGAGGAATGCGCTCTTCCAGCCCAATGCCCATAAGCTCTTGCAAAAGCTTGGGATCGCTTATGATTGGAACGCTTTCTTCCATCCCCTTTTCAACGAGCTTCTCTGCGATCAAACCGCTTCCTTTGGCGCTGACAATTGGCGCCAAGTCGCCAGGGTTGTATTCTATTGACGCAGCCTTTTTTCTTTTGTCCATATGAGCCTCCAGGATTTTTAATCCGCGAGCGTGAAAACGCAGCTTTTTAATGCGTATCCTGCGCTTCCGCGAACTTCGCCGCGAAGCTCACCCTATGTATCGGGCATAGGCCGTGCTTGCCGATAGCGTCTATATGCTGCTTCGTTCCGTATCCCTTGTGGGCGGCAAAGCCGTATTCAGGGTAAGTGAGATCATATTCCCGCATCAAGGCGTCTCTGGCTACCTTGGCTACAATGGAGGCGGCCGCTATGGATATGGAAAGCCCATCCCCTCCGATTATCGCCAGCTGCCTCAAAGGGATTTCAGGCAGGGACAAGGCGTCAACCAGCAGGGAGTCAGCTTTGACGCTCAGCCCGTTGACGGCGTCTTTCATGGCTCTCATGGTAGCCTTGAGGATGTTGATGCTGTCTATCTCTTTTTCGTCAGCTGTGCCAATGTTCCAGGCCACAGCCTTTTCCTTGATTATCGCCGACAGCTCTTCCCGGTTTTTCTCCGAGAGCTTTTTTGAATCTTTTACTCCCATGATAGCGCAGTCCTTGGGAAGGATAACCGCGCAAGCGTAAACCGGGCCCGCAAGCGGACCCCGTCCTACCTCGTCAATGCCCGCTATGAAGCTGAACCCTTCAGCTTCAAGCTTTCTCTCAAAGGCTCGCATGGACTCAAGCCTGGCTAGCTCAGCGTCTTTGTTGGCTATTCTCATTTTGTCCTCTTTTCGCAAAACTCAGACCATTTGGATTGGATCTTCGTACATATGCCTGGAAAGAACATGAAAAGCGCTTTCAAGCGCACGGCGAGCGCGGCTCGCCGCAAGAAATCCTGGGCCCGGGATTTCCGTTTGGCAAGAGATCGCAAGCAATGCTTTACACTCAGCATAAAAAGAATAAAAACTATTTTGCGGCCAGCCCGCATATATTTTAATTAGAGCGGGCGTATAACGCCCGCAGCTTTGGGAGGGGAATGGCATGAAAAAGACGGTTGTGAACTGGCTCTTGAGCGCGGCGCTTCTCTACGCCATCGCATGGATCCTGCCAGGATTCTCAATCTCCAGCTTCACTGCCGCGCTTGTTGCGGCGCTGGTGCTCGGCCTTGTAAACTCGCTGATAAAGCCTATCATATCGGCTATAACGCTGCCCATAACCCTGCTGACGCTTGGGCTGTTCTCCATAGTGATTAACGCGCTGATGCTCTCTCTGACATCCGCGCTTGTCACAGGGTTCAACATTTACGGGTTCTCGACAGCGATAGTGGCATCTATAGTGCTAAGCTTGCTGAACCTGTTCTTTATGGACAATTAAAAGATTATAAAAGATAAATTAAGAAAAGGCAAATAGGCCTAAGTGCATATCCCAAAATTAATTTTATGGCTTGCAAAAGTCACGCGTTAACGCATCGCGATGACTTTTGCTGCGCCACTTGCGGAATTTTGGGATATGCACTAAAGAGCATGCCGTTTGACTCTCTCCAGGCAGTCGAAGAAGCCCGGGAAAGAGATGTCAACGCATCCTGAGTCTTTTATGACAGTTTCTCCTTTGGCTATGAGGCTGGCTATTGCTAGGCTCATAGCCATTCTGTGATCTCCGCCGCTTTCCACAACTGCGCCTGTGAGTGGGTGGCCGCCTTCGATTATTAGGCCATCAGGCCGCTCTTCTACATGAGCGCCAAGCTTTGAGAGCTGTTTTGCCAACGCGTCTATCCGGTTGACCTCTTTGACCTTAAGCTCCTGGGCGTCCTTTATAACAGTTTTGCCCTTGGCCGCCAGGGCGGCTACAGCGAAAACGGGAACCTCGTCGATCATCCTTGGAATTATATTTCCTGAAATTTCGGTCCCAACAAGCTTGGAATGCTTGGCTAGAATGTCTCCTACAGGCTCTCCAGCCTCGCTTCTCAAATTTATCACGTCGATGTCCGCGCCCATTGCGCGAAAAGCTTCAAGTATGCCAGTCCTGGTCGGGTTCACTCCGACGTTCTCTATCTGGATGGATGAGCCTGGGGTTATCAAGGCGGCGGCGATAAAGAACGCGGCCGATGAAATGTCTCCAGGAACCTTTGCCACAAAGGGGTTAAGCCTCTTGGCCGAATGGCAGTAGATATGGTTTCCGCGCCTTTCTATGCCAGCGCCGCAAGCCCTTAGCATAAGCTCGGTGTGATCCCGCGAGGGGATCGGCTCTTCGATTACGGTTTCGCCGTCCGCGAAAAGGCTGGCAAGAAGGATAGCGCTTTTTACCTGGGCGCTAGGCACAGGGAGCGAGTACCGTATCCCGTGCAGCCTTGTCCCTGTTATCTCCAGAGGCGCCTTGTTGCTGGCGAATTGAGCGCCCATTAGGGCAAGCGGGGCAATGACCCGATCCATTGGGCGGGTTCTGAGAGAGGCGTCGCCGTCAATTCTGCAAGAAAAGCTTTGCCCGGCGAGAATGCCAGACATTAGCCGCATAGTTGTTCCGCTGTTTCCGGCGTCAAGGGTTTTCTCAGGCTTTTGAAGGCCTGAGAGGCCTTTTCCTTGCACTATTACGCTGTTTTCGTTTCGGCTGATAGAAATGCCAAGCGCCTCGAAACAACTGATTGTGCTTAGGCAATCCTCGCCTGCGAGAAAGCCCTTGATGCATGTCTCTCCATCAGCCAGCGCGCCAAGCATTACAGCCCGGTGGGACACTGACTTGTCTCCTGGAACCGTTATGCGCCCGCTCAAGCCTTCAGCCGCTGCAAGGGTGGTTTCCATTTAGCTCACCTGCCTTTGGGGGGTGCCCAAATTTTTGGGAAATAAAAATATAATAAAATAAAATATAAATTTTTAAAAAAGCAAAAACAAGACAAAAAACAAAACTTAAAAAAGCAAGAGCAAAAGCAAAAATCAGTCATAGACCTTATAGTTCATCCTAATCAAAAGCTCTCTGCTCTTTTTCAAGCTTTCCCTTGTGTCAAATGAAATCTCAAGTATTCCGCCCTCATACTCCCTGCTGTGAAGCACCCCTATGTTTTTGATGTTTATGCCGTTCACGGATAGCATTGTGGAGATGGTGGCGATGCTTCCAGGCTTGTCCTCCACGTCCACCCGGATCTTTTGATCCTGCCTGTAGGCTGAGGGGGCTTGGGCGAAGCTGTCTCGGTATTCCTTGGCTTGGGAGAAGAAGCTCATGATTCCGGGTTCGTCCGAAGATTCGAGCATTTGGTTAAAGCCAGAGACGCGCTTTTCGAAGCTTTTTAGGATCCCGGAAAGCTCAAGCTTGTTTTCCAGGCATATGGCTGTCCACATTTCCGGGCTTGAGGACGCTATACGTGTCAGATCCTTGAACCCTCCGGCCGCCAGCGCCCTCATGGCACCGGTTTTGTCTGAGTCCTCAACCAGGCCTACAAGGGCTGACGCGATAGCGTGAGGACCATGGCTGATGGCAGCCACAGCCATGTCATGGGACGAGCCATCCATCTGGACTGGAACAGCGCCTATCCCTTTGGCAAGCTCGTTTAGCCTCTCCAGCATCCCAGGCGCGGTTCTCGCGGCTGGGACGGTGACGTAGTAGGCGTTTTCAAAAAGATGGGCCGCAGAGTTTTGGTAGCCTATCTTCTCCGAGCCAGCCATTGGGTGCCCTCCCACGAAGTTTTCGAGGCCTAGGGAGTCGGCGCATTGAATTATGGTCTTTTTTGTGCTTCCGCAATCAGTGATTAGACAGTCTGGATCGACATTGTCTTTAAGCTTTTCCAGGCAGTCGGGCATGAAGTTCACGGGGGTGCAGATGAAGACAGCCTCGCAGCCAGAGAACAGAGCTCTGACATCGAGTTCGTCTCCCCAAACCCCGATTGAGTCAGCGATGCCATCCTTTTGGGCCTGTTCCAGAGCGCCAAAGCTTCGGTTGGAGGCGCTGATCTCGTACCCCAGCTTCTTCTTCAGCGCCTTGGCGATGGATCCGCCTATCAGGCCCAAGCCGATGATTCCAGCCCGTTTCATTAGAGAACCTCTTTGCCTACAAGCGGCGCCATCTGGCGTATTGAATCCATCAGGCGCGAAAACTGCGCTGGGTTAAGGGACTGGGGGCCGTCAGACACAGCCTTGGCAGGCTCCGGATGCACTTCTATTATAAGCCCGTCAGCGCCAGCCGCAAGAGACGCAAGGCTCAAAGCGGGAACATACCGCCTTACCCCGGAAGCGTGGCTTGGGTCGACTATAATGGGCAAATGGCTCTTGTCTTTTATCACGGGAATCGCGCTGATGTCAAGCGTGTTTCTGGTCGAGGTCTCGTAGGTGCGGATTCCCCTCTCGCAGAGGATGACGTTCTCGTTTCCCTCGCTCATGATGTACTCCGCCGCGTTTAGCCATTCTTCCACTGTGGCTGAAAGGCCCCGCTTGAGCAAAACCGGGATCTTGGTTCTGCCGCAGTACTTCAAGAGCTCGTAGTTTTGCATGTTCCTTGCCCCGATTTGCAGGATGTCCACGTACTTCGCCGCGACTTCAACAGCGTGGAGGCTTGTGACCTCGCTTACGATCTTGAGCCCGGTCTCAGTTCTGGCCTCCGCCATGTACTGAAGGCCTTCCTCTTCCAACCCCTGAAAAGAGTAGGGTGAGGTTCTTGGCTTGTAGGCGCCTCCGCGAAGCATCTGCGCCCCGGAATTCTTGGCGGCCCAAGCGCTATCGAGTAGCTGCTTCTTGCTTTCCACAGCGCAAGGGCCAGCCATCACCACAAAGGTGCCGCCTCCGACCTTGACGCCTGAAACGTCTATGGCGGTAGGTTCCGCCTTGAACTTCTTGTTTGCCAGCTTAAAGGATTCCGTTACGGGCATGGTTCTGTCCACGCCCTCAAATATGGACAGGTTCTGGAAATCCAGCTTGCTCTTGTCTCCGACAACGCCTATTATTGTGACCATCTCGCCCTCGGATAGGTGGACTTTGAGGCCATGGGCTTCTATATGCTCAATCACAGCCTCGGTCTCCGCCTTCCCTGCCGTGGGCTTCATAATGACTATCATGCTTGCCTCCTAATTAAGCATCCGGCGTGAGAAAAAGAACTGTCTTACACTCACGCCGTGATGCTCACAAGCGAAAACAGAAGAAATTTGCGTATGTTTTTGATCTCGAACATATCAAGTGTTTTCACTCGTAATTGGATCTCGAACATATCAAATATTTTCGCTCGCAATCGCGTTTTCTTCAAGCACTTCTCCTAGCGCCTTGACGAACCCTTCCATCTGGTGGATGGTTCCCAGGGTGACCCTAAGCCAGCCTTCCATTCCCAGAGCGTGGCCGGGGCGCACAATGTAGCCTTTCTTCATCAAGGCGGCAAATGCGATCCTCGTGTCTATCCCAACGTTAACCGTAATGAAGTTTGCCTCTGTAGGCATCCACTCAAGGCCCATCTCTGCGAAAGCCTTTTGGCAGTAAGCCTTTGAGGCCTTGTTGCTCTCAAAGCTTTTCTTAACGAACTCCTGGTCGTGCAATGCCGCGCGGGCAGCCGCCTGCCCTTGCACTGTCACGTTGAAAGGCGGCCTTATCTTCTCGAAAAGGGAGATCAGCGGCTCCGCCGCCACGGCATAGCCTACGCGAAGGCTTGCCAGCCCGTATATTTTTGAGAACGTCTTGATCCAGATGACATTCTTGTACTTCTCAAGCATCGGCAGCGTGTTTGGGTAATCCTCCATGTCGGCGTACTCTCCGTATGCCTCGTCTATGGCCACAAGCACCCCTTCTGGCACCTTCTCCAGGAACCTGGCCTGCTCAGCGCCAGTGAACGCCGTCCCAGTTGGGTTGTTGGGGTTTGCCAAGAATATCGCCTTGGTCTTTGGAGTGATCTTTTCCAATATCCCGTCAAGGTCAAAGCCGTGGTTCTTCATCGGCACGTACACCATAGTCCCGCCCATGGCGTTCACGCTTGCCTCGTACTGGGAGAACGTGATTTTTGCGGTTACGCATTCGTCTCCTGGATTTACGAACACTTTTCCGATAAACGATATGATCTCGTCAGCGCCGCATCCGAAGAGCAGACGCTCAGGCTTGACGCCAAGCCTCTTTGACAGGGAGTTTCGAAGCGCTGTACAATTGCCGTCCGGGTACAGGTTTGTGGCCTCGAAAGACGCAATCGCGGCTTCCTTCGCCTTAGGCGATGTGCCCAGCGGGTTCTCGTTAGAGGCGAGCTTTATGACCTCTTTTAGGCCAAGCTCTCTCTTTACGTCATCTATCGGCTTGCCAGGCACATAAGGTGACATTGGATCAATAGATTTTCGGTGCTCTATAGCTGACATTTCTTCGCTCCAGCCCCCAGTGGCGCTGGAACTGCCCCCTTTTTGTTTTTTGGCTTGGATGGTAACGCTTTAAGCATATCCCAGGGTTCGACCGGTGTTCGACGCCTTGCGTTAACAAATAAAACTCATAAAGCCCTTATTCATTTTTTGGGATATGCTTTAGGTCATATCCCAAAATTCCAAAAGCCCTTATTCATTTTTGGGATATGGCTTTAAGCTCTAATTATAGTTCATCTTTTGCCTGTTGCCAATATGCTCGTTAAGGCATTGAAATCCAGGCTGGCAGGAATAGGGCAACTTGATTTTCCTTATCTGCCGATGCACGCCTATGAGTGCATATCCTAAAATTACAAAATAGGCGCGGGGAAAAGGCATGCGATGCTTTAACGCGTGGCTTTTCCCGCGCCGTAAAATCAATTTTGGTACACCCCCTTAGGCTGGGGGCAGCTAAGCGCGTTAGGCACTTTGCCGCATTTGGCGTCGCCAGGCCAGCGCCAGCATGGAAACAGGATGCAAAGGTGTCGCAAGCTTTGGGCTTAAGTTTGTGAAACTTGCGCAATGCTATCGAGCATCCCAAAATTTTGCAATCAAGTTAGCCTACGCTATCAAACATTCCAGAAAAAGCCTCTTGGCATGCCAAGAGGCCAAAAGCGTTTTTAGCGCATCGTTTACGGGAGCTTGCGGTACAGCCCGATCACCTTTCCAAGTATCTTGCAATCTTCAACTATTATCGGCTTGAATGACTCGTTGGCGGGCTGGAGCCTGATAGCGCCGCGCTCTTGGAAAAAGAACTTGACTGTTGCGGAGTCGTCTATAAGCGCGACTACTATGTCTCCGTTGTCAGCGCTTGGCTGCTGCTGGACGACAATGAGATCCCTGTCAAAGATCCCTGCGTCTATCATGCTGTCTCCTGAAACCGTGAGCATGAAGACTTCCTTGCCCGGTATGTAGTTGGCAGGGATTGGGAAGGAGCCTTCTATGTTTTCCTGGGCCAAGATCGGCACGCCAGCGTTTACCTGGCCTACTATGGGAACGTTGACGATGCTTTCGGAGAAGCCGTAGAAGTTTTCCTCCAGGATTTCAATCGAGCGGTTCTTGGTCGGGCAGCGCCTTATCCTGCCCTTGCGCTCAAGCGTCTCCAGGTGCGTGTGGACTGTGGAGGTGGAGCTTAGTTGCACTGCGTCGCATATTTCCCGAACAGTGGGCGGGTAGCCCCTCCTTCTTATTTCGCTTTTAAGGAACGCCAAGATTTGCTCCTGCTTCCTTGTCAGCAGATCAGACATGTGTACACCTCCGTGAATATACTGACGAGCGCTCAAATCTGGAATTCATTTATCGCCGGTGAGTGAAAAGGGTTGCGCTTTTCACGCAAGTCTCGCGAGAAACAGTAAGTGCAAACGCCAAAGCCATCGCGTACGCCTTAAGGTTTTTTCTAGCGCACTAAATGGCCGCTCGTGAGCGCAGCGATAAACAAATTTTATCTTACCGCTCGTTAGTATGCCTTATTATATCATATCAAAGACAAAAAAGAAAACAAATGTGCGCTTTGGGAAAATCGAAAAGCCAAAAAAAATTTTTGAATTTTTCGATTTGCCTCTTGACAACCATGCGGGCTATGGTTATAATAGAATAGTAAAGCGGATGTGGCGGAATGGCAGACGCGCACGGTTCAGGTCCGTGTGAATTCTATTCGTGCAGGTTCAACTCCTGTCATCCGCATCAAGGCCCTGCAAAAATGCAGGGCTTTTTTGTTTGCCCCTGGCGCTTTTATCGCACAAACGTTTTGATACCCGCCTTATGTTATCATAACCCTTATATTTCGTCAATACCCAAGCGAAACTTTTTTTGCGCTTTAAGGTAAACACGAATAAAAGCTGACCGTCTCGAAAGATGTTTGGTGTGATCGGCATATGGCAACAGTGCCCGCTGATCAAAAACATTTGGATGCAAACAATACGGTTTTTGCCTTGAAATCGACATAATTCTTATAGCCATGGCGCTTGGGCTAGCGCCCAAGCGCCATGGCAGCGCGAGAAAACAAGGGCCGCCGTCTTTTGACGGCGGCCCTTGGCCTGGCGGCGCTGGGCGCCGCAGGCGCTCAGCGCCTGCGGGCTCACTCTCCGATGATCTTTATCAGAACGCGCTTGTCCCTCATCCCATCGAACTCCCCATAAAATATCCTTTCCCACGTGCCGAAGTCCAGCCTACCGTTTGTTATGGCGCAGACAGTTTCGCGGCCCATGACGGTGCGCTTCAAATGGGCGTCAGCGTTGTCCTCGTAGCCGTTGTGGTTGTACTGGTCATAAGGCTTTTCCGGCGCTAGCCTCTCCAGCCAGCTTTCATAGTCCTTGTGGAGCCCGGACTCGTCGTCATTGATAAAGACGCTGGCGGTGATGTTCATGGCGTTTACAAGAACCAAGCCTTCTTTGACGCCGCTTTCGGCTATCGCCCGCTCCACGTCAGGCGTGATGTTTATGAAGGCGCGGCGCGTCTTGGTGTGAAAGTGAAGCTCTTTCCTGAAGCTCTTCATGGGGTGCCCCTTTCGAATTTTATAGTAAAGCCAGCTTGGAGGCCAGCTCCGCCACGTCCTTAGGCGTGTCGCACAGGTAGTCAGCGCCTGCCAGCTCATCTTCTGTTCCATAGCCGTACCGGACGCCGACTGATGCCACTTTGCAGGCGCTGGCGCCTTCTATGTCATGGATCCTGTCTCCGACCATGAGAGTGCTTTGGGGTGCAGCGCCGGGTATGTTGGCCAATGCGTATTTTATCAGCTCTTCCTTGTCCGAGCGTGTTCCGTCCATCTCAGAGCCTGAGATGAAAGCGAAATAGCGGATAAAAGGCTCGACAATAAGCCTGGCGTAGCTTGCCGCCTTGGTGGTGGCTATGGCCATCTGGATGCCGCTTGAGTGGATGCTTTCAAGCATTTCTTCTACGCCAGGGTAAAACTTGTACAGGCTTACTCCTTCATTGCGAAAGTGCTCCCTGTATCTGGCAGTGGCAAGCTCAGCCTCTTCCTCGCTCATGCCATTGTACTCCTTGAAAGATTGCCTCAATGGAGGCCCAATGTACTTTCGCAGGTTTTCATCGCTTCCAGCGTCAATGCCGAAGCTTGACAGGGCAACCCTTAGGGACGCCGCTATGCCATCAAATGAATCGGCCAGCGTCCCGTCCAGGTCAAACAAGACTAATTTTACGCTCATGCGGCCTCCGGGATATTTATTTGGATTTAAGCTTGCTATAGCGGGCTTGGCAACCCTATACAGTATAGCATGTGTTGGGAAGATTGCCAAAGGGGGAGGGGGGATAGGAGGGCAACGGGAAGAGCGGGAGAGATGGGAGCAGTAGAGACGGGAAGGGCGGGAGCGGATAGAGAAACGAGAGGTAAGAGGAATTCAAGTTGGGCCAGTTAATTCAATGTTTCGACATTTTAATGCGGGAAGCAAAAGGGGTGCGTAGGCGCTGGCTGGCTGAGAAGAAAGGAGAAAAGTGAAAAGTCGTAAGGTAGCAACGGGAACGGCGGAGCATAGGATGCGGGGCTTGAGCGGGGCATGCACGGTGTTTTGCGGACAAGAGTTAAGATAATAAACACGCGTTCGGTGTTATTGCGCTTAAATAGACATAAGTCGTAATTATAACGCGCTTGATCCGACCCTTTTCATATGTCATCCCGTAAGCATCGAGAATAATCCCGATTTGCTTGCAAGACAGTGCCCCTTTCCCAAATCTGTAAAGCCATTGACGCTCCCAGAGCTTGCCGCTATAATAAACATATAGCGTTGCAACTACGGAGGATAGCATATGCTGCTTCAGTTTGAGGTTGAAAACTACAAGACTTTTCGCAAAGAAGCGGTCTTTTCGATGATAGCGGACCCCTGTCAAGAGGGCGTTGACCTGGACTACAGCCTAATCCATCGCGTTATCGAGGGCGAGGAATGGCGGATCCAGTGCTCATCCATCATAGTCGGGCCGAACGCTTCGGGAAAGACCAACCTTTTTAGCGCCATGGATACGCTAAGAGCAATAGTTCTGCGAGGCAACATCCTCAACGCGCCAGATTCAGCCAGCCCGAATAAAGCCGCTCACACACTGGAGCTGATACCCAACGCGCATGAGCCGCATAAGCCGGTGTCTTTCTTGATCGCGTTCATCGAAGGCGAGGCCTTGCTGGAATACGCGCTCCAGATCGATCTGGGCCCGTTCATGGCATCGGACTATGACAGAAAGGTTCTTATCGAGGAGCTTTCGCTAAACAACAAGAGGGTTTTCAAGCGGGAAGGCGGAAATGTCGCTTTTGGAGAGCTTGAGGGCATGAGCGAGTGGCTAAACCCCAACTTTTCTCCCGATATCGTGGAATATGCATGCCTGGAAGATACCGAACTGTTCTTGTCAAGCGCTTTTAAGACATTCTGCAGCGTAAAGCTGGCTAAGCTCATCCGAAGCTGGTTTGAGCTAAAGTTGATTGTCGCGTTTGATGACAACGTGCCCCTGCCTGATTCGAAGCTTGCCAACTACTGCATGGAAAGAACGCTAAAAGAAGGCGTTTCTTTGTTTGGCGCTCGCAATCCTATAGCATACGCGCAAGAAAAGTCTGGGAAAAGGCTGATGTCTAAAGTTGGAGAACTGTTGGTGCCAGCGGCGGCTTACGAATCAGCTGGGGTTCACAGCTTCTTGAATATATTTCCTGCTTTGCTGTACGCATACGCTATAGGCGCTACTCTTATGATCGACGGTTTTCCCTTCAACCTTCATACCGACGGCGTCTTAAGCATCATCAACCTTTTTCACAATGACGACTACAATGTTAAGGGCTCTCAGCTTGTCTTCAGCACCCACAACTTGATTCTTCTTAATCGACGCATGTTCAGAAGGGATGAGATTAAATTCATAGATATTGATGACAAGGGGAGTGACCTTTACTCTATTTCTGATTTTGAAATATCTGAAAGAGATAAAATGTATGAATATGACAAAAATTATATATATGGATTATATGGAGCTATAAAAGATGTTGAGTTTGAAAGCGTTTTTTCGGATTTGAATGAATGAATGGACAGGGACAGGGATTGATTGATTGGTGGATTGATGGATTGATAGCCCCATCACAAACCAAGCGGCCCGCCTGGTTCACAGGCGGGCTGCTCCTTAAGATCAGCGCGAACACGAATCCGTTGCCGGATTATTATGGCAGACCTTAAACTATAGGTGAAACGAACTGCGCTTTTCACGCGCGTCGGAGGATGCTTGGGAGTGAAAACAACGAATGCCGTTTCCTGATGTTTTCGCTCCCGAGCAAACCCCCTATTTCCTACTCATGCTCCGACTGCAGCTGCTTTCCGAAAGTCAGTGACATCATTTTCTCAAGCCCTATGAGGAGCGCCTCCTTTGACTTTGGGCCCATGGGCTCGTCGTCTGTGAGCGCGGCCAGCTTGGCCACGGACGTCTCAGCCACTCTTGTGATAAGGTTGACTTTTTCCCATAGCCAGCGGTCATCAACAGGAACGCGCCCGCACATGGCGTCTATGCTCATCTTAAGCCTAGCCGCTAGCGACATGGACTGGGTTATTGTAAGAATGGGCCAGCTGGCAACACGAAAGGCGAAGTCCTGGCTCAATCCAGCCTCGGATTGGATCTGTGTAACGTCAATGTCTTCAACCGCGCAGATTGTATGGACAGCCCTTTCCACGCCCTTGTGAATATCTTCAATGCTCAGGTTTGTCTTTGGCGGACTGAGAATGAGGAGCGAATCGTTTTCCGTGCTCCAGGAGGCGCCAACCAGGCCGTTGCCGCTTAGCCCGATAAAGTCGGCCATGCCCAAGATTTTGTCAACTCCAGGAGAGACACCCATTCTCATGTGGTAGCTGAGGCTTGTCCCAGGCGTGCTTTTCATTAGCGCGTGGGAAACAAAGAGGTCTCTTATGCCGCAAGCGATTTTTGTGCGGCGCATTATTATCTCGTTCAGCTCGTTATGCTTGTACCCTTTCAACTACCTGCCCCCTCCTGCTACAGCTTCCGCTATCAGGCTTCCGATCTTTTCATTCAGCTTGTTCTGCGTCTCATAATTCAAGCGGGACGTGTCAAACCCTTCTGACTCGAAAGTCTCTTTGACTATCGCCACCCTATCGGCGATGCTCTTGAGCTTCTTCTTAAGCATGCTGTCGTCTATCGTGGCAAGCCCGCAAAGCGCGTCTATTCCCGCGTCCAGCGCTTCCGCTATGATGCCGCACCTGTACACTGTTGGGGTCGCTCCGGCTTCGATCCTTGCAAGCGCGTCCTTGTTCAGCTCCAAGCTTTCGAGAAGCTGCCACTCTGGCAGATCCTGCCTATCGCAAAGCATCCTCACATTGGCTATGAATGCCGCCCTCATCTGCTCAGCGGTTTTTGCCCCGGTTATGAGCCCAGCGTAGATTGAGGGTTTCTCGCCTATAAGGGTTCCGAAGTTTACCCTGAAGTAGGCGGAGGCGGTAAGAAGCTTGTCAATCTGCGGAGAAGAGCCGGATTCGATATTGCCTAAGGAGTTCGCCCCCATTCCGGACTCGTCTTCCATTTGAGACACTGTTACCCGGTAAAGGGCGCAAAGGGCTCTCAGGTTGAAGAGAAGCTCCTGGTTCATTTGTTTTTGGCTACGCATAATTCCACTCCAGTCATTTGCCTTGCTTAGTGCATATCCCAAAACACAAACAGCGCCGCCGGCCGAGCAATGTTTCTCTCGCCGACGGTTATTGCAGCAGATCCATAGTCTTATTCTTGACGAATCTCTGCTAGACTATCAAGTTTTTGCGCGTGATAGCGTTGCCTGCCAAGCAAAAGAGATGCGGCCAAATATTTGACAAGCGCTCCCGCAGCCCCCTTGGCAACCAAAATCGCTGCAAAGCCGAATTTAAAGCTTTGATGCATTTGCACCCCACGCAAGGTCATTTTAGCATTGGCTGCTCAAACACGCAAGAGTTTTTGAAAAATTAACGAATCGAGCAGTAAATTTTAAATATGGAGGGATATTTAGCGGAGAGATAGGGGCTAACTTCCTTGGCGGGCGCGGGCAGGGAGCGCTGAGCGCCAAAAGAGGGCTAAAGGGGGCGCAAAGATGGGATAAAGGCATTCTTGCGACCAGCTTTTTTTCTGGGCAAATGGGTTCAAGGGTTCAAGGGTTCGGCGCTTTGGAGGAAACAGGATTCTTAGGATCCTAGCGGGTACCCTCAAATATTATTCGGATCCTCTATTGACTTGGAGCTAACTCCATGGATTAGAATCAAACCAGGAGAGCGGATCTAAAAAGCCGTGTGCTTGATTTAGAAATGAGGTGCGCTGCCCACGCCAGCGGGTGAGGGAAGAAGATTGCAAAGGAGGCAAAGAGGATGAAAAACAAGAAAGCTCTAACGATGGTCATAGCTGGAGTCATTGCGATTGCGGCAATCGGGACGGTTGCTCTGGTCAATGGACAGACAGCGCCCCCTGCTCAGCAGATCGTTCAAGCCCCAGCCGCCCCGATTGAGGCCAAAGCCGTAGCAGTGGCGGCAACAGAGCCGGAGAGCGTCATCAAGCTCTCAATCGGAAATCCGGTCATGACAGTAAACGGGCAGGAGCAGAGGATAGATGACAGTGGAACTGCGCCTGTTCTGCAAAGCGGAAGGACGCTTCTGCCAGTGCGGGCGGTTATCGAGGCCATGGGAGGGAGCGTCCAGTGGGATGCCGGATCCCAGAGCGCTACGCTCAACTACAAAGACGACTCTGTGAAGCTTACAATTGGGAGCCTGAGGGCGTACAGGAATGACACGCTTCAGACCCTTGACGTTGCGCCGGTGATCGAAAACGGGCGGACCATGCTCCCGATACGTTTCATATCAGAGAGCTTCGGCTTTGACGTAGGCTGGGATGGAACAGCAATGGAGGTTACCATAAGCGGGGAGAAGGCAAGCGAGCTGGAAGAGGCAACCCCAGAGCCAGCGTCAGGCGATCCGGTGGTCTACTTTACCTCCGACATTAGCCCGGAAGGGCTGGAAGCGGTATATAGCGCCATGAAATGGGAACCAAAGGGAAACGTCGGGGTAAAGATATCGACAGGGGAGCCGCCCAACAGCAACTACCTTAGAACCGAGCTAATCGGAGATCTGGTCAAGTCCGTAAACGGAACCTTCGTTGAGAGCAACACCGCCTACGGCGGAAGCAGGGCAAGCGCCGCCATGCATCTTCAGGTGGCGGAGGATCACGGGTACACCGCAATCGCAAAGGTTGACATTCAAGACGCAAAAGGAACCATGAGCTTGCCTGTCACAGGCGGAACGCACCTGAAAGAGCATATAGTCGGCGCCACATTTGGGGATTACGATTCGTACCTCGTGCTGTCTCATTTCAAGGGTCATGCCATGGCGGGGTTTGGCGGGGCTATCAAGAACATTTCCATAGGCATGGCCTCAAGCGAAGGCAAAAGCTGGATCCATACAGCGGGCAGAAGCAAGTCAGGCATCTACGGTTCAAGCCAGGATTCATTTCTTGAGTCTATGGGAGACGCAGGAACGGCAGTCAAAGACGCGATGGGCGAAAACATCGCCTATGTCAACGTAATGAACCGCCTTTCCGTAGACTGCGACTGCAACGGAAACCCTGCAGAGCCGGACATGCATGACATCGGCATCCTTGCGTCCACAGATCCGGTGGCGCTTGACCAGGCCTGCATTGATCTAGTGTACAGCGCCTTGGACGGCCAGTCGGTGGTAAGCCGCATCAACTCCAGAAACGGGCTGCTAACCCTTGAGCATGCAGAGAAGGTTGGGCTTGGCAGCCGGACGTATGAGCTTGTGAACGTTGGCGAATAAAAAATCTCAAAAAGAGGGGCCGATGGAAAACCATCGGCCCCTGATTTTGGTGCGCTGGATTTGGCAAATATGGATAGCGTCTTTAAGATCCATGGCAAGGGTTGGCTAGCCGCAAGTACGCGGCAAACCGCATAGACCCCTTAGATCCATGGCAAGTGTTGGATTAGCTCTGCTTCCTGTACAAAATGTTCCCTATGCCACCGTCCAGCCTGGACATGTCTTGGAAATTTACCGCTTTGGCAAGGCTCATCATTTCGCCCATGAAGGGAAATGGGACGTCATCAGTCCGGCCGCCTAAAATGTCATCGCATACGTCAATGACGCCTTGCAGCACTGCCTTTGGAAGATCCCCTGGGCCGTGGGAAACGTAGACTTTGTCAAACTTGGCTGAATGCTCGTCGCGAAAGGCGGCTAGCGCATGCTTGACGCTTTCTATAGGAATAGGCGGCACCTCGGCTAGAAGGGTCATTACGTTGCAGGCGTCCCCTAGCAAAACCCAGCGTTCCTCGATGTTAAGAGGCGCTAGAAATCCGGGAGTGTGCCCTGGCAAGGCATAAAAAACCAATGTCACGCCGCCAAGGCCAAAGGCGTCTTTGTCCGAAAGAGGCTTCCAGTTGACCGGGCCTGAAACGAAGTCGCTGTCTTCCGGCTCTTTCCCAAGCCAAAGCTTCGCGTACCGCTTTCTCATGCCCATGTCGCTATGGCTTTCAAGGGTAGCCATTTCCAGCGGGCTGATCCTGGCTTCGCCGAATGCGGGAGCGCCTCCGGCGTGATCCATGTGTCCGTGCGTCAAAACCAGCTCCACGGGCTTTTGCGTCAGCGTTTTCACAAAGCTGCTCAAGTCGCCTAGGCCAAGCCCTGCGTCTATCAAGACAGCCTTCTCGCTTCCCTCGACAAGGTAGCAAACCTCTCCTGTTGAAGTGAATATTCGGGTTGTGGACGGAGTTATCTTTTCGCTTCTGAAGTCGCTCACAGTGTCACGTCCTTTTGATGGCGAAATCTTATTTTGTAGCATGTCTCAGCTTCACTTTCTTTGGCTTTCTCTGGATGCAGTCTATGCCCACAGCGGCTATGAGAACCAGGCCCTTTATGGCGCCTTGCCAGTTGGGATCCACTCCCATCAAAAGCATGCCGTTGTTTAGCATCCCTATGATGAACACTCCTGCGATGGCGCCTCCTAGCTTGCCGTCTCCGCCTCCAAAGCTGATGCCTCCAAGGACGCAAGCGGTCATGCAGTCAAAGGGGAGCTGGGCTACGGGGTTTGGCTGGGCTGAGGAGTTCCGGGCCAGAACCAGGATCGCCGCTATTGAAATGGTAAAGCCAGCTATGGCAGAGATGGCATAGCGGCTCTTGTCCACGTCGATCCCGCTTAGTCTTGCGGCTTCGGGGTTTCCTCCGATGGCGAACACCCTTCTTCCGAAGTAGGTTTTGTACAGTAGAAACCAGGCGATGGCTACAACTACGGCAAACACAACGACAGGAATGGGTATGGGCCCCAGATAGCCTTGGCCAAGGTTTACAAGGCCAGCTGGCATGTCGTAAATGGGAACTCCGTTAGTTGCAACATTAGACATGGCGTTTAAGATCTGCATCGTTCCCAAGGTGACTATCATCGGAAATATGTTAAGCTTGGTGGCAAAGTAAGTGTTGGCAATGCTGATTCCCAAGCAAAGGAGCATGGCAGCCAAAACAGCCAGAGGCCAAGGGAAGCCAGCAAAAGCGATAAGCCGTCCCGCCGCTATGCCGGTTATGGCTACCTGCCCGCCTATGGACAGATCAACCCCGCCTCCTATCATCAAGAAGGTGACTGCCACAGTAGCGATCCCCAGCATGGATACCTGCCTGGCTACGTTCAGAACGTTCTTTGACGACAGAAAGGTCTCGTTTCCAAAAGCGAAGAAAAGGAAAGTGAGCGCTAGAATGACGTATATGCCATATTTCTTGTAAAAGGCGAAAGCGCTCTTCTGGCTGAGCGCGCCTTTGAAGAACTTACTCATAAATGTCCTCCTCTCCTCCGCTTGCCAGGCTGAGTATGAGCTCTTGCGAGAAGCGCTCCTTTGGCACGCAGCCGTTTTGCGTTCGCTCGCAGAGCACGACTATCCGGTCGCACATGGCCAACAGCTCTGGCAGCTCGCTAGAAATCATGATAACCGCTTTGCCGGATTCGGCCAGCTCGTTGATCCGCTTGTAGATCTCCCATTTCGCGCCCACGTCAACGCCTCTTGTCGGCTCGTCGAATATGGCAATGTCCGTCCCCAAGGCCATTGCCTTGGCTATGACAACCTTCTGCTGGTTCCCGCCTGAAAGGTTCAAGACCAGCTGGTCAGGGCTTGAGACTTTTATAGAAAAGCGAGAAATGTACTCTTCAGCAGTCTGCTGCTCTTTCTTGGCGCTTACGACACCATAAGAGCTGAGTTGCTTTATGATGCCGATGGTGATGTTCCAGCGGGCGCTTTGAAAGAGAAAAAGCCCGTGGTTCTTCCTGTCTTCAGGGATAAGCCCGATGCCGTTCGCGACAGCGTCCGAGGGGGACTTGATCTCCACCAGCTGGCCGTTTATATAAACGTTTCCGCAAGTCTTCGGATACGCGCCGTACAGGACGCTCATTATCTCGCTCCTGCCAGCGCCGACAAGCCCAGCAAACCCCAGAACCTCGCCTTTTCGAAGAGAGAAGTTGACATGCTCAACCCCAAGCCCGCATAGGTCTTCAACTCTAAGGATTTCATCCCCGATCTTCTGGTCCCGCTCGGGGTAGACATTCGAGAGAACTCGCCCGGTCATCATGGATATGAGGCTTTGCCTGGTGACGTCCTCTATGTTTTTGGTGTCCACAAGCTTCCCGTCTCGCATGACGGTCACGCGATCCGCGATCTCAAAGAGCTCTTCCAGCCTGTGGGAGATGTAAATGATTGCAACCCCGCGAGACCGAAGATCCTTTACGATCTTGAAGAGCATCGACACCTCGTTTGTTGTAAGCGGCGCCGTGGGCTCATCCATTATCAAAATCTTTACGTTTCCGCTTATGGCCTTGGCTATTTCCACCAGCTGCATGTTAGCTGGAGACATGCCCCAGACTGTCTGGGAGGGATCAAGGCTTACCCCCATAGACTCAAAGATCTGAGCTGCCATCTTCTCCCGCTCTTTTGTGTTCGCGATAAATCCCGGGGAGGTCTTCGCGTTGAGAAAAACGTTTTCCGCCGCCGAAAGGGATGGCACCAGGTTGAACTCCTGGTGTATGACCGCTATCCCCTTCTCCTTGGCCAGGGCGGAGGTCAGGCTAGAATAAGCTTCATTCCCCAGCTCGATTATTCCGCTATCCGGAGAGATCGCGCCGCTCAAGCATTTGATAAGCGTGGATTTCCCGGCCCCGTTTTCTCCGACCAGGGCGTGAACCTCGCCATCCCGAAACGCGACGGATATCTTGTCAAGAGCGATGACACCGGGATATTCCTTTAGAAGGTTACTTGTTTGCAGTATGACGTCATTCATCACATTCCTCCGATTTAAAGCCTGAGGCAAGCTGCTAGCCTTTATTGCGGCGGCAGGAACTGGGACACATTTTCAGCTGTCACAGGAACGCCTGGCCCCTCGTTCCGATAGGGCAGGGTTGGGTATTCATTCTTCAAAAGCTTCGACGCGCTTTCAAGCGTCTGCGCGACTATATCGCCCATGCTGACAGTTCCCCTGTATATGGATGGCCCATTGACCTCCGCTATCTCAAGCAGGGACTGGATCGTGGCGTCGGAGCCGTATACAGCGTATTCGTCCCCGGTTTTGCCGCTGGCTTTCATGACATTCATGGCGGTAAGGCTGATCGCGTCGCTGATGGATAAAACCATTTTTATGTTTGGATATTTCGTGAAGGCGTTTTCCAAAAGCGTCCGCCCAGTGGTGTCGCCGCTGTCAGTAGTCCACTCAATAGCTCTGAGCTTCTCTTCAGGTATCCCTGATTCCGCCTTGAATGTCTCAAATATGCCGTCAGACCTGTTTTTCATGTCCACTCCGCTGTAGCTGAACAAAAGCACAAGCGCCTCTGCTTCAGGATCATCCTTCAAGCGCTCTTTCCAGTGGTCAGCGCCCATGCTCCCTATCAAAGCGCCCATCTGCTTGTTGTCAGCAACCAGGCATACGTCGTAAGCGCCCTCGATCTCGTTTCCGCCTAGGAGCACTTTCACTCCCTCGGCCCGCGCCGCTTTCAGCGCCCCTTGCAGATCAGGGGTCGCGCCCATGATGATAAACAGGTCTACGCCTTGGGTAGTAAATGTCTCTATCTGCTCTGTCGCCTTTGCCACTTCTCCGCCGTATGAGGCCAGAGTCACTTCGTAGCCTTCCGCTTCAAGCCCAGCTTTCACAGAGTTGCCGTAGTTCGCGAAAAACTCGTTGGACAGATCTGGGAGCGCAAATCCCACTTTCAGAGGCGCGGCTTCGCGTGTGGCGCATCCAACAAGCGTTGCCACAAGTGCCAATAGCGCTAATGCTAAAGCAGCAAGCTTTTTCATTTAACATCCTCCCTGTTTTTTGTTTATACAGGCACTCTCAAATCCCAAGAAGCGGCTCTTTTTGCGCAAGCGCATAAAAACCTGCGCAACATGTCGTTTGCGCCCCTGAACCGTCTCCTAGGATCTCAAATGCCCGCAAATCATTTTCTCATACAACCTCCCAACTGGCTATACAAATACTTACAATAAATCATCAGAATTTTTGATTCCAACCCGTCTGCGCAAGTTGGCAACCGTCAAAAGTGTTGAAAAAACGACCATCATATGCGCATGTTTGTTGATTCTGCGCAGGCCCTCGCGCGAAGGCCGCTTTTGTGGTATAATGCTTAAGCATTAGATCAAAAGTCTCGACACATGGGGGTGCCTGCTTGAGCGAAACAAGCCTGATCAACGATCCAACCTATCCAATCAGCCTGTCTGTGTGCGAAGCGATGGCTGTGCCTTGGCATTGCCACAATGACATCGAGTTTATATTTGTCATTAAGAACGAAGCGGTTATTACGCTCTTGGATTATGAAACAAAGCTTTCCGCTGATGGCATAATTCTTGTCAACAGCGGCTTTCTCCATGAGCTTCGCGGAACCTCGCCCTTCATGTTCCTGTCCTTCAAGATCAGGATAGGGATGCTTGCGCCAGAGCTGTGCAAAGGGCTTCATTTCAGGTGCGACTCCACATCCACGCCCAACGACAGAAGGTTTTACCTTATAAAGCATAGCATAGCGGAACTGGTGAAGCTGTTCACAGGGGACAACAAGCTGACCTCTTTCTTTGGGTATTCAATCGCTTACCTGTTTTTAAACGATCTGGCCATGCACTTTTCAGACACAAAAAATGAGCCTTCCAGGAAGCATATGGAGCGGTTCTCCCAGATAGCGGAATTCATTGAAAAGAATTACAGCAAAAGCCTGACTCTCAACGACATAGCTGAGGCAGTGGGGCTGCAGCCCCAATACATCTCGCTCATCTTCAAGCGCCACTTCAAGATCAACTTCCTGGCCTACTACAATGATGTCCGTTTGAGCAGAGCGGCCGCTGAACTGGAGGCCACAAGCAAGACCATAGAGCAGATCTCTTCTGATTGCGGCTACTCTGAAAGCCGAACCTTCGCCGCCAACTTCAAGAAGAAGCATGGGATGTCGCCTACAGCGTACCGGGCTCTTGCCATAAAGGAGAAAGAGGCGCCAGAGGGAAGGAGAGAGGACTATCTCAATCTCTTGGCGAAGTACCTGATTCCGCGCTCCGGCCAATTGGCTGAGAGCGGATTGTCCACAAGCGTAAAGCTTCTTCATGTTGACGTAGACCTGCAATCCCCAGGGCATGAGCTCAAAGAGCCTTGCATAGCGCTTACTGTTGAGTCCATCAAGCATGCGCTTTACGCTGAGACGCAGGAAATGCTCAGAGCGGCAAAGGCTGATTTCCGGTTTGACCAGGTGATCCTTCCAGCCTCAATGGAAGATCTGAGCTATCAAGTGCTCGCCAAGGCATTGGGGTTTGTCAGCTCCCTAGGGCTGGAGGCGGTCTTGTCTGCCAAGGATGAGGCTTCAAAGGATGAGATCGAAGAGCACCTGTCCCGCCTTGGCCTTCAAGCAAGCGTTTGCGTAGGATTCCAAGTGAAAGACAGCAAAAACGGACGCCTTTTCATCCTGAAAAACCCTGGCGACGGATCCCGCGACATGGCCAACGATACCTGCTACATGGCATGCAAAGTGGTCAAGCGAATGATGGAAGGGATACAGTACCCCCAGTTCAAGCTGGCGGACGATCCCCAGCTTTCAGGATCTCCCTTTGTCGGGGATTGCGGGCTTTACGCCTCAGGCGGAATAAAGAAGCCGGTCTTGCAAGCCTTCAAGATGCTGGGCAGGTTTGGCGGAGTTGAGCTTGCCAAAGGCGAGGGAGACGGAGGAGACTGCTATTCCATCTCAAAGGCCGACAAGACCACTTACGTCATCCTCTGCAACTACGAGCATCTGGGCGAGCTGTACCTTTCAAGCAACGAAGCCGACGAGACCTTTTTTGCCCGCATGGCCCAGGTCGACAACCTGAGCTGGGTGAAGGCAACCATTCTTCTTAAAGGCGGAAAGAAAAGCTCAGTCCGAGAGCATGTCCTGAACAGGAACCATGGATCCAGCTTTGACGAGTGGATCAGAATGGGCAAGCCCCCTTGCTCAGACCGGGATATCGGGCTCTTGAAAACAGTCTGCGAGCCCAGCGTTTCAACCTACGTTCTTGAGCCGTCAGACGGGGCGCTAATCTATGAGGCGATGATGGAGCCGCTGGAGCTGAGAGTGGCAGAGATCACAGAGATCTAAACTGACGAGCGATCATTTATCGTTGCACGCCTTTGAAGCCAACAGCTCCTGCTTGCGATAAATAGATTCTTATCCTGCCTCTCGTTAGCATGGCCTGCTCTATTGCGCTTGAGAGCTCAAAGTGGTATAAATATGTGAGGGCTTTTTTAAGCCAAAGATAAAAAGAAAACAAGAAAAATTAAAATACCTGGAGGTTTTCATGGCCAAAGTAACCATAGACGCTAGCCTTGGAAAGAGCGTCATAAACAAGAACATCTACGGCCACTTCTCAGAGCACTTGGGAAGGTGCATTTATGAGGGCCTGTATGTAGGGGAAGGATCAAGCATCAAAAACGTCAATGGCATGAGGGTTGACGTAGTTGAGGCTTTGAAGAACATAATGGTGCCAGTACTCCGCTGGCCAGGCGGATGCTTCGCTGACGAGTACCACTGGAAGGATGGAGTGGGGCCCAAGGACAAGAGAAAGAAGATAATCAACACCAACTGGGGCGGCGTGGTGGAAGACAATTCCTTCGGAACCCACGAGTTCCTAGAGCTGTGCAGCCAGCTGGGTTGTGAGCCATATATCTGCGCCAATGTGGGAAGCGGCACAGTTTCAGAAATGGCGGACTGGATAGAGTACCTGAACTCGCCTGAAGGATCCCCCATGGGAGACTGGAGAGCGGCTAACGGAAGGAAAGAGCCCTGGAACGTGAAGTTCATAGGCGTCGGAAACGAGAATTGGGGTTGCGGCGGAAGCATGCGGCCTGAGTATTACGCTGACGAGTACAGAAGGTATCAGACATTCGCGAAAAACCACGGAGGGAAAAGGTTGTTCAAGATCGCCTGCGGCCCCAACGGCGCCGATTACGAATGGACGGACAAGCTCATGTCCTCAGCAGGAAGAATGATGGACGGGCTGGCTTTGCACCATTATACCCTTACAGGCCCATGGGACAACAAGGGAAGCGCGACATCTTTCACTGAGGAGCAGTATTACAAAACTATCAAGGCCGGAAGGGTCATGCAGGATCTGATCCAAAAGCACACAGCCATAATGCAAAGGCATGATCTGGATCACAAGGTTTCCCTCGTGGTTGACGAATGGGGCACATGGCATGACGTGGAGCCAGGAACCCCAGGAAGCTTCCTGTACCAGCAGAACACAATCAGGGACGCGATGCTAGCCGCCTTGACCTTGAACATCTTCAACCAGGAAAGCGCATACGTGTCAATGGCAAACATAGCCCAGATCGCCAATGTCCTCCAGAGCATGGTTCTGACCGATGGCGAAAAAATGGTCTTGACTCCGACCTACCATGTCTTTGATCTCTACAAGGAGCACCAAGGCGCGACTTTGCTTGACGCAGCGTACGACGAGGGAGATGCCAACGGTGCCCCAGAGCTCAGCGTTTCGGCTTCCATGTCTGATTCATCCAGAATCCACGCCACGTTTGCAAACCTTTCCTATTCCAAGGTCTTGCAGGTGGAGTGCGAGATCCAGCACAGGAACTTCAGGGAAGCGCAAGCCAAGATCCTGACAGGCAATCCCGCTGACTTCAATGACTTTGACCATCCCAACACAGTCTCTATAGCCAAATTTGACGTAGAGGCAAAGGACGGCGTCTTGCGGTTTGAGCTTCCTCCAGCAAGCGTTGCGGCAATCAGCGTTCTGTGAGGCCATGCAGGTGCCTCCTTCGGGAGCTTTCTGAAGCTGACAGCTACAAGAGCGTTTATGACTATATTTCGCTTATCCCACCCGACCTAAAAACCGAACCCCCAGAGCTTGAGAAGAGGCTTGAGGCATGCAAGCGGTGTTCCAGCCTGGTTAATGGGCTCTGCAGGATATGCGGATGCTTTGTTGAGGCAAGGGCGGCAAAAAAGCCAAACCGTTGCCCGGGAGAGAAGGATATGTGGGACTGAGCATTGGGCAAACGCCATCTTGTGTTTTTATAGGAAAATTTGGGATACGAATTTAGGCTGGACGAAAACGAAAGGCCTAGCGCGACTGGCGCCAGCGCGTGAGCGCTGGCGCCAGTCGCAATCATTTCAATTCAAAGAGGTATCATATGCCCCCAGAGTTTAATGCAATGCTGTACGAAAAGGCCTCCGCCCTCCAAAAGGGCTGGGGCTCAAAAATGATAGCTGATCTGGAGCTGGACGGAAGCGAAAGGATTCTGGATTTGGGTTGCGGAGAGGGAATTCTGTCCGCAGCGCTTGCGGAGCGCGTCCCTCACGGCATGGTAGTAGGGCTGGACTCTTCAAAGGGCATGATAGAAGCGGCAAAGATGCGGGAAAGGCCAAACTTGAGCTTTGTCTGCAAGGACATGCTGGAGATGGGCTATGAGGGCGAGTTTGACTTGATCTACTCAAACGCCGCATTGCACTGGGTGAAGGATCATGACTTGCTCCTGAAGGCCTCAAGCAAGGCGCTTTCAGATAAAGGAAGGCTCCGCTGGAGCTTTGGCGGTGAAGGCAACGTCGCAAACCTGACCCAAGCCCTCAAGCATGCCATGGAACTGCCGGAGTTTGACTTCTCAGGCTTTGAATGGCCATGGAGCATGCCTTGCATAGCTGGATTCAAAGAGCTTGCCGCCAATGCTGGGTTCTGTGATCTGGAAGTCTGGATGGATGTGGATGACAAGCGGTTTCCAAGCTTTGATGACATGGCCAGATGGATAGACCAGCCCTGCCTGGTGCCATTCCTGGAATGGCTGAAAGGCGATGAAAGCAAAAGGCGGTTCCGGGACTGCGTTATGGATGAAATGGAATTAAGCGGCGGGTTTGAGACGTTTAGAAGGCTCAATGTGAGAGCGGAGAAAAGCTAGATTTGCGCAATAAAAAAGCGGCAAGGCCTTTGGCCTTGCCGCTTTTTGGGGTTTTTGCTTTATTATTTTTATTATTTTTATTTTATATTTTTATTTTTATATATTTTTATATTTTCTATTTACTCCGCTGGCTCCTCTGGCTGAGCGGTAGGCTGAGTGGGAGGCACATCGGGAGGCGTAGGCGTAGGCGAAGGCGGCTCTGGAGTTGGAGTCGGCGTAGCCGTAGGCGCTGGAGTAGGAGTAGGCGTGACGGTAGGAGTGGCGGTAGGGGTAGGCGTAATTGTAGGAGTCGGCGTGATGGTAGGAGTCGGCGTAGCCGGCGGAAGCAGGTACGTGAACTCGACATAAGTGCCCATTGGCAATTCCGCTCCAGAAGTGTACTGCTTAAGCGGCGTTCCTGACGACGCTACCCAGCTCTGGAAGTTGAAGACGAAAGTCGCATCGCTGTTGGTAACGCCGTAAATGACAAACCTGTTGTTTCCGTCAGGCTTGGTGCCAAGGCTTCCAAGGGACGATCCTATCTCGTCATAAACCTGGAGATTTGATTTGGACTGGAAGTAGTAAGTGGTCTTGGGCGGCACGCCTGTGGGAGACGGAGAAGGCGATGGAGATGGCGTAGGCGTCAGAGACGGCCCAGTGCCGATGTACGTAAACATGACGTCTGTTCCCCTAGGAACCTTCGTTCCGGAGACCAGCTGCTGGTAGGAGTACGCGTATGCGCCTATCCAAGAGTAGTTGTCATACGACAGGGCAACTTCCCCTTTTGCTCTTCCAGTGATTACAGTCCTGCCTAAGTTGTCGTTTGTGTAAGCGATGTTTTCAAGAACAGTCTCCAGCTCCTTTAGCACTGTCGCTATAGGCTTGCTGTGAAGGTTGTACTCGGTCGGAATCGCTGGCGTCGGCGTGGGAGTCGGAGTCAGGTTCTTTGCCGGCTCGTTCAGCGGGCGGATGATCACGTGAGTCTTTTGGGCCGCCGGATCATCGGTGAAAGTGAAGTCAAAACCCAAAGCGGTAAGGATGTCCCTAAGGCTTCCGCAGTTGTACTCGTCATCAACCAGGTAGATCCAGCCCGGGCTTGTGGCTTGCACAATCTTCCCCTCAGGATCCCTGATCATTGAGATGTTGTACTGAACCTTTACGGTCTTGGCTGAATCGAACTTTATTGTGTCAAATTTAACGTCTGCATCCTGGAACTTGATCTGGTAGGATCCGTCCTTGTACGTGCTCGCGGTGTCTACCACAGTCCCGCCGCAAGCGGCAACCAGGCTTCGCAATTGAGCCGCGTTGAAGCCGTCAATGCGAAACGAGTCTATCACTGTGTTAGGCTTTCTCTTGTCCGCCCATTCAATCGTGAGCTGGTTCGGCGTGATGGCCTTTGTGAGAGTTGTTGGCGCGGCAAAGATGTTGATTGGCACAAGCGCAAGCACTAATGCGAGCAGCCCGGCAATTAGTCTTTTCATTTGGTTCTCCTCCCCTTCAAAAACCCAAGGATATTTTAGAGCATAGACCAAAATTAATTTTATGGCTTGCAAAAGTCACGCGTTAAAGCATCGCGATGACTTTTGCTACGCCACTGCAGGAATTTTGGGATATGCTCTTACCTGTCCTTGGAGCAGTGTGATATACAGCAGACGAATTTCGTCTCCCTCAGTATATCATGAACAAGTTGGGCTATCAATAGCAATTTGTTTTCTTGCCGATTACGCTTTGACAACAATTTTCTGGCAACAATGGCTCAACATTACCCATTTGCCAGGGAATATTTATCAAAGCTCTGCGAAAAAGACCACAAACGCTTTTGGCCTTGCCTGAGGCGGAGCCAGGCATGCGCGACAGGAGTTTTTTAGTTTCTAAGACCGATGTCAACGCCTTTCGGTTAAATATACGAATGCGATTTTTATTTTGTTTCGATTTGCTTCAAGCGCAATGAATTTGCAGCATTACAATTGCGTATCTAAATATCCTGAAGTTGCGTTTGCGGGCAAACTTGCGTGGCTTTTTCTCGCCTAGATATTAAATTTGCGATACGCTTTTGCGAACGGCGATACGCGGAAACCACCGGCTTTAGAGAAGCCCGCGACGAGAAGCTTGCGATTTAAAAGCCCCAGCTTGCAAGGCAAAAGAAGAGGCCCCTCCACAGGCAAAGGCCATGGAGGGGCTGGTTGGAGGTGGGCCTTTAGGCCTGTGTTATCGAGGGAAGGTTGCTGAGGTTGTTGCTCTCGTCTGTGTCTGGAAGGGACTTGAGGTACTCTGAGCCGTTGTTGGTCGAGATCCCTACGTCCTTGATTCCGCCCTGGCGCGCAATGCTTACGCCCTCTGATTTGCTGATGACGCGGCCATCTGACAGCTGGTATCCAACGACCTGGTCGCTCTCTTTTACAAGGGCGGTGATCGTTACAGCGCTAGAGGTTGGCGTCGGAATTTCTGACATGGCGTTCATTGCTGTTGACGCCGTAGCTGATGGGGCTGGATGCTCCTGGTTCATAGATGTGTGCCTCCTAGTAAGGTCGATAATGACGTGAAAGGCGTGGCTTGCGCTATCCCGACGCGGCTGGACTAGTCGGTGCTTTTCCACGACCTTATTATGAGTTAGGGGCCCGAGAATATACGTCTATGGAAATTTGAGACAAAGCATGCAGCATTAAAAAGCTAGGATGGAAATCCTGATTGGAGGCTTGCTGGGAGGAAAATAGGGAGGGCAAATTTGTGATGAGAGGGTTCGCCAAGGGCCTAAATGGGTCTAATTGGCAGGAAGGTCGGAGGCTTAAGAAAAGAGGGGAACGGCGCTTTAACGATATAATCAACAACATAAAATGTTAAGCGTACAGAGAATTAAACCGAGCGCCACTTTGGGCGGGGATGCTGGACGACGGACATTTAGCGCCTCTTTTATCCAATGCTCAGGTCTGCCGCACATCCCGGCCATCGCCCGCCACGATCCCCCGCGATCAAAGGAAAATCATGCAAAAGATTTTTCCGCAAAAAAAAAGAACCAACCTAAGTCAGTTCTCAAGCGTAGCAAGGCGCCAGGGCTTGCTGGGCACCGCTACAATTTGGGGGATTAAAGGTATTTCTTGGGGATTTAAGGTGGATCTTTGAAAGTGCTGCTAGATATTGAAGGCGCGTTTGTTTCGAGGCTGCTTGGAAGCGTTTATAAGCTGCCATCAGCCTAGGCGACAAGAGCTTCTTTCGCTCTTTCGCGGCCAAATGCGGACGCTTAAGCGTGGCATTGGCTCAAGCTTTGCAATGCTTTCTCGCAAAGCAGATTTCATAATATAAAAACAAAGAGCGGCCGCTAGACGCTCTTTGCGCAGCTCTGGCTTTCGGGTTTTGATATAAGAATATGCGCTTATAATCTCGACGCTTTAGCAATTGCTAGAGACGGGGGGTGTCTCTTTTGGCAACGGAGCAGCTTTGGCAGAGCAACCTGAGAAGCTGGGAACAGCATATCCCGAAACACAATCATGTCTCTTGCATTTAAGGTCTGCGCTCGTGAGCAGAAAGTCATCGTGACTCTGGCCTTAAATGCTGCGCGTTGGGAAATTTCGGGATTCCAAGCGGCGCGAGTTGATGATTGTTTTAGGCGTAAGGGCATATCCAAAACAAACTTATGGCTTAGAAAAGCCACCAAGAAATTTTGGGTTATGCGCTAAGGAAGCAATGCCGGCTTTCTTCAATGAGCTCTTGAAATTTTCCTGCTTTCTTCTGCGCTTGTTCTCTAAAAGCGGTTATAGGGCGCTATGCGCCATTTTAGCGCGTTGCCTTGCGACCTGACAAAGGGGGGAGATGTCTTTTGGCCAAGGTTTTGAAGAAAGCGATGCCGACGTCCTCGATTTTTCGTTTTGGCGAGCTTAATTTATTGGCAAAGCCAATAATGTTGGCGGAGCCAACTAGTTGGCAAAGGCAACTAGCAAAGGCCAAAACGGGCTTTTGGAATGCACTAAAGATCATTGGTTAAGCGGCGCAACGTCGAGACAGGGGGGAAATCATCTCGGCTTGCGCACCTAAGCTCTTGAAGCATATCCCAAACTTAACTCTGTGGCGCGGGGAAAGGCCGGCGCCTAAAGGGATATGCCATTGGTGCGACCAAAGCCATTCGAGGCATATGTATGCCTGTATGCAGCAGCGAAAGGGGCGGCGTCAAGCGTAAGCGTCTATCCTCCTTTCATCTCCGGCAAAAGCCAAAGCTTAATGCATATCCAAAATCATTTAAGGCGTGAAAAGCCGCGAAAGTTTGCTCGAGTAACAAGAGGCAAACATAGCTAAAGCGTCGCTTGGCTTGCGGCAATAAATGAATTTTGGAACCAGCACTTAATGTTACCTGATGGTTTTATCGACAAGAATTCTTAAAGGCTTAATTGGTATTATCAAGAAATGGGGGGTTGGACAACCCTGACTGATTGAACTTTAGTTGCATATGAGAAAGGAATTAATTGGTGTAAAGCAAGCATATAGGCATACATTGGGGGATGCCAAGTTTTGGGGGAGGCGGAGGCGGGTCGATGAGAGAAAAGAAGTGGGACTTACGACCTGGCTGATCGCTGAAATTTGGATGAAACGAAAGGAGGATTTTGCAGATGATTTTGCTCGAGATTGTAGGCAAAAAGGGGATTGATAAAGGATAGGCGTCGGCATGAGCTGAAAGCCTTTGGCGCAATGCGCAGGGCAAGAAAAAAGGCATCCCAGGGGATGCCTTTTTTTCGGAGCGGAGCAAACAGCCGAAAGCCTTAGTTGCCTTGTTCTTAGTTGCCTTCCGTCACATCTACCGCTGTTCCTGACGCGATTACCATCAGCATGTTGCCGTTAGCGCCAAGCACTTCGTAGTCGACTTTCACGCCGACAACGGCATTTGCGCCAAGGGCGTGAGCGCGGTCGCTCATTTCCTGGATGGCGCTGTCTCTGGCAGCGATCAGCTCGTTTTCATAGGAGCCTGATCTTCCGCCAAAGAAGTTGGTTAAGCTAGCCGAGAGGTCTTTGAGCGCGTTGACGCCTGCCACTACCTCTCCGAAGACTATGCCCTTGTAGTTCTTGATCTTTTTTCCCTCTATCGAAGGCGTTGTTGTGACTATCATGGCGTTGTGCCAGAAAAGCTTGCCCTGTGAGCGAAAACTTAGCTTCGCTCAAGCCGCTGCTGCTTACGCGCGGATGCTTCACGCGCGAGCGCAAGTTTTCTGGCGACCTCCTTTCTGATGTTTTGTTTTTTTAGAGAGTTTGTTATTCGAGTGAAAAGAGCTTCGCTTTTTGCATATCCCCAATTCCGTTAAGGCTAGGAAAAACCATTCTTTGGAATATGCCAAGTCAAGCGTATGCTCAGGCGAATGAAAAAATGAGAGAGCATTATATCCCAAGTCTAAGCGCATATCCCAAAATTAATTCTGAGGCGCCGGAAAAATCCGGGTGTTTGCTCGCAGAAGCCCGAGCAAACTAGTTGAAGCATTCGCCAGGATTTTTCCGGTGCGCACTATGTCGCCTTGGGATTTGGCGTTTCAGAGGCGGGCGCTTCTGACGCGCCGGAGGCGGCTGGAGAGGCTTCGCCTGTGCCTTCGCCAGCGGCTTCATCGCCAGCTTCTGAATCAGTAGGCTTCTCGGAGCCTTGGGGCTCTGTTGGAGAAACTGAGGGCGCCACTGTTGGCGTCGGCAGCGGGGTTGGAGTTGCTGGAGGCGGCGTCATGGCAACAGTGGGCGTAGGCGCTTGCGTTACCATAATAGCTTCAAGCAAGTTGTCAGGCGGGGTAGGCTGCGGCAGCCAGGGGAACTCCAGGCTGCTCATGGTGAGCATTGCAGTGCAATAGATGGCGTACACCAGGACAACGGCAGAGAACGCCAACAGAGACTTCACCAGCGCGCTTTTTCTCATGGCCATCCTGAAGTTCCGGATTTGCGGGCCATATTTGAAATCATCGCGGCAGCCCTCGTGAGGGTATGCCTTTAGCCTGTCGCCAACCTCCTTCCAAAAAGAAAGCATTTTGCAGCTGATGTACTTTGCCAGGGGTCTGGCTCTTCCCCAGCAATCCGGGCCTTTTCCGTACACGCCCTCAAAGGTTTCGTAAATGCGCCAGGAGACAGCCGAGGGGAGACGGAGCTTCATGAACACGCCTTCCAGGCTGAAAACCGTGAGGATTCGCCTGCTGTTGTCAAACCACTTCTGCCTTTGCTCTTCGTCAGCGTTTCTCAAGCCGTCATAGGGGCGCCAAAGCAGGCATTCCCACCAGATGTCCAAGAGCCTTTCCGGGTTTCTGAAAAGCACTCCCTTGAGCGTTGGGCATGTCTGCAGGTATTCGGCTATCTCCCTGGGGTTTTTCAAGGCCTGGGAATCCTTCTGGGTGATGGCGTTGTATTTGGAGAAGATGCGATCCTGGAAGTCTCTTGTGAACATGATGTTCGAGTCTTTTGAAGTCTTGGAGACTATCCATGCTTCCAGGTCATCCAGGTTGTTTGCGTCCCTTAGCTCAAAGGAAGGCGGCGCACCTGGCTTGAAGTCAGCGGAGGGCACCCAGGCGTCGCGAGGGTCGGATGTTGGCTCATTCCAGAGATCAAATGGCTGCGTAGGCTTCTCGGCGGGAGCGGACTTGGCCTTCTGCTTGGACGCCGGCTTTTCCAGGACTTTCTGCAGGTCGACAGAGTTGCTGATGATCATGTTGTAGACGATGGGGCACCTTTCTTTGGCGAGCGAAAGGGCGGGCGCCAGATCGGCCCCGTTTAGCTTGAGCCTGAGAAAAGCGGCAGTGGCGCTTCCAGCCAGATCAGAAAGATGCTTTTCATGCTGCTTGCTGTTTGCAAGCTCGGCTAGAAATCTCGCCGCGTCGTTTGAAAGGCCCTTGTCCAAGGCAAAGTAGAAAGAGAGGAGATCTTTGATGGCGCTTGCTTTGCTTAGCGCGTTTCCGCCGCTTCGGAGGATGGCCGAAAGGGTGGGATCAAGGGAGAAAGGCATTCCTTCCCGCAACTTCTCGCCCAGGTACGCGCTATGAAGAAGGCTTCTGCTTCTGCTGTCAGAAACAGTGTCAATGCGCAAGCCGCTATGGCCTGTGTCTTTCCAGGGAAACTTGATGGCTATCGACTGCGCCGTATGCTCAAAGGCGGAAGTGTGCATGCCTGGCATGCGAGACAGGATCTCTAGCGGAAAGACGTTTATGATGGAAGCTATGGTTTTTCTCGCGGTCTTTTCGCGTGACGGCAGGGATGACGAAAACAGCAGGTTTTCGGCGTATCCCGAAAACAGCGAGGCAACCACGGACTCCCAGTCAATGTTTGGCGCAAAGGTTGGCAGCCCTGGGCCGCTTCGAAAAGGCAGCTTGGTGAAAGCGGGCACGCCGGAAGAGAGCTGCTTGGGGTTCTCGCAAAAGTCCAAAAGCCCAAGAGCCCGGGCCGGGTTGGCTTTCACTTCCATAAAGGCGTCCTCGTCCAGGACAAAGTTGTGCTGAATATAAGCTGGCCGGTCATAGGTCTCAAACCTGGACGCTTGCCCTACGGCAAAGAGTCCGGAGGGCAAAGGCAGGAAAAGAAGCCCTTTTTCGTCCATCGAAGCGTTGTGGAAGACAGACGCGTCCTCCAGCATGACTCTGGAAGATTCTATCTCTGGAGAGATGAACACGGTTTTCGCGCCATCATTGGTAGTATAAATGTGCTGAAATATTTTGCCCATGTTTTCGCCCCTTAGTACATGTCCCGAGATTATTGGGTGCGCGGGAAAAGCCAAACGCAAGTGAAACGCAGTGAAAAGAGTTTCTTTTGGTCAAACAAAGGCTGCTCACGCGATCTTTTCCAACAACAACAATTTCAGGGCATGTGCTTAGAGCATATCCCAAAATCAATTTAATGGCGCGTGAAAAGCCACGCAAGTTTGCTCGTTGAAGCCCGAGACAAACACTGTAAAAGCATCGCATGCCTTTTCACCGCGCCTTATATGGAATTTTGGGATATGCCTACCCTGTCTTCATGCCAAGGGCATGCCCCAAGGCCTTTGCGCGAGCGAAAATATGCCCGCTCTTGCTAGGCCTTGGGAATTGCGTTCAACTATACAAGAGAGTGGTGATAATCCATTGAAACAAAGGCAGGCACTGCTTGGATTGCGCGTTTGAGAACTTTATGGCTTTTTGGAAGAGCTTCAGGCTTTCCTCCAGCTGCTTTCTTTTTGACTTGAACTCGGTGGCCGTGTCTGGCGCCTTGGGGTTTAGGTCTAGCGCCTGCTCCAGGTAGTCATGGATGTGAGGCTGCACATCCTGAAGAATCCCTTTGCTTGACTCGATCTCCTTTGCGGTCAAGCCGCTTGGGATCATTGAGCCGTTTGAGATCAGGAAGACCGGAATGTCGGTCTGCTGGACATTCAGGGCGTCAGCTAGCTGCCGGTACTCGCCCTTGCTTTCGCTGTACATGAAAAACTGGCCCCTTGAGATCAGCTCGGCCCAGTTCCTGTTGAGCTTGGGGGCATCCTCAGGCCTGTCCTTGGCGAAGAGAGGATCATTCTTGACAAACAAGACGTCAGATCCTTCTAGATCCAGATCTCCGTCATAGAACCCTGCGGTGTTGTAGCAGTACTCTATCTTGTCAAGCTTGGTGAAAACGATAGCCAGGTTGAGCTTGCCCGCTGTGTCCACCAGCTTCAGGCCTTTGCAGAAGAGGCTTACAGTGTCCTCAAAGGGATGCTCCTGGTGAAACTGCATGCCTTCGGCTTTGCGCTCGTGAACCTTAAGCAATAAAAGCGGGTCGCAGACGTTTGAGTCCCTGGAGAGGGCCTCAAACTTTTTCCTGTCGTCATAAGCTTTCGCCAGCCTGGCCTCGTAGTTTCTTGTCTTGGTTGGATCCGCGAAGAAAAGAAGCATGTTTGTCTTTGTTACAACCCACATCAGTTCCCTAAGCCTGCTCTGGGCTTCGGCGCTGGATCTTTCCTCAATCGCGTCCAAAAGCTGCTCCACTGGGGCGCTGCTTCTTATCAGCTCCTTGAGTTGCCCAAGCCTGTAGTCAGTCTCGGTGCTTGAAGCGGCGCTTATGGCGTTTTGAAGCGCGATGCCTCGATCTCCGTCTCTGATCAGCGTTCGCACTCTTGCCATTTTCTCGGTTGACTCGGCGCTGAGGGGAGACGCGTCTTCGATTGCCTTAAGCAACCGCTCGCCAGGGGTGTCCAGGAATATAACGCATGAGGACTTTCCGCCCCCAGATATCTTGAAAGTGTAGAAGTTGTCCTTGTTTAGCACCAGGTCAGCTGTTGGGCTCACTATCCCCAAGGAATCCATTATCCGCACTTGTTCAGGGAGCAGGTCGCAACTGGACGTGAAGCGCTCAAAGTCAAAGTTTTTGGCCATTCTGCAAGCGGTGGATATGAACTGGGTTTTTCCGATGTTTCTGATGCCGAAAACGGAGACTATGTAAAAGTCCATTTTGCCAGCGTCTTCATGCAAAGGCCTACGGCAGACAGGGCACACCCGCTCGAAGTAGCGGAGCTTGTGGACCGCGCCTCTGTCATCGGAATAGGTCATGGTCAAAATGGCTTTTTCGGTTTTCGGATCCTCAATCAGGGGGCCAAGCTTCACAAGCCGCTTGGCGTCAGGCGTTCCCCGCTCGTCGACAAAGCTGTAGTAAGGCTCGGAATGCCCTTCCTTGTATAGCCTGATGTGGTCAAGAACCTCTTTGTGGCGGTCTCCCAGGCTATCGATATATGTTTCAAGCTCGCGAGCCTTTCTCTCGTCGTCAGGCATGATCTTAAGCAAGGGATTTGCCACTGCCTGCATGCAGTAGAGGCATCCTGTTGTTCCGGACTTGAAAATGGGTTCCAATGATATCACCTCGGAGTTAGCGCATCGAATTCGGCAAGTAAAGCTGTTTTTTATTATGAACACTTTAAAATCAAGGCCTGATCAAGTTTAGGCCATTTGGTCGCTCGGTGCCAGAGTGGTTATGGCGTGCTTTTCACTATATATCATGATACCTGATCTGCACGAAAGTGCCAGGCTGGCTTGGGATAGAGAGCTTTAGAGCCTTGAAGGAAGGCCAAATGCGAAAGTCTGAATCTCCGGGCTTTCGCATTTCCAGCTCGCCGTCCGACCCAAGCCTGATTTCAAGCGTTCCAAAATCCTTCTCGCAGTTCCAGCCATGCTGGCTGATCAAAGCCCTTATCAGATCCTGCTTCCTGCTGGAGACTTCAATCGTGGCGTTTAGGAGCTCGCTTATGGCTGGCTCGGATCTTCGCACTGTTATTATTTCCATTTTGACGGTTTTTGCCGGCCCTGACGACAGCTTTTTTGCCGCGAAGACAATGGCGGCTGAAGCGCCCGCCGACAGCAGGCCAAGAACCGCGATCACGCCATGCTTCTTGGTGAGTTTGGGCAGCTCGGGCTTTGGCATGCTTGCAATCTTTTGCTTAAGGGTTTCTAGATCAAACAAATGCATTTGGTTACCCCCTGTAATGCCTAAACTGAACCTTTGTGCCAGGCTGGCTTGGTATGGGCAGCTTCACAGCCGCAAAGCTGGGCCATTTCGAAAAGTTTGAGTCTCCCGGCTTCCGCAGCTCTATCTCGCCGTCCGCCCCAAGCCGCACTTCCATTATCCCGAAATCCAGGTCGCCGCTCCAGACGCGCTGGCCTATCAAGTATCTCATCATGTTCTGCTTGCTCTTGGTGACATTTATCTTCACGTTCAGGATCTCGCTGGTGGAATCCAGCCGGTTCGTTGTAATGATTTGCATCATTAGCAGCCTGGATGGGCCGGACGCAGCTGCGCTGCTTGCCGCGCTTTCAGCCGAGCGCGAAATGGATCCCCCTGCTGTTGACATCTTTTTTACCAAAAGCACAAGAGCGGCTAGCGCAACCAGGGAAGAGCCCAGAATTATAAAGACGTCCTGCAGCTTGGGCAATCCGGACGCCCCTCGCGGCGCGGGCTGGCTAGGCATTGGGGAGCTTGTCAAACTCGGGCTGGCGCTAGTTGCTGACGGAGACGGAACAGCGTCCGCTTCGGGCTCTGCAGCCTGGGGATCTTGCAGGTGCCTAATCCCTTGCGTCATGTACCCGGATATCTGGGCGGTTGATTCAATGTCAAAGAACTCTCCGCCAGTGCTTTGCGCCAGTCGCGTCAAGTAGGCGGCGTCGTCCGGGGTTACCGCTATTTTCGTGGCCCCGACCCCGCTTTCGCAAAAGCCCAGGACTATGATAGGCACGCCTTTTTCCACCAGGCTTGCCTCTCGCTCTATGCTGTCATACGGCGCAGGGTCAGTGGACGCGGTCAAAAAGATCAGGACGGCTGGATTGTCTTGCGCCAAGGTCTTTGCCAAAGTCAAAACGCCGTCCAGGTCTTCCCCGTAAGCCCCATCCGGATACTTGTCTTCCTCCCAGTACTCCTTGGCTTTGGCGATTGCGTTTTCTAGGCCGTCTCCCTCAAGGCTGGCGAAGTACATGGAGTTATCCTCAAGCACCCCGCCGCTTGAGACGCTTAGAAGCAAGCTGTTGCCATCTCGTCCCAGCTGCCTGATAAAGCTCTCCAGTTGATCGTATGTAGCGCTTCTGTTGCCAAATCCGTATAAACTCGATTTGTTTTTTGAACCGTCCATGTGCAGCGCCACAAGAAGCTTCGGAGGATTCGGAAGTTCCGATCCGCGCACTATAGCCTTCGAGCTGTACTGGGCAGGCGGAGCGGCAAATCCCGTCTGCGAAAAGCCGAAAATAGCAAGCGCAAGGCACGCTGCCAGCGTTGCCAGCTTCATAAAACGGCGCATGTTGCATCCCTCCGCTATGCGTGCCAGCAAGCGGGAACCGCTTGCTGGCGAAAAGTGCAGTTTTAATTAAGATACTAATAAATTTATTGCATTATTTTTTATATTTATTTATTTATTTATTTTTATTTATTTGCGTTTCCGCATTGCTATAACAAAATCCCTTATACTTTTTTTATTAAAGGCCTACCTAATGGCTTGCGCCCCCAATATTTGCCAACCCTCATGCCAGCACCCAAGACGCCAGTGACAATGCCAGAGAGCAAGCGTTTGCGGCGATCAGGATCTTTTGCACAAGCTCGCTTCTGTGAACGCTGAAGGCGCGGCAGTCTATGAGCGCGATAGCGGCCCAAAGGACGCTTATAGCGCAAACGCTAAGGATTTCGGCGCTCAAGATGTACTTGGGGGTTGGAAGCTGGCCTTTTGCTTGGATAACGGCCGCAACCAGGGTTAACAGTGAAAGAAGGGACAAGTGCCCGCCATTTATGCTGGTCTTCTTGAACAGGTTGTTGGCTTCGCCTGAAGAAAACAGGGCTAGAGTCGGAACCGCTATCAAGGCGGCTACAATAAGCGCGCCCAAGATTGACAAAGAGAATATCCTGCCGTCGTTTCGTGCGACGCCTACAGCAAGCCCTGCCATGAAGGCTATGGCTACGTTGAGGACTGTCCATAGATCAAGAAGGAACAGGGTGGACGAGTACTTGAAGTCCTTAATCATAGGCAAGGACTCAAGCCAGTAGAAAAACTGCTCTATAGGGCTCAGACCCTTGAGCGCGGTCTTGGATTTTGGAGCAAACCTGGTCGTGCTGGCCTTCTTTGCTTCTTCTATAGGCTTTATCACGGGTTTTGCCGGAATATCAGGCCCTTTTACCAAAGTCGCGATAGGCGCTCTGTTGCTGATTACCTTGGCCACTGATACGGTCTTTGACGGCTGGAAACGCATCATTGGATCCCTGGTGAACAGGTTGGTTCTGATGGCCACGGCGGAATCAAAGGTGTTTGAGAGCATGAAGGCATGGCGCTCAGCAATGGAGTCAGTCATGTCATTTACGCTAGACAGCGCCACCCCTTGGGCTTGGTGCATCCAGAAGCCCATGACCGAAAGGGTGAAATAGTCGTATTCCCGCTCTCCTGGGTTTCCGCTTCTGATGTTGGCGGCGCGGGTTGCGCATGTTTCCCCTACGCGGGTTACGTTGCCGTAGTCCAAAACCATAAGCTTAGGCTTTGTTGCCCCCATGGAGATGAGTATGTTGTGAAGATAGAAATCGTTGTGCGAAAGGCCTAGATCATGCATTGAGTCAAGAAACCCCTCAAGTGCCTGGAGCACTCCGCGCCAGAAAAGGTGCGCTTTTCGCGAAGGAATGTCCATGCGCGAGTTTCGGCTTAGCATGAGCAGGAAATCCCCAAGGAGTATTCCTGGAACCCATTCGGTCACTATGCAGTATGGCGTGGCGGTAGCCATGCCTTGAGTGAACTGCATGACCGGGTTTGGTGACATGGGGTTTCTCGCAAGCTTTTGGAGAGCGTCCCATTCCGTCTGGAAGCTGTCTCGATCCGCCTGCTTTTTCAGGCAGTACTTCTGGTCTCCTGCGTTAAAAAAATATATTTTTGAGTTCCCGCTGAAATCGGGCTCGAACGTGTCAAAGTTTATGGTCTTGACGGCTTCAAGGTCGGTGAATTCGCGCATCACGTCGTCCCTCCAAACAAGGCGTCCCACAAGACCGGCTCTGCCGAAATGGGGGACGTGACAACCAAGTCGTCAAGGCGCAAGCGCGTCATGCCCGTGTAGCCGCCGAAGATCAGGTCAAAGTATTCCTCGCAGCTGGAGGTGGTGAACAGCGCCACCCTTACTACGCGGGAGTCAACGAGCCTTTTGACAAAGCCGACTCTTCCAAGCTCCCCGAATTGCCCGTCTGGAATGGCGGGAGGGCGAGACGCGAAGATCAGCAATGACTTTCCGGATCTGACATCGGGCTTGTCCAGGAAAGTGCTCAGCAAGCTGTCAACAGCCGCCAAAAGGCTAAGGTTTCCAAGCCCTCCGAAACCGAAGCGCATGGACTCTTTGTCGTGCCAGTCAAGGACGCTGGCGCCAGGCTTATGTACCGCTACCCTAGGAGGCGGGCAGCCGTCTCTCAGGCTTTCATACATCGTAATTTTCACTTGGATGCCGGGCATGGCGTCCGATAGGTGCGCCAAAAGCCTCTCCAATATCGCCATGGATTTCTGGCTGTACTTCCTGAACTCCAGGGTTCCGTCCACGGCTATGAGCAAGCTTTTCGTCGGCGCCGCAGCCGGATGCCCGACCGCGCCAGGCTTGTCAAGCGTCAAAGCGCCAAGGGCCGCCAGCGCCTTCCCTGGAGACTCAAACCTGTCCTCAGGCGAAAAGGCCAGGAGCTTCCGCAAGAAATCCTGCGCCCCTATGTCTGGAGGAACTGAAGTCCTGTTTGAATACGGGCAGCTGCAATGGTGAAGCTTTGGAAACGTGTCCTCGCCATCTTTCACCCGATTGTAAAAGATCTTCAGGTACTCCCTGTCAATTTCCTCGCTTGTGGCGTTCGCCCCCCGGCTCGCGCTTGAGGCTATCTCCAGCATCTCCATGGGGCTTAGCTGCTGCCTTGCCGGAAGTGCGTACTCCTCGGCGTAGTTCGCGTCATCCGCGTTGAACATGCGGTACCAGATCATCCCCGCGCCAAACAGGTCGTAGCTGGAGCTGATGCGGCTGTCAAGAAACGCCTCGGGAGGAGCGCTTTCAAAAAGGGTGCCAAGTATCGCGCCTGGAGGCGTCATGGTCTTGGCGACATCCTTCACTATCCCAAAGTCAGCGATCGCGCAGGACTTGTATGTCCCTGAAGAGGTCAGGCGAAGCAGCACGTTTGCCGCCTTTATGTCCCGGTGTATCAGCCCTGCCTTGTTCAGGGCGCTTATGCCAAGCAATATGTCCCGAAATATGTCCTTGAGCGTGTCAGGCCGCGCGATCCTTTTCCCCGCGCTGACGTCATCCAGGAAGTCTCTTAAGTCTATGTCAAATCGTTCAGAAATCAAGAATCCGAAGTTTTCGCTTTTCACCTTTGCCATGAAGCAATCCAAAGGCTTCAGCAGGTACTTTGAGTCAAGCGAGCTTGCGATGGAGCTGGCGTTGTCAAACCTGAAGCGGGACATGGACGATCCGCCAAGCGGCACCACCTTCGCGCAGATCCTGGATGGCCATTCTCCCATCCATTCCATCCACTCCACCGGGTACACATTGCATGAAACCCCTTTGTAGATCGGGCTGGCATAGTCAACCCAGTATTCGCGGGTTACCGCATGAGGGTTTTTTATTAGCTCAGGCATTTTATGCCTCCCTTGCTAAGGATTTTAAGCCCGTTATGCATATATACGGATGCGGAAGCGTTTTCGGCTGCTATAGCGGCGCAAACGAAAATTTTTAAAATTTATATTTTTGCAGGGAGATGCTCCTAAACATACCCCGCTGATACGCGTACTTTATTTTTATAGGCGCACAAATCTTAATTTAAAACCAAGGCGCTGCCAGCGTCTGCCAATCTTTATCTTAAAACCAAGGCAGCCGCCAGCGTTTGGTTGTCTTTATCTTAAAACCAAAGCGGCCGCCAGCGTTTGGTTGTCTTCTTCCCCCAAGCCTCGGCCGGCCTTGAACAAGACGTCCGCCCATTTTTCAATCTTTTTTCCGTCTAGCATCTTGAAAAGCTCGCTGCCTGAAAACAAGGATCTGGCTCCGTCAGACATCAGCGCGAGCCTGTCGCCGGGGTTAAGCTTGGCAAGCCTTGAATGAAAGCTCAAGTCGCTCTTGCCCAAATGCTCAAGCAAAGTGCCCTTGCCGTCATGGCTCAGCGCTTCCGTTTCCGTGATCTTCCCTTGGTCTACCAAAAGCTTGGCGTATGAGTGGGAATGGCTCAACAGCGTCAGCCCGCTTTTGGAGATCAGGCAAATGTCGCTGTCTCCCGCGTTGGCGGCGGCGCATGTTCCGTCAGGCAAGCAAAATGCCAGGGCTAGGGTTGCGCCGCAACTTTCCCCAGTCCTCTGGGAAAGCGCCAGCACGGCATTGTTTGCGGCAAGTGTTGCCGATTCCGCCGCCAAGAGGCATGCGGCTTCGTTATTGGATGAGGGCAGAAGCTCGACAAGCTTCGCTCCTGCGGCGCTAACCGCCAAAGCGCTGGCCTCCGCGCCTCTGTGCAATCCGCCCATTCCGTCTGAAAGGCACAGGCAAAGCGCCAGCGCTCCGCCCGGCCCCTCAACGCTAAGCGCCAAGGCGCTGTCTTCGTTGTCTTTTCGCTGGTTCTTAAACGTATGTATGCTTGTGCTGTACCGCATGAGACACCTGCCATCCTAAGTGCATATCCCCAAAATCCCGCAAGCCCTAAGATTAATTTTGGGATATGCTCTAAGCGTTTGCTGCGCCTTGCTTGTCACAATCCAGCATATCATGATTTGGCCTCAAAAACAACTTGAGCCTACGCCAATAACGACAGAAAAACAGGAAGCTCTCTTAAAAGGCAATAAGTGCATATTGCAAATTTCCGAAAAAGCGCGGGAAATGGCATCGCGGCGCTTTAACGCGTGGCTTTTCTCGTGCCATGCGCGCCTAGATGGCGCATGCAAGATCCGCGTGAAAGGTTTTAGCGCCGCTTGGTTCGAAGAGTCTATACTTCGGCCAAAATAAATCACAAGTTTTTTACGCATTTAGGTTTTTAAAGGCCTATTTAGGTTTTTAGGGTGCCATTTAGGTTTTCCGGGATCTATTTGGGTTTTCAGCGACTCTTTTGGTTTTTTTCAAGCTTGTTATGGCCTTTTCGAGGCTCGCCATGTGTCAGATTTGTTTGACTGAACAGCTTTCAGGTGGTATCCTGTCAATGGGGGTGAGCGCATGGCAACAGAGCTTACAGGAGAGAATATGATCAAGTCATTGGCTGACGCGGAATTCAGGTTTGAGAAATCCTTGGGAGAAAGCGGCGCCGTTTCGGTTTCTCTTCAGGTTGACAGCTTCTCCGGGCAAAGGTGCTGCATGTTAAGCTGCAGCGTAGACTCCTGCAACACCGGACAGATTAGGGAATACATTCAAAGCGCTGTCAGAGACCAGCAAGCGCTTCCATACAGGGTGGCGGCTAGCGTAGACGGAGAGAAGATAGGGTTTCTCTTCATAGCCGAGCCAGATCTCATTCCGCTTTCGGATTACAGGGCAAAGCATGCTGGAAAGAACTGGCTCAAGAATGCGCCATCGGCATGCATGCAAGTGTCCGGCATCCTGGAGGCAAGCCCTGGAGCGACGCTAAGCGCGTCCCAGCTTTTCGTCAGAGAAAGCGACTCCAGGATCTTCTGGCTGCCGTGGCCCAGGTTTTTGGAGGCACCCGGCATATTCGCCGACTGGAAGGGAACCAATTACGCGTCAGTCGACACAGCGAAGAGAGACGGCCGCACAGTGGCGGCGTTTCTGCTCTACTGGCTAAAGGGGCTCTCCCCTGGGGGCTTCGGGGACTACACTGAAGGATCTCCCTATCACGAGTTGATAGCCCATGCCTTCTTGTATACGGTAAGGCGGGAGCAGATCAAGGACAAGCTTTTGGACGACAGGAAAAAAAGAACAATGAAGCCGGGATGGACAGACTCCCTCCAAGAGCGGCTTGAAGGATTGAAAAGCGGAGTGAAGAAAATTTCCAGGAAGGCGTCCGCCATTTCTGAAGATGAAGAAGACTACGAAAGTGACGTGAAGACCGATGACTTGGCGCCAACCCCGCCAGGAAAGCCGGAACGCAGGGGAACAGTAGACGTGGATAGCTAAGAGCATATCCCAAAATTTATTTTATGGCTTGAAAAAGTCACGCATTAAAGCAGTGCTGTGACTTTTACTGCGCCACTGCAGGAGTTTTGGAATATGCACTAAAAATTGCGAGCTTTGCCCGAACAGGCAAAGCTCTGGAGATATTGCTGTTATGCCTGATATAGACTTTGCCCTCAAAGGATGGTGCGCTTGGAATTCATTGCTTTCATGCTGCAAAAAGGGGTCAGCGTAGAAAGGGGCTTGCTGGTCTCGATGATAGTCTGCGCGCTCTTTTGGTACTTTTTCAATTTCTTTGGGATCAAGCTTGCGATGTTCACTGGGGCTGACGGCACAAAGATGCGAGTGCGAAGGCTGGACAACACTGTAGGGTACCTGGGATCGAACGCCGATCTGCGGTTTCCCGCCCCAAGAGGCTCGAAAAGCAAGCGCGTTCAGGGATTTTTCAACTATTCCGTAAGCGGGGGCGAATGGAAGTACATACCCAAAAACTCCAGCGCGGAGCAAGTGATCCCTGATGGGGCGGCTACAACCTTCTTCGGGCAGGAAGTTGAATTCGCCTCGTATCTTGGAGAAAAAGGAAAGGGTCCAGCCGACTTCTGCATGATTTTGATGGTGATCATGTGCCTGCTTAGCGCCGCTTTCCAGGTTATGGTGTTCATCCAGGCGACAAGCCACTATCCTGCAGACCTCAAGCACCTGTCGCAATGGCTTCTCGTTTTGTTTGTTTTAGGGCTGGCGTTTTTCATCATAGGGCTAACCAACGCAGGGCCTGAGAACATCTTCATAAACCTGCTGTCCTTTGTCGCTTGCGCCATTTTCCCCTCTGAGAACCTTATAATAAGCACAGGCATTGGCTGGTTCGTTCTGCTGGCTTTGCCGTTCATCCTGGAAAGCGCCTTTCCGTACTTCAACAAGGATCTGCTGAAGCGGCCAGGCCTCAAGATCCGGTTGACCATCCGAAACCTGGTTTCGCTCTTAGCCTTTGCGGTGGTGCTGTTTGCGGCCCTGGGCAAAGGGGACTACGTAAACATAGTCATCTCCAACATAGACATCCAGGTCACGGATCTGCCTCTTTTGATCCTTATGGTTTCCTGCGTCTCAAGCATCAGGTCAAAACCGGCTGACATTTTTTTCACAGGCCTGCTGATCTTTCTGTCTGTTGGCGCGATGATGATCGCCGCAGGAGAAAACGGCATGTCCTTGGTCATGATTTTGGTGCTTCTGCTAATAGCCTCTGTCAGGGTATTGCCGTATATAGGCCTGAACTCTAATATCGCGGGATTGCTTCTGCTTGTGTCGATATTTGCTGTAACTGCGGGGTTTGGCGCTATCGTTGAATACAATGGGGCAAGAAATTCCCAGGCAAGCGAAACTCCAGCGGCAGGAGGCCCAACCCCAACGCCCCAGTCTGAGAGCACTACGCAAAAGATCGCGAAGCGGCTTGAGTACTGGAAAAATGACTATCCGCTAGACGCCACAGGCGATGATAGGCCGATCCAGGTCGAGAGGCTCAGGATCACCGCCGCCTCCGGCGGATATGACGGGTTTGGCCCCATGCAGGGCGAGTACAGGAGCGCGGTGCTTCAAGCCCAGGTTGACCTTTCGGTTGGGGTTGTGCTAGAAGAGTTTGGCTTGGTAAACGGATCCCTGCTAATTGCCATGGTGTTCCTGGTCGCGATTGGATACTGCTTTCATGGCGCTAGGGCTTACAAGTTCCACTATGCCCTGATGTGCTACACCGCCTCTTTCTTTATAGCGGTGAAGGCATTTATTAATTTCGCCTCATCCACAGGAATGGCCTTTGACATCGGGCCGCTCCGGATTGGCATGCCCATAGTGGGAGTTCCCATGCCATTCCTGGCCAGGGCAGGAGGCTCTGTGCTGATACTTTTTGTGTGCCTCTCGTTTGCTGAGGCGTCGAAAGTGTTTACCAAGAAAATGAGAAGGTATGTAAAGAAAGGCTGAAAATATAAAAGAATTAAAATATAAAAAGCATAAAATCAAAAATATAAAAGTATTAAATAAAAAAAAACAAAAACAAACCAAAAACATAAAAAACCAAACCATATTAAAATACGCAAAACAGGAGGTCTCTAAATGAGAGCGGGAGGCTCTCTCGCAAGCTGGTTCACCTTCGCGTTCGCGATTCTTGGCATCATATTTGTGGCAGGATTTAGCTCAAAAGTTGTGGAAAACGGAAACGCCTGGATTTCTGATGAAAAAAACTCAAGATTCGAGCGGTATACCTATGGCCAGGCGCTTTACCCGGATAGATGGATCATCATAGACAGGGACGGATATGAGTGGCAGCCTCTTTCTGATGAAGCGTACAAGGACCTGTTGGCCATGAATTCCAAAGAAGAGGCCGCTGACAAGATAGACAGCGTTTACCATGCCATTTACGGTCAGCAGTTTGGGCTGATCCAGCAAGTGAACAGGGATCTCTATGGCGTGGACGGCACATATAGCGGACGCAAAGGGATTGTGGATGACGGCACTGAGTATTATGTGTATACAAGCATTTCAGGCGAGCTGTCCAAGAAAATGCTCCAAGCGCTAAAAGCGGAAGGCGCCAGAGGCATCGTCATGGCGCAAAACTACCAGACCGGCGAGATCTTGGCAAGCGCCCAAACGCCAGCGGTGTCAGTTTCGGAATTCAAGTCTGACATATACGTGTCAGCCCATGATCCGGATTACGAGAAGAATAACGGCTGGCTCCTTGACCAGTCCGCCAGATGGCCGTACACTCCAGGATCCATCCAGAAGATAGCCACTACCGTGGCTATCAACCGCAACTTTGCCCTCCTTGATCTGCCAAAAGACAGGAGCAAGACGGTCTTGGTCTGCGATGGCGTGTATGAGACCCCCTCAGGAAACATTTCATGCCCGTATCCACATGGGCCGGTCTCTTTCAATGACGCGTTCGCGGTTTCATGCAACGCCTTCTTCGCCGAGCAGACGATAAAGCTCTTCAGCCTGGAAAAGGCGGGAAAGCTTGAGTCCAAGGCCGCGAATGGATCAAGAAAGTATATCGAGATCTGCAATGAGCTGGGGTACAACAAGAGCTATCCCTACTTCAACCGCCTTAACACTTATAAGTCAGCCATATCCATTGTCAATATCAACATTTCAGAGAGAAGCGCTGGCTGGCTTGGGGCAGGGCAGGGGCTTGCCGGAGCGGAGCTGGAAGTCCTCCCGATCCACATGCTTTCCCTGATTGGCGCCATAGCAAATAGGGGGCAAGCGAAAGTCCCTTACGCAATAATGTCTGAAAAGACCAAAAGCGGCCAGCTCGTGAAGCAGGCGACCACAGAGACAATGAGCGCCAGCCACATCAAAGTCGGGCCAGATGAGGCCCAGGATCTTGACGCGCTTATGCAGCAGGTCTGCAAAGGGAAGGGCACAGCCGCAACCCTGGGCACGGCCATGTCAGCCAAAGGGCTTACCGCCGCCGCTAAGACCGGAACAGCTGAAGTGGAGCAATCCTCAGGCAAGGAAACCATCTCCTGGATCATAGCTTACGCGAAGGAAGTGCCTTTGGCGTTTCTGGCATGCGTGTACACGCCCAAAACCTCAGGCGCGGCTACAAGGATTGCGGCGTCGATGATGCCGCAGGCGGCTGAGTACTTGAAGTGAAATAAAAAGAGATAAAAATAAAAATAAAAAAAATAAAAATAAAAAAGCAAAAAAAAACAAAAGCAAAAAAAGCAAAAAAATAAAAACAAAGGGCGCACACCAAGGCAAAGCCTTGGCGTGCGCCCTCTTTTTTGCTTTTTATATCCCGGCTTCCTTTTCAAGCGCAGCGAGATTGCATGCCGCGCAAAAGATCTCAACCGCCAGCTTCAAGTCTCCTATGGCAGGAAAAGATGGCGCGAGCCGAATGTTTCTGTCTCTTGGATCCACTCCGTACGGAAATGTGGCGCCAGCTCCAGTCACAGCCACCCCAGCCTCTTTGCTGAGCTCTATGGCCCGCTTGGCGCAGCCGTCAGGGGTGTTCAGGCTTATAAAGTATCCGCCCTCAGGCTTGCTCCAGGTGCAAGCGCCTGAAAGGTTTCTTTCCAGAGATGAAAGCACAGTGTCAAACTTTGGCTTCAAGAGCTTGGACATTTTCTGCATATGCTCAAGAACGCCGTCCGCGTTCTTGAAGAACCTGGCGTGGCGAAGCTGGTTTAGCTTGTCCGGCCCTACCATTTCCTTGGACATCCTGTTCCTTACCCAGGAAAGGTTGGCTTTTGAAGCTGCGACCGCCGCGACGCTGGCACCGGGAAAGGTCACCTTTGAAAAGGACGCGAATACAAGAGCCAGATCCGGGTTGGAACAGGCTTCGCATTCTTTGAGAATGTTTCCCTGATGAATCTTTTTGGGCCCGAATTGGTGGATGAAGTAAGCGTCGTCCCAAAACAGCCGGAAATCTTTGGCTGCGGGATTTAGGGACGCCAGCCTTTTTACTGTTTCAGCAGAGTAAACGCACCCTGTGGGGTTGGAAAACATGGGGACGCACCACATGCCTTTGACACTTGGATCTTTCGCCAAGGCTTCAACCGCGTCCATGTCAGGCCCGCTATCGCTTAAGCCGACCGTTTCCATCTTGATGCCGAAATGCTCACATATTGCAAAGTGCCTGTCATAGCCGGGCGCAGGGCAAATGAACTTTGCTCCGTTTTGCAAAAGCCAAGGCTTCTCTCCAGAAACCCCCTTCGCGCAGAGTTCCGAAAACGCTCCATACATAAGCGACAGGCTGGAATTCCCTGCGGCAATGACCTGGGATGGCGGCACTTCAAGCAAGTCCGCGAATATTTCCCGTATTTCAGGTATGCCATCCAAGCCGCCATAATTGCGGCAGTCAACCCCATTTGCAGTCTTATAGTCCTCAGGGCGCAAGCACTCGAACAGGCCTTGGGAGAGATCCAGCTGATCCGCGCCAGGCTTGCCTCTGGTCATGTCCAGTGATGCTCCCAAAGCTTTGAGCTTTTCATATTTGAGCCTTGCTTGGCGCAGCTTGTCACTAACGGCTTGCAAAGCCCTGGCTTCGCTCTCGCATTGCGGGTCTTCCATCTCCAACTCCTCCAAAAATCGCGGGCGTGGCCGCGCGCGAAAACGATCATGGATTATATTATACCCATTGGACAGGAAAAAGGCAAAAGGATTTTAGCATTGGGATGTATTGGCAACGTACGATAGCGGGCAGAGGGCATCCTCTTTTTGCTCGCATAAGGCATTGCAATACCCTATTCACTCCATTTGCAATCAGGCCAAGCGCGTCCGGCCTCGCAGGGGTCTATTGACAATGCCCTGCAATTCTAATATGCTGGTAACAGAAGATAGAATAAAATGTCTTAACATGGTGCAGCTTGTCGCCATGGCGTTTGATTTGGCGAAAGCGCGATCCAACCAGCTCTAAAAGCGGCGCTTCGCGCCGCCCAAGCACCCATAAACTTTGGAGGCCTATCATGATAGAGAAACTTAAAACATGCTTTGACGAGATGGTGGTCTACAAGGATCTCAAGAAAAGCAATTTCTTGTCAGACTTGAGCCTGCCCTCATACATGCGGGATTGGCTGCTGAAGAAATTTGAGGATGAATGCGGAAGCTTTGACCCAGACGAGCTTCTGGACTTTGTGCGCACATACCTGCCTAAGAAGGAAGACTGGGTATCCATAAAGAACAGGCTGGTAATAGAGCTTGAACGGGTTAAGCTCCTGGCTAAGGTAGCTGTTGACATAAACATCAAGACCAGGGAGATATCGTTCTCGCTTCCGGACTTCGGGCTGTCAAGCGCTGACACTGTCATAGAGGAATCTGTCTGGGAGACTTGCAAGAAAGACTTGGTAAACGGGATGGAAACCTGGGGAACTGTGGAGCTGGGGTATCGCTTCCCGGATGACTACGACATGAAGTTCACGAAGCACAAGGCGAAAAGCGCCCAGGTTGGAAAGATCAAGCTCATATCCTTTAAGTCGTTTTGCCCTTACACGATAGACATTGACTATTACAAGGATGCCAGGCGCGAGTTCACAACGGACGAATGGCTAGACGTCTTGCTAGGCGCTGTGGATTACAACGCAGCAGGCTACCTTGGAGACGAGGAGAAGAAGCTGGCGATGCTAACCAGGCTTCTGCCCTTTGTTGAGAAGAAGCTTAACCTCATTGAGCTGGCGCCAAAGGGAACAGGAAAGTCTTACTTGTTTGGCAGGGTCAGCAGGTTTGGCTGGCTATCCTCTGGAGGGGTTATGAGCAGGGCTAAAATGTTCTATGACCTGAACAAGCGGGTTGACGGACTTGTGGCTGGACATGACGTTGTTACCCTTGACGAGGTTCAGACCATCTCGTTTTCTGACGAGAGCGAGATGAGGGCGGCATTTAAGGGCTACCTTGCCAGCGGAATATACACTGTAGGGAACTACCAGGGGATAGCCGAGGCGGGAGTCGTGCTTTGCGGAAACATAAACAAGAAAACAATGGACATGGACGGGGCTGTGAACATGTTTGAGGAGCTGCCTCCAGCGTTTCATGAGTCCGCTTTGATCGAGAGGTTCCACGGATTTATCAAGGGCTGGAACATACCCAGGATGAACGATGACTTGAAGGTATCTGGCTGGGCCTTGAATTCTGAGTACTTTTGCTCTATCATGCACGAGCTTCGAAATGACATGAGCTACAGGGCTATAGTGGACGAGCTGGTCATTGTTCCGGAACAGTCTGACACAAGGGACACCGAGGCTGTGAAGCGGATTGCCACCGCCTACTTGAAGCTGCTGTTCCCGCACGTCAGGAGCTCTAAAGACATATCAGTTGAAGATTTCAAAAAGTACTGCCTTGGCAGGGCAACGCTAATGAGAGAGACTATCGTGAAACAGCTGGAGTTGCTTGATGTTGAGTTCAAGGGAAAGGCAGTTCCGGAGTTTGGGATTGAAGAAAGAGATCTGGAGGAAAGCAGGGATTCGGGGAGCGGGAAGAGCTCGATTGTTTTTAAGGTGGATCCTTTGGGAGAACGATGGAAGAGGCTTGATTGATGGGAAAGCCCAAAGGGCTGGCGCAAAATGCGCCAGCCCTTTTTTAGGGCAATCAGAAAAGTGCTGCGATAAAAATCCTACTTCGAGTACACGTTCTTGATGCCCTTTGTAAAAGCTTCTGCGGCTTTGCTGTCCACAAGGCCCTCATTGGCTAGCCTGTCTATTGTTTTCACTGATGAATTCTTCCTATTTGCCAGCAAAGTGTCAGACATGGCTAAAACTGCAAGTGAGCGCGTGAAAACGGACTGCGATTTAAAGAACGCTACCTCGCTTTTTGTGTACAGGCCAACGGAAACGGCTTTGTCGAGCGCTTCCTCGTAGCTGAAGTCTCCATTTTTCTCGGCGTACAGAAGCACTCTCAACAGAAACGCGGTGAATTCCTGCTGGCTGATGTATTTGTCTGCCGCGAACAATGTGTGATCACTGTTGATTCCTACTGTGATGCCCTCGTTATAGGCGTATGCCGCCAACCTGTCGCCCCAATCTGGTACGTCCTTGAATGGGTTGACTCCGCTGAAGGCATTCGCTTTAGACTCCAATCCCATAAGCCGCAGGACAACAGCCAAAGCTTCAATGCGTGTCATTGGCCGTTCCAGTTCGTATACGGGTTGGTTGGCTGCGTCAACGCCGACTCCCACAAACAGGTTCATTTCATGCAGCAAATCCGCCGCTTGAGTGCTTGCCTTTGTTACTTCAGCAACTGTCACGGTAGGCTGTATCAGCACTGGCTCAGGAGCTTGAGTAGGAGCGACTGTCGATGTTGGAACAGGTGCTTGGGTTGCTGCAGGATATGGAGAGCTGGGGTAGTAGATTGGGTAATCGTATGAAGGCGGTTCTGATGCAGCCGGAGGTTCTGATTCTTCAGGAGGCTCAGATTCTACTGGAGGCTCTGATTCTACTGGAGGCTCAGACTCTACAGGAGGCTCAGATTCTACTGGAGGCTCTGATTCTACTGGAGGCTCAGACTCTACCGGAGGCTCTGATTCTACCGGGGGTTCAGACTCTACTGGAGGTTCTGATTCTTCAGGAGGCTCAGATTCAGATACTGTTATCTCGCTGGTGGCCTGAAAGCCTCCGTCAACTGTAGTTGCTGTGATAAGCGCTTGTCCAGGGGATTTCGCTGTCACTTTGCCAGTCGAATCAACTGTTGCTACAGCTTCATCGCTTGAAGACCAGCGCGTTTCTTTTATTGTGGCGTCATCAGGAGAAATGGAGGCTTCGAGGGTTATTGACTCGTCAACCTCAAGCGCGGCAGAAGTTGTAGCTATGTCTATTCCGGTTACGCTTACCTTTAGCTCGACGCTTTCAACATTGAGACGCAATGCCGCTTCATATCCGCCTTCTTCAGTTACAGCGAAAATATCTGCAACACCCGGTCCAACCGCCGCTACAAAGCCCTCAGAATCAACAATGGCTACAGTCTTGTCGCTTGTTGACCAGAATACTTTCTTGTTTATGGCGGTTTCAGGAAGAACGGTTACAACGGCATGAAGAGAATCGCCTACTTTTAGAGACACTTCGGGTTCATCAAAAGCGATGCTTGCTACCAACCCGTCAAGAGCTGCTTTGAGATTTGCATAGCTTAGATCTACAGTTGCTTGATCTGAAGAAGTGTCGTCAATGACTGCCTCTGCGTTGGCAAGCGCGTCAAGAAGAAGGGCGGCAGTGCCAGCTGTCAGAGTGGATGCATCGACAGCGCTAGCTTCGCTTGCCAAGGCCTTGAGGGGCTCTTTGTCAACAAGAGCGGTAAAGTTCGTTACTGCGCCGCCTTTTCCCCAAAGCATTGTGCCGTCATCAGAGAGTCCGGCGAAAACGAATTCAACGCTATCCCAATTATCCCAGTCCCAACCAACTGATACTTCTCCCTTGTATGCCACTCCCTCTAGAACTACCTCAATTTTGTTGCTTCCATGCATGCTCCAGGATCCAGTGTGAGTTGGGACATTGCTTGTCACGGAACCATCGCGGTTTAATTGCGAAACTACAGCAGTTACAGCGCTAGCTGTTCCATATGGCCGCACTCTTGTCATAATGGCCAGCTCAAAATTCCCGACAACTTTTGATGCGTCAATTGGCTGACCAACAGACTCGCCAGCATATCTGGCAGGAGACGCCATTGGCCATCCATCGTCGGTCCAAAGCAGGTTTCTTACGTGAAGTCTTTGTGGAGTCTTGGCGTGGCTGCCAATCATCCATTCTCCATCAGCGTTTTTGAAGACGGAATTGTGTCCTGTGGCAACCCAGCGCTGCCCTCCGGCGAATCTGTAAGGCGCAAGAATCTTCGTGCCTACGTTTACGTCGTAAGAAAGCGTTTCAACTTTAAGCATTCCGTCGTTTTGCCCTAAAGCCGCATTTGGCTGATATCCTGGATCGGTGTTAATATCGTCATTTGTGAAAATGGTGGATGGATCAAGCCTCGAAAGATTTTCAGCCGCCCCTGTCACCATGTTGAACCCATTATAGTCATAATAGGGGCCTTGCACGTCCTTTGATCTCCCTACTCGAACATTGTATGTATCACCCAGGTAATCGTAGGAGACCATCAAGTAGTAGTAGCCTGTTTCAGCGTTATAGAACACGCATGGGCCTTCTATTCCAGCCTGTGTTCCTTTTCTGCGCAAGTCAACCGGCTCTGCGAAAGCGTATGATCCGCCCCTGTTGGCAACTTGGATGCCCGTGTTGTGGCGAATGGCGTAATTGGGATCCTGGGGGTTCAGAAAAGCTTGGCTATACGGCAATCCGGTGGATGGATTAAGCTCAAGAATGAATACTCCCTCGAAAAACGATCCGTATGTCATGAACATCCTGGTGCCGGTCGCGTCAAAAAACACCATAGGATCAATGGCATTTGGGCCGAATTCGGCGGATGCCAAATTGTCAAGCCCGAACTTGAAGCCTCCGCCTACCACGTTTTGTATATATCCATCTCGTCGCCAAGCGTCATAAGACTTGACAACAATTCCGCCATCTTTCCAGTTGTTGAGTGTCGAGATCGAATAGTTTTGTCCATTTATGGGCTCTAGGTAAGCCATGCCTATTGCTGAGCATTTGTTTCCGAAGCCTCTGCCGCCGTCATTTAAAGTATTAGAGACGGAATAGTAGATATGATATTTTTTCGTGACGGGATTGTAAACGATATCTGGCGCCCAGAATCCGACATTCGTATACTTGCCGTATTCCTTGACAAATGCGTCAGCTGTGGCGGAAAACCCGCTTGTTAGATTAAAAACGTTTTTCCAAGTTATCAAGTCCGGCGAGCTTTTAATCATGGTTATGTTTGAGCAAACCAAGTAGTACAGGCCATCTGCCTCCACATAGATTATCTCGGGATCGTGGACGCTGTCATTGTTAGGGTATTGATTGGTTGGAGGTTTAGAGGCGCCCGGCTTAACGGGAACATCTAGATCAGGCATTTGCAGCACTTCGACTACGCACTCTGCTGTGCCGTTTTCCGTTGTTGCTGATATCACCGCTTGTCCAATTCCTACCGCTGTAACCTCGCCATCCTCCACAATGGCTACAGTTTCGTCTGAGCTACTCCACTGTGACGCGCTGCCAGAAACCGCTTCAAGCTTGGCTTTATTCACCGAATAAAGCTCGCCTCCTGCAAATAGCGTAATTTTGGCTTGGCTTAGGGATTCAGCAGCGAAAACGTTGACACTGATTGAAGTGGACAGCAAGATTGCCAGAACTGTAACGCAAGAAATTAGCCTGTGCAAGATTTTCCGCATTCTCATTGCTCCTTTCTTCTTAGTGCATATCCCAATTCCGTTAAGGCGCCGAAAAATTCCTGGCGTCGGGCTTCACCGAGCAAACTTGCCGGAATTTAGCCATGGAATTAATTTGGGATTGCTCTTATACTTGGGCTATGAAACTGAGAAAACCAATTTGCCTTGGAGAATGAATGCAGAGGGTGCCACGAAAGCCGCACTGGCGAGCGATCAATTATAAGAGCATATCCCAAAATTTTATCCGAGGCGCCGGAAAAATCCGGATGTTTGCTCGCAGAAGCCCGAGCAAACTAGTTGAAGCATTCGCCAGGATTTTTCCGGCGCCATTTCGGAATT
>JAISWZ010000383.1 GCA_031270945.1 Clostridiales bacterium | reverse complement strand
TTCCTCATTCAGGGAAGCCGCGACAGCATCCAGCGCGGCCCTGGTGCAGCCGTCATTCCTTGCGCTTCCGTTTACAAGAAGAACTTTCATGAAACACCTCCGTGTTTGATTTCTAGCGGCTGACATAGCCAGCCCTATCGCCCTTGCTTGGCAACCCCATTTTCATAAAGCTCCACATCCAAAAGGGCTAACGCCTGTATAACAGGATAACACATATAAGGCGAGAAATACAGAGGCTTGAAAACGCGTTCACGAACGAGTCTGGCGCGTAAGCGCCTAACGGTTTTAAGGCCTTGCGCTTCGCACTTTCAAGCTTTCATATCCCGCCTTCTTTTTCCCAGCCATTCAAGCCCGCCAGCCCCGCTCCTCCAATTGGTTGCCCAATACAAACACATCCGAGTCCCGCTAGAACTATTTCGACATATTTTCTCATATTTGTATGTTGACTCGCCTGTTCCGCTGCGATATAATGGCTTTGTGCGAACAAGCAACGCTTGCCCTGCAGACACAAGGCGCTCTCGCCTCCGGTTTTAGAGCCATGCTCTGGGGGGAACCGTAGACATGTGAAAGCGCGTTCAAATCTGTCAAGGCTTTAAATTTATAGCGCATTTTAGCGCAAGGCAACATAAATGCGTTTGCTTGCTCACAACATATTAAGTTTTAGCACGAAGGAGGAAGCAACTTGAGCACAACAAGAAAGGCTATAGCCACAATATTGATTCTCTCTATCATACTGGGAGTTTCAAACATGTCATTTGCGGCTGATAAGTACACAGACGTGCCTAGCAATCACTGGGCAAGCCAAGTAATCAACAAGTGGTCAGATGACAGCTACAACGTGCTCCTAGGCGACGGAAACAGCGCGTTCGCGCCGTCACGGGGCTTGTCCTTGGGCGAGCTCGCGGCGATTCTTTCAAAGACCTTTGGCTACATCAACAGAACCCCGTCCCAAGTGACTCCGGAATGGGCTGACGAGCATGTGGAAAAGGCGATGGCGGCTGGCATTATCGCAGCGTCTCCATCCATTGACGCAAGCGCCCCTGTTTCCCGGGCCCAAGCTATAAAGATCATAGCGCTGGCCTATGGCATCTCCCCAGTGGGAGGAAAAACATCATTTCTTGATGACAGCCTGATAGGCGATGAGTTCAAGCCCTACGTAAACGCGTTCCAAAAGCTTGGGCTTGTTGTAGGAAAAGGCAATGGGCGCTTTGATCCAACTGGCGCCTACACCAGGGCGGAAGCCCTGCAGGTGCTTGACAACACCACCAGCGAGATAACTGACATTTCCCTCTCAGGCAAGAGCTTTCCAAAAACCTTGATCATCAGGAAATCTGGCGTCGCAGTCAAGGACACCCAGGTTTCCGGCGATCTCATAATCGGGCAAGGTGTTGGAGATGGCGAGGTCTCGCTTGAGAACGTTTCAATAAAAGGCCAGCTTTTCGCCAATGGCGGCGGGCCTGGCACGATCTCAATAAAAGGCGGCACCATTCCCTCCATCGTCGCGAACAAGCCCTACGGCGAAAAAATCCGCCTGGACGGCGTACTGGGATCGGTCACGGTAACTCCGGGAACCCGCGTGATCATTTCAGGAAAAGTGTCTGACCTGACCATCCACCAAAACGCGGAGGTCACCTTCGTTGGCGCTGAGATCGCAGAGGCCAGCATTGTAGGCGACAATGCGACTCTTTCGATAGACTCAAAGTCCGTAATAACCCTTTTGAAGGTTAACGCCAGCAACGCCTCAATCTCAGGCTCTGGCGTCCTCAAAACCGCTGACGTAACCGCCAGCGCGGTTGAAGGCACAGAAATATTGACGGTTCCAACCAAGATTTCAGTCCACCAAGACGCTGGCCCTGTCAGAACCAGGTATAACTCAGTCCAGCCTGGCAGCGCTGAAACCGTGTCATACGCAACAGTTGGGGGCAACTATTACCCGGCGATAGGCTCTTCGTCTTTGCCTACGGCTACGCCTGCGGCAACCATTACGGTCACTCCTGGAGCTTCGCCTTCTATCACTCCATCAGCTACTCCTTCGGTCGCTCCTGACGCCACTCCTTCGGTCTCTCCTTCCGTCACTCCTTCCGTCGCTCCTACCGCAACTCCTTCCGTTACTCCTTCAGCTACGCCTTCCGCCGCTCCTACCGCTTCGCCTTCCGTCACTCCTTCTGTCGCTCCTACTTCTACTCCCTCCGTCGCTCCTACCTCTACTCCTTCTATCTCTCCATCAGCTGCGCCTTCTATCTCTCCTTCCGTCACTCCCTCCAATACTCCTTCGGTCGCTCCTACCGCCACTCCTTCCAATACTCCTTCGGTCGCTCCAACCGCCACTCCTTCCAAGACTCCATCAAATACTCCTTCCGTCGCTCCTACCGCCACTCCTTCCAATACTCCATCCAATACTCCTTCCGTCGCTCCAACCGCCACTCCTTCCAAAACTCCTTCTCCATCAAATACTCCTACATCCGTTCCTACCGGCGAAACCCCAATCGAGCTTTCGGCTGGCGGACTGCCTTTCGAGATCGTTGAGATGCTGGGGCTTAATGGCGAGCTCGAAGACAACGACTCTGACGGGCTTCGGGATGACTTTGAGTACCTGTTCCTGGAAACAGATCCTGCGTCCGATGATTCTGACGGCAACGGAGTGCTTGATTCCGACGAGGACTATGACTTGGACGGGCTTTCAAACATCCAAGAGCAAGAGCTTGGGACAAGGCCTGACAAAACGGATACTGACAGCGACGGGATCCCTGACGGCGATGAAGTTAACGTTTATGGCTCTGACCCAACTTCTTCAGACACTGACGGCGATGGCCTGACAGACTTGGAAGAAGTCCAGCTGGGCCTTGATCCTACAAAAGAAAGCACCAATGGCATCGTTCCTGACAGCGAGCGAACATTTCAGCAGACGCTGGATAGCCATGCCATATCTGAAGAACTTTCCGCTGACGGGAGACCGCTTTTCCCTTCCATCTCAGGAAACGTGCCAGGCGTGATATCCAATCACGTGCAGCTCCTGAAGTCTGACATTGACTCGCTTGACGAGAACAGGGCGCTCCTGAGCTCTCTTATCGAGGTGGAGTCAGACTACGACGGGGAGCTTGTGATCTCCTTCAACTATGCTGAGCTTGAGGAAACCTATGGCGGAAACGTCAGAGATTTAGGCATTTTCTCTTTTAACGAAAATGAGCTGGCATTGCTTGAAACCGATTACGACCTTGGCGAAAAGGAGTTCTCAGCCGAGATCGATGGCGCTGGGCTCTACATGGTTCTGGACTTGAACGAGTTCCTTAAAAGCGTTGGCATTGACGCGCTGGGAAGCCTATCCGAATCAATGGCTATGGTTCAGGCTGCTGCGCCCCAGGCGAGTCTTTTTAGGGATAACAGTGGAAATGTGATTGATGGCCAAGAGCCTTCGGATCAGTCCGAATCCTTGCCAGGCCTCTCCGACAGCGAATCAGTGGTTGGGTCTTCTCTGGCCAGCCTAGCACCTGAGGAAACTCTCTCTTCCGGATCCGCTTTGGAGCTCACTCCTTCCCCCTTTCCAGCTCCGCAGATCCTTGGCGATAGCGCCCCCTCAGCCGCAGGAAAGGCTGACATTGTTTTTATCCTTGACACGACAGGATCCATGTCCACTCCGGTCTCAAACATCCAGACAAACATTGGGGCGTTTGCGAATAGCCTGTCCCAGGTCTACAACATAGACGCGAACTATGCGTTGATTGAGTACAAGGACATAACGAGCGAAGGTGTCGGAAGCACAAAGATCTACAAGAATGGCCTTTCGAACTGGTACTCAAGCATATCCGCGGTCCAGTCCAAGATAGGGACGCTTGGCATGTCAGGCGGCGGAGACCTGCCAGAAACGCCTGTTGACGCGCTGGAGCTCGCAAGGCAATTGGACTGGCGCACAAGCGCCAGCAGGTATATCATTCTTCTGACAGACGCGGGATTCAAGGCGGACAATAGCCACGGACTTCTTTCTGTTGACGAGATGGCAGAATTATTAGATGACGCCAACATAACCGTTTCTGTCATAGGAAACACCGCGTTTGAATCCGAGTACCAAGTCCTCTGCCAAGCCACGGGAGGCATCTTTGGCAATATCTTGGCAAACTTCTCCGGCCTCCTGCTAACCCTTGCCGAGGACATTGGCGAATCCACAAATGACGGAGAATGGATCCTGCTTAACGATTACCAGGCGGTAAAGCTGGAAGCGCCGCTTTCATCAGGCTTTGACACTGACGGTGACTCACTCACGGATCTGAGCGAGCTGAACTCCCAATCTGAAGCTTCGATGAGCTCCCTCATCTCGGAACTCTTGTCCAGGCATTCAGTGCCCGTTGATCTTTACACAGGCAAGACAACCATCAACCTCTGGAGCTACTATTCAAACCCCGTCCTGCCTGACACTGACTTTGACGGGATGGAAGATAACAACAGCGCGGACCTGGACAAGAAAAGCAATAAATTCTCCGGGAAGATCACTGATTCCTATTTTACCTACAACATCAACTTCAAGGTTGACTACCGGGAATTCTTCAAGTCTGACAGCGTCTACAACGAGGACGTCAGCAAGTTTGGAATGGCGCTTTCAACCCTGGCTTACTTGGACAACACCTTGAAGCTGACAAACGGCGTCTCATTCACTGGCACGATCGCAAGCGCCTTCACCCGCTTTGGCCTGAAGGACGTAATCACCTACAAGCTCTCCGACTACTTTGATGACGATGACTTGTCAGAAATCGTCATGGGGCACCGCGAGGTAACTTACCAGAACGTCTCAAGAGACATTGTCGTTATAGCCGTGAGGGGCACAGACTCCACTATAGAAGAATGGTCCAGCAACTTTGACGTGGGCGCTGACACAGCTTCCTACTGGGATAGAGACAATCCTTACTGGACCAACAAAAGCAACCACAAAGGGTTTGATGTAGCCTCCAACAGACTTCAGGAAAAGATTGAGCAGTATATCTCAACCCTGGATCCAAGCATCACAAAGACTGTCTTTGTTACCGGCCATTCAAGAGGCGCCGCAATCGCAAACATCCTTGGCGCCAATTTTGAAGCCAGCGGAGAATACGGCAGAACCTTCGCCTATACCTTCGCCACTCCCATGAACACCACAAGCGTTTCTCCCCGCAAGACCGTCTACAATGTTGTAAACAGCGACGACATGGTTCCGTTTCTCCCACTCAGCGAATGGGGCTTCGGAAAGTACGGCAAGACCTATGAGATAAGCGTCAGGGACAAGTACGAAAGCATCTTGCTCTTCGCCCCGGAGGGCACATGGGAGCATGAATTCGGAGTCGACTACAACTTCAATGGAAACAAAGAGGACACGCTCCGGAAGTTCGGAAACATAGCCAGCAATAGAAACGCCCTTTATGCCTTCGCGAACAAGGACAACGAAGTGTATACATACAGCGAAAGGTATTTTACGCAGTCGGCAGCCAATGCCGCCGCTGCTAGCCGGGCCGAGAAATACGGCGAAAGGATCAGCCGACATACAAACATATCTGTAGTTCAGGAAGGATTCCTGTACAAGATCACAGTCAGGCAGTCTCCAGCCGCTTGCATGATGATTTTGTCTGACGTAGTTGGAACCAAGCAGCACCAAAAAGTTGGCGGAGCAGATACCATCGTCAGCTACTCAACCCGGGGCGCTGGCGAAAACACTTTTCTCTTCACTTCAATAGGATTCTATCTCGCCAGCAAGTACGACGCCGCCATGAAGTCCTTCGCCTGGTCTGGCGCTGACTCCGCAAGCGACATCGCAGCATTTCTCAGGATAGGCGGCATGGTTCACACGCACATGCCAGGCACTTACAACTTTTTGACGAATGACAACTTGAACTTGATACCGTAAGATTGCAAGGGGAGCGCAACGCAAAGCAAAACAAAGGCCTCCGCGCTTTGCGCGGAGGCCACCCCTTTTGCCTTTTATAAGCTTCTCTTATGCTGGCTGCACCAAAAGCCACGCGTTAAAACGCATGCCTTTTTAGGTGCTCTAAGGGAATTTTGGAATATGCGCTCAGAAACGATTGACAGTTCAACGTCATTGTGGTATGTTTATTCCAGATTTTCTGATTCAAAAAAAATGCTCTGCATTTGGAGCGAAAATCCGTTTATGAGGAGATGTTCTTTATGGTAGCTTTGAAAAGCAAGCTCGAACAGAACAAGACACAAGAGGAGATCGATATCCTCCACGCCGCTCACCAGGAACTCTACAAGCTGGGAAAGACCAGCATAGCATGCCCGAGGTGCGGCGCCAAGCTCGCCTACAAATACGGCTCTTGGGGAGAAATGACATACTGCTCAGAGTGCGGGATTAACAAAATGCTGAGAGGCCTGTAGCTCTAGAGCGTGAAGCCTAGGTCTAGGGAAGCGAAAGCGGGCTATTTGCAAGCCCAACGCGCGAAGGCTTTCTTTGCGCATATCCCAAAATTATATCCGAGGCACCAGAAAAGCCACGCGTTAAAGCGCATGCCTTTTCCGGAGCGAAAATCCCTTAACGAGGAGTGTGCTTTATGGTAGTCTTGAAAAGCAAGCTTGAGCAGAACAAGACAAAAGAGGAGATCGATATCCTCTACGCAGCTCACCAGGAACTCTACAAGCTGGGAAAGACCAGCATAGTTTGCCCGAGGTGCAGCGCCAAACTCGCCTACAAATTCGGCTCTTGGGGAGAAGTGACATACTGCACCGAGTGCGGGATTAACAGAACGCTGAGAGGCCTGTAGCTCGCTAGAGCGTGAAGCCTAGGTCTAGGGAAGCGCTTTCTTCATCCCCAGTATGCACCATTGAACGTCAGAGTGAAGCCAACGAAACTATGCGATGACTTTATGAGGAGATGTTCTTTATGGTAGTTTTGAAAAACTGGATTGAGCAGAACAAGACAAAAGATGAGATCGATATCCTCCACGCCGCTCACCAGGAACTCTACAAGCTGGGAAAGACCAGCATAGCATGCCCGAGGTGCGGCTCCAAGCTCGCCTACAAATTCGGCTCTTGGGGAGAAGTGACATACTGCAGCTGAGAGGCCTATAAGCCTCTTTTCAGTGTTTTGCGAGAGCGCCGTGTGATCCGTGCGGAGATGCTAGCGCAGGACATATCTCAAAATTCGTATAGTTTGCCCGAGGTGCGGCGCCAAGCTCGCCTACACATTCGGCTCCTGGGGAGAGGCTACATACTGCACAAAGCCCGAATGCGGGATAAACAAAACACTGAAAGGCTTGTAGCTCGCTAGAGCGTGAAGCCTGGCCTAGGGAAGTGAAAGCGGGCTATTTCACAAGCCCATCGAGCTCATCTGGCTTTTGTAGTTCTTTAGTTTCTTGCTGTCCTTGCCGTAAACCCTTTGCAGCACACGAAAGCCTTCCTTGTATTTCGGGTATGCGTTTTCTCTGTCACCAAGATATACCAGCGTGTCTGCAAGGCCGAAAAGGGCCATGCCGTAATGCATGTTGTAGGCGGGGCCAGCGCTTTTGAGCGGCTCCAAAACGTTTGTAAGCAATTCTAGGGCTTTGAGGGGCTTTTCGCGTCTGGAAAACGAGAAGGTATTATCAGCAATCCTGACGCCAGCGAGCCATTGCGCGAGAAGGAGTTCCTCCTGCGTGGACTCTGGATTTGACTCAATGATCTTGACGCATTTTAAGACCCTTTTGCTGTTGCTTGATGGATTAAACGCCTCTTTTTCCTTGTGCCAAGCCAAGTGGCCTTCCAAAAACATCTTTGCCGCATCAAATGATTCTATGCCTTTGTCAAGCATTTTGCACGATGGGGTTAGGGCGCGTTGCAGCCATTGGCTGGCGTTTTCCCTGTCACAGGCCATCCCTGTCACGCACAGGGAGAAAAGGGTTTCAGTATCGCAACGGTTTAGGCCCGCTTCAGTGGCGGCATTCCAGGCCTCATCGCAATGCAGGGCGGCATTCCTTTGGTTTTTGTAACGCTCGACTTTGCCAAGCATGTCGCATGTTTGCAGGAACCAGTTGATGCTCTTTTTGTATTTGTCTTTTGCGAAAATTTCTTTTGCCGCAACGAGAGCGCGTTTGGCTTTTCCTGATGCGGCTCTTGGATTTTGGAAGCTGTGCTTTGCGAACCTTAGCATCAGCTTTGCGCCTTCAACGTCTTGCCTTAGGGCAGCAGTGTCTATGTAGAAAACGCAAGAAGCCGCTTTGGCGAAATTTCCGGCGGCGGCATGGAGCTCTGCGGCGCTTATGGCTAGGTAGGCCTTTTCCATGGCGTCTGTAGCTGTAATGGACTTTTCCAGGCTTGAAGCCTTGCTCAGCAATTCCTCTGACTCTTGGCTCCTGCCAAGCTTCTCAAGGAAGTCGGCTTTGATCGCCGTAACCGCGACCAAGGCTTTAAGCGCTCTCGCGTCTTTTGATTTCGGGCTCAGCGATTGAATCATTTTGTCCAGCTGCTTTATAGCGCTATCATGATCTTTGCTTTCAAAAGTCTTGCGCGCTTGCACGACATAGTTCTCCAATTTCATTTCAAACATGGTTTTCGCTCCGGGTTTGGGGCGTCTGCCCAGATAGTAGCAGGATTCATGGATTTCTGAATCCTGGATAGAACGTTGGGGCATCCTGCGAAACCTAAAGCATATCCCAAAATTCATTCCAAGGCACCAAAAAGTCCGGCATTGAAGCATTCGCCAGGACTTTTCCGGCGCCATTGCGGATTTTGGAATATGCACTTAGCGGGATGCCTTTTTGCGCTTTTCGGGATTTTGGGATATGCTCTTAGGCTCTCAACGCTTTCTCTATGCCGACTTCATAGTGATTTAAAAAGTTTTTCTCAACAAAATAGTTCGACAATATCGTTATCGCCTCGCGGTACTCCGACAAGGCCTGTTCCGGCGCCCCGCTTTCCAAATGGTAATCAGCTAGGAGGCCCTTTGCGCTGCCCCGCATGATATCATTGTTTATGATATCGTTCAACTTTCTGTATTCGCCTAAATAGCTCTCAATATTGCCGGGGCTTTGCAAGTGCTTGATTGTTCGGTTTAACATCCTAACGGTCTTTCTGGTTGTGTCGCATTTTAATGGCCATGTAGGCTCCTTTGTTAAAACGAAGCTCGCAAACCAAGACGCTGTGCACAAGACACGGATGTGGCACTCTGAGCTTGATTCAATGATCTCGAGGCATTCAAGAGCCCACCTCTTGTTTTGGCGCTTGTTTAGCGCTCCGAGATTTTTAATGTAGTACGCCAAGCCAGCCGTAACATATATCCTGGCTACGTCGTAAGCAGTTGCCCCTTTTTCCAAGAGTTCTGTTGACGTTTCCATTGCTCTCTCAAACCAAAGGTTGGTAGTCGGAACTGTGCTGTTTTGCCCAATGTTTGTGATGTCAAAAATCAGGTTAGGGTCGAGCTTCTCAAACCCAACCTTTTTTGCCATCTCCCACGCATTGTTGCAGTATTGCAAAGCCGTCTCGTTATCATATTCTGCTTTTAAGGCAACTGTAGCCAAAGTGCGGGAGATTCTCAGCATCTCAACTGTATGGTCACCTTCGTTGGCGTCATAGATGGCTTTTGCTCTGAGAGCGGCATTTTTGGCCTCGCTCGCCTCGGTGTCAAGGCGTAGCGAAAACGATTCAGCAAAACTAATCCATTTGCCAGCGTCTTCAAGAGTATCACCCAATATTTGGGATTGAATCGCTCTTTTGTTAGTTTCTATAATCTTATTGAGTAATTCCTCGTAGTTTGACGATGTTATTATAACCTCATTATCGAAATCATCCAAGCTTTCAACCTCCCTGACCGCCGCTTCAGCTTTACCTTGTCAAAAAGCATTTCAACCTGCCGACATCCATTTCTCTTGGCTTGTGATATGTTTTAAGTTTTACTTTTTGCGCTTTCCACCTTTATGGCCCTGAGGGGCTGAAACAGGCTTGTTCGACTTTTCCTTTATCTTATGTAACCGCTCCGAGCAGTGCAAAACCAGCTTAGAGCCATCGCCGAAGCGCGTTTTCATTATTTGCAGCGCCTCTTCGTACTCTGCGACCGCCTTGGGCAGCTGATGCATGGCAAAGTGGGAATCGGCGCAAATGACAAGGGCGCTTGCGTAGAACGGGGCCTGGGTATTGCCTGAAGCCCTGCATGCGTTGACAGCTCTGGACGCTAGAGTGGAGGCTTGTCTGCCATCTTTTGACGCAAGCAGGTAGGCCGCAAGCCATTGGGCTTTCGGAATGAGATCTGGCCTATCACTGCTCTCAACTGCGGCAAGGCATTTCTCAGTGCGGATCAAAGCGTATGAAATATCATCAAGAGCGGCGTTTTCAGCGTATTCATTGACGCAGCAATCTACATAAATGCTCCAAACGTAGTCCGGCAGCTTATCGCTTGATCTGGTTGCTATAACATCTTCTATGGCATTCAGGAGGTAGAGGTTTACCTCTGGGTCATGCGACGCATGCGCGTGGCTTTGGAAAATCAAAGGGTCAAGCAAGCCTGGCTCGCATTCACTGAAGCCTATGCTATCGGCAAAGCTCAGTGCGTCTCTGGAATGCATGACTGATTTTTGCTCGTCACCTTCCGTCACAATCAGAAGATAGTTGTAGGAAAGCAATATTCTAGTCGCAAAATCCTTGAGCTTCAAGTCTTTTAAAATGGATATCACTTCTATGAAAGCGGCTTCCGCCTCGCTGTTTTCTTCTAGCAAAAGGCTCGTTTGCGCCAGGAGCTCCTTCATGTCGACAAGCTCTGAATCGCTGGCATTTGAGACATCGATGCTCCTTGCCGCATCCCGGTAATAATTCGCCTTTGAAACATTGCCATACGAAGCATGGAATTTTGCGGCTTTCACTAATTCGGTCGCTTCCGCGAGCTTGTTCTTGAAAGCCACAACATCAAGAACCTCCTTGGCCAGGCCGTCAAAAGTGTCTGCGTCTGCATTCCTTCCAAGTTTTCTTAAAGCGAAGGCTTTTTGGTCTAGAAGCATTGCGCCTATCATGGGGTATTCCAAGTCAGTTGGACTTGCTGTGAGCCCAATCCCATAAGAGGTCATTTTTTCGGCTTGGATGAAATCTCCAGACTTAATGAGGTTAGAAATGTCTACCAGCAACTCATTCAAGCCTTCGATCCCGCTATATTTCTGGTTAAGCTTAAATCTCTCGAGAACGGACTTTACATATTGAGCCGATGCCATTGCTGTCTCCTTATTACACGGCAGTGCAGATTATGGCGCGAGCGAAAGCGCACTTCTTTTCGCTCGCAAGTGTTGGGCACATATTTCTAGGATTTCCCTCGCGCCTTGTCCAAGCCTTTCTGGAAGCGCTCGAAGAAGTAGTCCTTTTCGTAATGCCTTTTCATCAAGCGCAACCCCTCGGCATATTCAGCCGCGGCCCGTTCCAGATCTCCCTGGGACATGTGATAGTCCGCGATAAGACCGTTCGCGCAAGCGACTACGGAATCGCTGCCGGCAATCACCTTTTGCTCGTTATAGCCGCTAAAGGGCTGATCAAAATGGCCGTCGGCCTTCACAAGCCTAATGGCGCTCCTCAACATTGAAAGAACGTTTTTCGTGTGAGCAGAATTGGAAAGCCAGGCTGGATCCTTGGTGAGAACGCATGCCGCAATCCAAGTGGCAATTGCCTCATCGCGCGTTGTTGGCGAAGATTTTTTTATCGCTAAAAAACTGGCAAGAGCCGAATCGTTTATTAACGGGTGATCCAGCGTTGCTGTCGTCATATAGTAAGCCAGGGCGGCCAAGACATATAGCCTGGCGGCTTCATCTTTATCATTTCCGCTTTTCAGAAGCTTGGTTGACGCTTCCAAAGCCCTCTCAATCCATTTGGTTGAATACCGCGCGTCGCTGTGCGTTCCAGTGTTGGTGAGCATAGCTAGATCTGAAGCGGGGCAGTTTTCAAACCCTGCTATTTTCGCTGCGCTCCATGCCTTTTCGCAATACGCGAGAGCCTTTTCCCTGTTGCACTCTGCGCCCGCTATTTTTCCTAGAAGCACATACACTTTCATAAGAACCTCGGGCCTCTTGCCGGATAGCTCAAAGATCTCTCTCGCCTTGAGGTATGCCTTTTTTGCCTTTTCGAGATTATTGTCGAGATCTCGAAAGTAGACATCGCCTATCATGGCCCAGGTCAAGCCATCAGTCTCAGATGTGCCCATATGGCTGGTGTCCAAGCTGTCAGCAACTTTGATAGCCTCTCCAAACATGTCTTGGTTAATGAACAATGCTATCTTCGTAAATGGAATCATCCAATCTGTAAAAAGGCTAAGCCCCACTTGGACTTTTTCTTTTCTCTTGGCTTCTTTCATGCACTCTTCGGCCTCTTGAAACTTGCCGATCTTTTTGTAGATGGCAGCTTGAAACCTAAAGGCCTCTTGAACGCGTTTGCGGTCATTGTCACTCATCTCTAAATCGCCGAATGATTCTTGAGCTTTGTCGAGCAGTTTCAAAGCGGACTCAAAGTCTCCGCTTTCATAGGCTTCCTTGGCTCGCCTGCAGTACCCTGCCGCAACTTTGTTATCCTTGTACAGCAATCTCTCGCCTCCCGTTTTGGCGGTGCGTTCCTAGAGCATATCCCAAAATTCCGAAATGGCGCCGAAAAAATCCTGGCGAATGCTTCAACTAGTTTGCTCGGGCTTCTGCGAGCAAACACCCGAATTTTTTCGGTGCCTCGGATATAATTTTGGGATATGCTCCTAATGTGCTCCAATAACAACCATAGCCCATGCATTTGCCAAGCCTTGATTTCATGGCATTCAGGGAGTTATTGCTAGAGAGTCATGTCACATTAATCCAAATTCGTATTTTTAAGCCAAAAATAAGTTTGGAATACGCCCTTGATTTCAGCAAAACGCGACATTATCATACTATCACATTGAGAGGCAAATATCAATTGCAAAAGCGGCTCGCAAAGACGAGCCGCCTGGAAGCTTATGCTTGCGAGCGAAAACATGTGTCCGAAAAGCGCGAGCAAACTTGCGGTCTTTTTATCTTAATCCAGTCTTAATAGTGATCTCCTTGATTTTGTTGTCCGCGCAGTTGCTAATCAACTCGTACACATTGACCAAAGTCAAGACAAGTTTTACTTTCTCCTCATCACCCAGCATAGAGTCGATGTCAACTTTTTGCGCGTATTCAAAAGCTTTTGGGTAATTTTCTACAGCGCAATATTTTTGCGCCATATTGACGTATGAGGCCTGCAGATAATGATCAGTTTTTAGGCTTAAGATTGCTTCTTCGATCCTAATGGATTCTTCTAAAAGCTTAACCGACTCTTCGTGATCTCCATTGCTCATTTCATTGCAGCACGCCTTCATTTGCAGTGCCGACGCGTAATCATCCAACTCGTCGGGATTCTCGGAATTCGGATCAAGCAAAGGGAGCGCACGATCCACGAACAGCTTTGTTACAAACAAGTTATTTTCTCTTAAGGCTGATCCAGCCTCCTCAAGAAGATGCTTTGCCGCCATATGCTTTCCTGACATTTTTCACCTCTCGCTATTTTTAGAGATTATAAAACGCTGCTCAATGCGCCAAGCGCTAGCATGGCAAGCGCGGCTGCAGCAACCAAGGCCAACGCGATGAAAGCTACCTTCTGGGTATGGTTCTTGTCTGCAGCTATCGCGTCCAGCCATTCTTTCAGGTTTCTCTTTTCCTCACACAAGGCTACAAAGCTGTCGCCTAGCGTCGCGAGGTCAGCCGGTTCAGGGTTGAAGCGCTCTCTGTGAAGCTGTCTGCCTCTTTTTTCGATGTCACGCATTACTGACTCGTCACAGGCGAGTTCGCAAGCCTTTGACATTTCGGCGGCCATAAGCCACGCAAGCGGGTTGAACCAGTTGATGACTGCGGCAAACAGTGTGAAGCTGCGCAACAAGACGTCTTTCCTCCTCAAATGGGTAAGCTCGTGCCTCAATATGAATTCGCGCTGGAAAGCGTTGAACACTCCTCCATTGTTCAGCACAATGACTGGCCGAAATACGCCTGCCTGAAACGCCAGAAACGGATACTTGTTCTTCGGGTTGACGAACAGCGAAACCCTTCGGCATTTCACTATCAGCTTATACTTCCTCCGAAAGATCACCCCTCTCCTCAAGCCTGTCAGAAAAATCGCGAATACCGCTAAAGCCGTTCCGCCAATCAAGATCCACGTTGCATAAAGGTCCAGCTTGGAATCAGACGCATCTGAAAACCATATGGCGTAATCGAGATCAGAGGGAGCCACTATGAACACCAGAATCGGGATGAGAAACGCGGCAATCGGAACAAGCCAGAGCCTATATTGGGCGGTTTTGGATATCTTGCTTGAGATCAGCGGCTTCAATCCGAAAAGCGCTAATGTCACCACGCTGCCAACAAAAGTCATATTTAAGATTTCCTGAAGAACCTCACGCCACGCATCCATTGCAAACCCCTTATATGTTCAAGAATGTCTGCAGCATGCCACCCAGCATGTCAAGGAGGGATGAAGCAAGCACAGCTGCAGCAGCCAAGGCCAACGCAATAAAAATAACCTTGCAGGCATGCTTCTTGTCTAAAGCAATCGCCCGCAGCCATTCTTTTCTAATTCTATTTTCCTCGCACAGCGCGATAAAAGTGTCCTTGAGCGTCGCGGGGTCGGCCAGTTCAGGTTTAAGGCACTCTGTGTTAAACTCTCTGCCGTTCTTCCTAAGGTCGTTCACGACAGACTCATCGCATGACTGTTCGCAAATCTTTGACATTTCAGTGAGCATAAGCTTTGCCAAGGGATTAAACCAGTGAATGTACCTGGCGACAAATGCTAGCTGATGAACCAGAAAGTCTTTCCTTCGCAGATGGGCAAGCTCATGCCTCAGTATGAATTCGCGCTGGAAAGCCGTTAACGCTGCTCCGCCACTGTGCAGTACAACGCTTGGCCAAAATGTGCCGTACGAACCCGCCCTAACTGGATCTTTGTCTTCCTCGTTGACGAACAGAGAAATTCTTCGGCATTTCACTATCAGCTTAAACCTCTTCGGCCAGGTCACAAGGTGCCACCATGAAAGCTTGACATAAAAGAAAAATGCCAAAATCATGCCGATAAACGAGAGCCGCGTTGCAAAAAAGTCCAGCGTGAAAACCTTCGGTTTCGCATCAGGTTCGTCTGTCTGCTGGGCTTCTGGAAGCGATGCGGCATATTCAGAGTTGCTGGATGAACTGGGGAACGCTACAAGTACCGGAACCGGGATGAGAAACGCGGCAAGCGCAACAAGCCAGAGCCTATATTGGGCGGTTTGGGAGATCCAGTTGGAGATCAGCGGTTTCAATCCGAGAAGCGCTGCGGTCACCACGCCGCCAACAACAGTCATTTTTAGAATTGCCAGAAAAACCTCTCGCCATATGTTCATCAACATTGAAGAAACCTCTCTATTCCATGTCATCCGCAACAAGGCTCCTCGCAGGGTGTGGTGTTGCCCGACTGGCTTCTGAGTGCATAAAAAGCCATAAATCCATTTTGGGATATGCACCAAGGCGGGCAACGATAGAAATTTCTGCGTCATCAGTATATTTGCCGACTACAGGGACGCTAAAATCGCATTCCCCATTTTATGATATAAACTATTATATATCACATTTTTCCGACGCGCAAGACTTTTCTTTTAACCAATTTGGCAACGTTCACGCGAGCAAGGGTTGAATGTATCTGACAGCTGAATGTCTGCTGTCTCGGCGCATGGCAAGGCAAACCCCGCGTTCCGCTAAAAGCAGCGCTCGATTTAAGTCTCTGTATGCTTAAGGTTTTATGTTATTAAGGGCGAACTCAATTTCGTTGATCTTAGCTTGTCCACGCCACTTACTTAGAAAACGTAAGTAGGTTTGTCCGCACCGCTTCTCGCTGGAAGAATTGCGCTTCCAGCTTTGAAATGCACAGAAAGAACTTTGCAATGCCCAATGCGATGATGTTCAGGGCTTTGGGGTTACCTCCTGGCCTTGACTTAGAAAGCGTAAGAAACCTTGGTTTGTCCGCACCGCTTCTCGCTGTAAGAATTGCGCTTCCAGCTTTGAAAAGCACAGAAAGAGCTTTGCCGCATTTGCGCCCCATGCGATGAGGTTCTGTTTCTTCCCCGTCTTGACTTAGAAAGAGAAAGGGCCCTTGGTTTGTCCGCACCGCTTCTCGCTGGAAGAATTTCGCTTCCAGTTTTGAAAAGCACAGAAAGAGCTTTGCCGCATTTGCCCCCCATGTGATGAGGTTCTGCTTCTTCCCCGTCTTGACTTAGAAAGCGTAAGTGCCCCTGGTTTGCCCGCACCGCTTCTCCTGGAAGAAAGGCGCTTCCAGCTTTGAAAAGTGCAGAAAGAGCTTTGCATTTCCCCTTGCGATAAGGTGCCAGGCTTTCTGGCTCCGTCCTTGCTTTGACTTAGAAAGCGTAAGTGCCCCTGGTTTGCCCGCACCGCTTCTCCTGGAAGAAAGGCGCTTCCAGCTTTGAAAAGCACAGAAAGAACTTTGCAGTGCCCAATGCGATGATGTTCAGGACTATTGGGTTACCTCCTGGCCTTGACTTAGAAAGCGTAAGTAACCTTGGTTTGTCCGCACCGCTTCTCGCTGGAAGAATTTCGCTTCCAGCTTTGAAAAGCACAGAAAGAGCTTTGCAATGCCCAATGCGATGATGTTCAGGACTTTGGGGTTACCTCCTGGCCTTGACTTAGAAAGCGTAAGAAACCTTGGTTTGTCCGCACCGCTTTTCCTGGAAGAAAGGCGCTTCCAGCTTTGAAAAGCACAGAAAGAGCTTTGCCGCATTTGCGCCCCATGCGATGATGTTCAGGACTTTGGGGTTACCTCCTGGCCTTGACTTAGAAGGCGTAAGAAACCTTGGTTTGTCCGCACCGCTTTTCCTGGAAGAAAGGCGCTTCCAGCTTTGAAAAGCACAGAAAGAGCTTTGCAGTGCCCAATGCGATGATGTTCAGAACTTTGGGGTTACCTCCTAGCCTTGACTTAGAAAGTGTAAGTAACCTTGGTTTGCCCGCACCGCTTCTCGCTGGAAGAATTGCGCTTCCAGCATTGAAAAGCACAGAAAGAGCTTTGCCGCATTTGCGCCCCAGGCAATGAGGTTTTGTTTCTTCCCCGTCTTGACTTAGAAAGCGTAAGTACCCTTGGTTTGCCCGTACCGCTTCTCGCTGGAAGAAAGGCGCTTCCAGCTTTGAAAAGCACAGAAAGAGCTTTGTCGCTTCCCTTGCGATGAGGTTACGGGCTTCTGGCTCCGTCCTTGCCTTGACTTAGAAAGCGTAAGTGACCTTGGGTTTCCGCACCGCTTCTCACTGGAAGAATTGCACTTCCAGCTTTGAAATGCACAAAAAGAGCTTTGGTGCGTCCCATGCGATAAGGTTCCGTGTTGCCTGGCTCATTCCTGCCTTGGTTCAACTTAGATAGCGAAAACACCCTGAGCTATCCCGTACCGCTTCTCACTGAAAAAATTACGCCTCCAGCTATAAAATGCGCAGAAAGAGCTTTGTCGCATCCTATGCGATAGGGTTCCAGACGCCGACTTGCCTTGACTTAGAAAGCGTAAGTACCCTTGGTTTGTCCACGCCGCTTCTCACTGGAAGAATTGCACTTCCAGCTTTAAAAGCACAGAAAGAGCTTTGCTGTGCCCCATGCGATGAGGTTCCAGGCAATGGTGAAAAATGTGACCATTCGTTTGATTGTGTTGCCTTTTCGCCCCAAGTCACATTGAAATCAATGTAACTTGGGGCCAGTTTCCATAATTGGTAGGCTGGATTGATTGACTTCTAACTGGAAAAATTTCACTTCCAGTTCTAAAATACACAGAAAGAGCTTTGTCGCGCCCCCTAAATGAGGCTCCGGGCTACCGACTTGACTTTGAAAGCGAAAGTGCCCTTGGTTTGTCTGCACAGCTTCTAACTGGAAGTATTTGACTTTCAGTCTTGAAAAGCACAGAAAGAGCTTTGCCGCTTCCCATGCGATGAGGTTCCGTGCCGCCGGGCTCATTCCTGTCCTGGTTCAACTTAGATAGCGAAAATACGCTGAGCTATCCTGCGCCGCTTCACACTGGAAGAATTTCACTTCCAGCTCTAAAATGCGCAGAAAGAGCTTTGCCTCGCTCCCTGCGATGAGGTTCCGAGTTTCCTGGCTCCATCCTTGTCTGACTTAGAAAGCGTAAGTGACCTTAGTTTGCCTACACCGCTACTCACTGGAAAAATTGCACTTCCAGCTTTGAAAAGCACAGAAAGAGCTTTGGTGCATCCCATGCGATAAGGTTACTGACTATCTATTTGCTCTGACTTAGAAAGCGTAAGTGCCCTTTGTTTGTCCGCACCGCTTCTCACTAGAAGAATGGCGCTTCCAGCTTTGAAAAGCACAGAAAGAGCTTTGCCGCGCCCCCTGAGATGAGGTTCCAAGTTGCCTGGCTCCATCCTTGGCTTGACTTAGAAAGCGTAAGTGCCCTTGGTTTGTCTGCACCGCTTCTAACTGGAAGAAGATCTCTTCCAACTTTGAAAAGCGCAGAAAGAGCTTTGCCGCGTCCCATGCGATGAGGTTTCGAACTTCCTGGCTCCGTCCTTGCCTTGACTTAGAAAGCATAAGTGCCCTTGGTTTGTCCACACCGCTTCTCGCTGAAAGAATTGCGCTTCCAGCTTTAAAATGCACAGAAGAACTTTGCAAT
>JAISWZ010000211.1 GCA_031270945.1 Clostridiales bacterium | reverse complement strand
AGTGTCTTGTCGCATCCGCTTTGCAAAGAAAGGTGGAAATGCCCGCAAACCTTGGGCGCCATTTTCAAAGCCTCGAGAAAGGGGACGCTGATTGAGCCTGGCTCCAAGCTGCCAAGCCGTATTCTCTCAATGCCCGCAACTTCTTGCAGGCGCAGTATTAGGCCGGTCAGATCGCTGTTGTACAGATCTTGCCCATACGAGGCCAGATGTATACCTGCCAGCACTATTTCCTTCAAGCCTTGGGCCGCCAAGGACTTGGCCTCATTTACCGCGTCCTCCATGTCCCGGCTTCGGGAGGGCCCTCTCGCGTAGGGTATTATGCAATAGGCGCAAAACCGCCCGCATCCGTCTTGGACTTTGAGGTTGGCCCTAATCCTTCCAAACGCGCCAGCGCTTCCTAAGGCGCTAGCGCTCCCCAGCGCGATAGGCTCGTATGCGTGGTCATGCAGCACGTCTCCTACCCTGACTACAGGCTTTTCTTGCCTTTTGGCCAATATTTCCTCAACCGCGTCAACGATTCCCGATCTCCATGTGCCTAGCACCAGATCAACGCCGGGCATTTCGGCAAACTCTTCGGGCTTGGCTTGGGTTTGGCATCCGCATGCCACCACCACCGCCCCCGGGTTTGCCGCCGCCGCCCTTCTTGCCATCTGCCTGGACTTTTTTCCGCCTGTGTTTGTCACCGCGCAAGTGTTTACGATGTAAATGTCAGCCAGCTCTTCAAAGGGCACGATCTCATACCCTCTGTCAGCGAACAGGCCGAGCATGGCCTGGGTGTCATAGGAGTTAACCTTGCAGCCCAGGCTTGCGGCCGCAACCCGGAGCTTTTTTGCGGTGGCGTCAGCTTCTTGTATTTGCATGCTGTCTTCTTTCTAATCCAATGTCGTTGGCCTTGATCTCCAATGTAGTTGACTCTAATCCAATGTAGTTGCCTTGATCCAATGTCTTTGGCCTTGATCCAATGTGTTGGCCCTAATCTCCAATGCAGTTGACTCAAATCCAATGCGCTGCCTTTTTTACGTCAATTCCGTCAAGTGCTCCCTCAAGGTCTCTCTGTCAAAGCCTTCCTTGGGAGAAGCGAACACCAGCACGAACCCGATAGCCGCGCCCTTTCCAGACAGGGCCTCAAGGACGCCAAGCTTGTATCTTTCGTGCCCTTCAGCGGCGGCGCATGTGAGCAGGACGCTCACGGTCTTTCCGGTAAAGTTGGTCTCCGCTATGAACTGCCTCATGGCGGGTGTCATCTGCCCTGCCCATACTGGGGAGCAGAGGTAAAGCTCAGGCTCTTTTGATATGTCAGGAGAAGCCAGCAAAGGCGCCGCCTTCTTTAAAAGAGCCATAACCGCGCCGACCGCCTTTCCCAAAGGCTTGGCCAGGCGAAGCTCAAAGGCGGTCGTGCCCTTGAGCTTCGCCAGCTCTTCCGCTGCGGCTTTCGTGCGGCCTGTTGAGGAATAGTATATGACCACGGCGAGCGCCGCCTTTCTTGATCTAAAAGAAAACTGGATTTGATTGATTCCAATTAAGTAAGCGATACCAGAGCGAACGAAAAGAAAAGCTTTATTTTGATTCCAGCAAGGCGATACCAGAGCGAACAAAAGAACTGCTTTATTTTGATTCCAGCAAGGCGATACCAGAGCGAACAAAAGAAAAATGGATTCCAGTTAGGCGATACCAGAGCGAGCAAAAGAAAAGCACTTTTGTTCGCTCTGGATCGCCCCGCTCTGGATCGCTCGCTCCTAAAACCTCCCAGAGCTTCCTCCGTGGGATCTTCCGCTAGAGGAGATGTGCCCGCCTCCGCCTCCAGAGTTTGTTTCCCTTGGAATGGGGGTCTTGGTTATATGGCTCCAAAGAAAGATGTCAGCGTGGCGGGTGACCTTGAAGCTGCCGTCCACGATGAAGTTCATGGCTGACCTTTTGGGCTTGGCTGTGTTCATTTGAGCCAAGAGCCCCATCATTATGGCTATGGAGATGACCAGTGAAGCGCCAATCGCCGCAATGTACGGAATGTTCTGGTTGCTGCGGGACGAGCCTCTCACTGCGGGCGAGCTGTCCGAATATCTAACCACGCCATCAAGGAACGTCTCAAAGCCCTTGTTGTAATTCCCGTTTGAAAGGTAAGGCGTTATGGCCTCCCCCATCCGATCGGTCGTTGATTGGGGCAGGAGCGTGATGCACCTGCCTGAAGTTGATATGGCCCATGACCTGTCTTTGATTGCCAACAGGAAAAGGACCCCGTCATAGTTTTCGCCAGCGCCGTAGCCGTTATAGTCAAAGTAGTCGTCAGCGTAAGCCGTGGCGCTCTTTCCGTCAAGGCTGTCTGTTGTCACGATAACTATGTCGAATCCGAGGCTTTCCCTCAAGCTTGCGATCCTGGCCTCCAATGCCTGGATCTGGGAAGCTGTTATCAGCCCGGCGTAGTCATTCACCCTCTGGGTCGGCTGCTGGCCGAAAGCGCTTGCAGTAATTATATTCAAAAGCAGAAAAACAGTCAACAAAAATAGATATGTCTTTTTCATGTCCGCGCCCCCCGCATCAAAAAAGGCTCGCAATGAGGCATCCCACTGCGGATAGGCCGGCGAAGATGCCCAGGAGCATCCCCCAGAACTTGCCCCAGTGGACAGGAAGCTCTCCTATGAACTTTCCAGTCTGCCCATTCATGGCAAATGAGTATATCTTCCCGCCATATTTCGCGTTCAGGAGCCAGACGGGAAGAAGCGCGTACTTTACGCTCGTGTTTTCGGCCGAGACTCCGCACCTGGTCATGACAGCGCTGTACTGCACGACTGTGCTTGCGAAAGAGTCAATGGCGCTGTTTCTTATTCTTTCGTCAATCCTAGGCTTGCAGCTTTCAGCGTCGACATCGTACTTGTCAGCTAGAAACCCCGCCAAATAGGCTGTGGTGAAATCCACCGCCTCCCTATAGTCGAAGGGCTCAATCGCCTCCATGAACCTGTCGTCAAGCTTGGATGATCCGTCAGCCGGGACATGGGAGAACCTCATCTCTCCATCCCGGAACAGGTCATAGGTGTCGGTCTTGGTATAATTGTAGCGGGTGTCGCTCCAAAAGGTGCTCTGGGTGCCCCGGTACTGCAGAGAAGCCGAAGCGTCGCAGCTGTATAGCCAGAACGGGGCGTAGATGCCCGTGATTGAGTCGATCTGGCTTTTGCTCTTAAAGCTTGCCGGAAGCAGGGGCTTTTTCTCGTAAAACTTGAGAAGAGCGCTCTTCGCCTGCTTCTTGCTGATCATGAACGGGATAACCATGTCAGGACGGAGCATCCCCTCCACCTGGTTCCTTATGATCGCTGTGTTTCCGCAATAAGGGCACTGCTTGGCCACAGTGCTTTCATCCCCTACGATCTCGCCTCCGCAGGAGGTGCAGGTATACAGGATCATGCCCTCAAGCTCGCCTTTTTTCCATTCTGAGGTTTCAGGCGCCTTATCCCACTTGACGCCGTCCTCCTTGGCTGACTTGAGGTTTTCGTCGTGCTGCTTTATGGCCTCGACCTCGAACTCTGAATCGCAAAAAGGGCAGACCATCTTCTGCTTGCCGCTGTCAAAGACCAAAGCCCCGCCGCAGCGCGGGCACTTGTATTCTATTATTGCCATGGGCGCCTCCTCGCTTTTGGGCCAAAGGCCCTCATTGCCATTTTTATGCAAAGCTAAAGCTTTTATGCCGACGAGCTATGTCAGAGAGAACGCTCTTTGCTCGCATGCATACAGAAGCTTGTCCCCAAAGCGTTAGGCGCAGACGCCCTTCTTATCTTCAGTTCCCGCTGGTTCTCCCAGCTTCAAGCTCCCCTGTAATATAGTCGTAGAACTTGGCGTCTATCTTGTACTTCGCCCGGTAAATCACATAGCTTGCGATAATGCATATGAGCGGGAAAATGAGCATTGCGACCTTGACCATTGCCAGGCCGCCAGAGCTTACATCCTCAGGCCCGGACGCGTCCTTCATGCCTGAGAGAATGACCACGGCGCTCACAATCGCGCTTGACACAGCGCCGCCAGCCTTGTTTATCAGGGGCTGGATGGAAAACGTTATTGAGTCGTTCCTCTTGCCAAGCTTCCAGTGCCCGTAGTCCACGGAATCAGCCAGGAACATGAGCATCATGACCTGAATGAACGCCTCTCCTGTGAATATGAGAACCCCGGCGGCGCCAACCATCGGCATGCTCCCAGCGGGGGCAAGGAAGAAGAGAAAGTACCCTATGAATATCAATACGGCGGAAAAGCTGTAAAGGCTCTTTCGCGCGAACCTTTTTGCAAGAAACGGGAAAAGCGTAATCGCGGCCAGCTGGGAGACGCCCAGGATGATGGCAAAAATCGAGTACATGGCCTCATCGCCGTAAACGTACTTGAAGTAGTAGATGCCAAAGCTTGTGGTGGTCATGTAGCCCGTCATGAAGAGTATCATGGCGATGGCGGTGACAAAGAGCTGGTCGTTTTTAAGTATTATCCCAACCATCTCGCCAATGCGGGTATGCTGGGTCCCTTCCCCTTCGATCTTGGGCTGCTTGACACCTATAATAGTCGCCAGCTGTCCTATCCACATGATTGCGACAACTATGCCAGCAAAGACAAGGTATCCCTTTTGCAGCCCCCCAAAGCTTTCGCCAAGCATCGTTGTTATCGGCACAATCCCGGCCACAACGAAAAAGAGCCCGATGTTCGCGCAGATCCTGGCGACAGATCCTATGACCTCGCGCTCGCTCTGCCTTTGGCTTAGAGACGGGATCATGGACCAATACGCTATGTCATTTGTCGTGTAGAATACCCCCCACAGAATGTAAATGATGCCGAACAACGCGACATATCCCGCGCTGTTTAGGGGGAATCCGGTAAACAGGAGCACTGTGGCAATCCCTGAAGAAAAGGCGCCAAAAGCTATCCAAGGCTTGAACTTTCCGAACCTGCTCTTCGTGTTGTCAACAATGAGCCCCATTACTGGATCGTTGAGAGCGTCGAAAATCCTGGCGAAAAGTATGATCCCCGTTATCCACCACAAGCTCGCCGTGGGCGCTTCCACGACGTCTGTCAGGTAGTAGATTAGGTACATGCTGATCAGGGTGTATACCATGTCTCTTCCTATGGTGCCAATCCCGAAGCTGAACCTGTTGCTCTTTGGCTCGCTTGTCGCGCTGGGGCCACCCTGGCCGCTTTTTGCCTTGCTGTTCATGCCACGCCTCCATATCTGCTTTTTGGGTGCGCCGGCGGCGCTGCCCTCTGAAGCGCTGATGATTTTATTTTACTATTTTAACATGGCCGCCGCAACTGAATAAAAAGACTGCGGGAAAGATTTAATCTATGGTGAGGATTTGAGAGGATTTTTTTAAGTCCGAGCAAATATTTCAGGAAAAATTTGAATTTAAAGCAAGACTTTCAGGAAAAATTTGAATCCGAGGCAAGGGTTTCAGGAACAATTTAAACCTAAGACAAGTGAATCTGGGGACTGGCATGCGCTCTTAGCCACTTTATTCGGATTTCGGCGTAAGCGGCTTACGACAATCAATTCTTATTCCAGAAGCAGGTTCTGTGTCTGCGGCGCAACGTCATAACCGGATGAGGCGTTGTTCGCAAAGAATGGAATCCGACATCCTTTAAGAGGAATTCTTGCAAGCGTTTAATGACAGTCAATTCCCTTGGCAGAAACAGGAAATCAGGAGCATAAATTTAACTTTTGGGATACCCTCCAAGCCAAGCGTTTATTTTATGCCAATCAGACAGTAAAAAATCATGGCACCAGGTTTTTACGGCAAACTTGGCAAAATCGATTCAGCCTGGGATTAGGGCAACGAACTCACGGATCAATGCATCGAACCCATGGATCAATGCCGCGAACCCGGATCAACGCCGCACTTTCTCGCTCATCACTATAATGCCCAAATCGGCGTTCGCCTGGCGCCTTTCGGTTGCTGTTTCCATCGATTCCCTGTTTTCGATTTGCTTATGGCTGGCCTCTGAGAAGATCGACAAGCTTTTCGCCAAGAATTCCGCAACATAAGAAGATCCTATTATGCAACATTCATAGCCGCAATTGTGGCAACCCTGCGAATAACGCTGTAAACGCCAGCTTCTCATTTCTCAAGCGTTCAAACATTATGCCTTTTTATGGCAGTTTGATTGTCGGCAAGCATAGATGTCAGCAAAACTGGCATGGGTTTGATTGTTTGACATGAAGCTTTTAATTTGACATCGCAAGAAAATAGACAATTAAAGTTTTTTGGTGTATACTATGACGCAGCGCAGATGCCGCAAGCATTTTCTCGTGGCATCGCTAACGCATTATTGAAGCAGCGCAGATGCCGCAAGCATTTCTTGCATCGTATCGCTAACGCATCACCGAAGCAGCGCAGATGCCAAGCGTTTTCTTGCGAGGCATCCCTCGCCTTGGAGAGTTGATGGCAATGAAGACAATATTGCGGCGCATAGATCCACAAAACCCGGATCCCTCCGTGATTGGCGAGGCGGCTTCAGCTATAAGGTCAGGAGGGCTTGTTGCCTTCCCCACTGAAACTGTTTACGGCTTGGGAGCGGATGCCTCAAACGAGGCGGCGGTTGCGAAGATATTCGAAGCGAAAGGTAGGCCTGGCGACAACCCCCTGATAGTCCATGTTTCCAGGAAGGAAGATTTGCGGGCGCTAGCCTTGCCTTCGAATTACGCTCTCGATCTCGCTGACGCGTTTTGGCCTGGGCCCTTGACGATAGTGGCCAAGCGGAAGGCTGGCGTGGCCGCGTTTGGCTGCGGCGGGCTTGGAACCATAGCGGTGCGGCTTCCATCAAGCCCTGTCGCGCTCGCTCTTATCGAAGCGTCTGGAGCGTTCATCTGCGCTCCAAGCGCGAACAGCTCCACAAAGCCGTCTCCGACTTGCGCATCACATGTGATGCAGGATCTGGACGGAAAAATTGAGATGGTGCTTGACGGAGGCCAGGCAAGCCTTGGGCTTGAGTCCACTGTAGTGGATGCCACGGGCCCCGCTCCCGCGATTTTGAGGCCTGGGTTTATCACCCGGGAAATGATTGAGGAACTTTTTGGAAGGCTGGCCAAGCCGGATGCAACTGGGCCTCCCAAGGCCCCTGGAATGAAGTACGCGCATTATGCCCCCAAGGCCCGCGTTGTGCTGGTGACAGGGGATGCGGAAAAGATAGCCCAGAAAATTTTGGAACTGGCACAGGGATGCATGGAAAAGGCCATGGTTCTAGCTACAAGCCAAAACGCTTCCCGCTACGCGGGACTAGGCTTTCTTGTCGCTGGAGACCGCTCTGATCCTGGCGCGATAGGCGCAAGCTTGTTCTCCAAGCTCCGTGAGTTTGACGAGATGGGCGCGGAAGTGGTCTTCGCCGAGGGCATCGAAGAGACAGGCGTAGGGGAGGCTGTGATGAACAGGCTCAGGAAGGCTTCGGCCGGAAGAATAGTGGAGGTTGGGGTTTGAAGCGCGTCCTTTTCGTTTGCACTGGCAACACCTGCAGAAGCCCTATGGCGGCGGCGATAGCTCAAGGCCTTTCCCCTGAGGTGCAGGCGGCTTCGGCCGGCCTTGGCGCCTTTGAGGGCGAGCCCGCAAGCGGCAACGCTGTCAAAGCCATGAGCAAGCGCAGCTTTTCTATCTCGGATCACAGCGCGAGGCTGGTTTCACGCCTTGAAGTCGAGAGCGCATACATTGTGCTGGCCATGACCAGGAGCCACAAGCGCGCCTTGATCGAAATGTTCCCTGACCAGGCCGAGAAGATATTCTCTTTGGGAGAATACGCTGGCGAGGACGCGGACGTTGGAGATCCTTATGGCGGAGACTTGAAGGCGTATGAAAAATGCGCGGCGCAATTGGAAGAGCTGATACGCAAGGCGCTGGAGAGGGCGCTCTCTCCGGTGGACTTGAGAGACGCTGAATAGCGAGCGCAGGCACTTACTAAGTTAGGAGGAAATCCATGATAGCGTTGGCAAGCGACCATGGAGGGTTCAAGCTTAAGGAAGCCCTTATCGCGCACCTGAACAAGAAAGGCGAAAGCTTCAAGGATCTGGGGATTTATTCCGAGGCGCCCGCCGACTACCCCGACATAGCCGAGATTTTGTGCAAGGCTGTGCTTTCCGGGGAGTGCGCGAAAGGCGTGATTGTATGCGGAACAGGCATTGGCGTGTCTATCGCGTCCAACAGGCTGCCGGGCATACGGGCGGCTCTTTGCCATGATCCATTTGACGCCAGGCTGTCCAGGCAGCATAACGACGCGAACGTCCTTGCGCTTGGAGGCCGGGTAACCGGGCCGGATCTCGCTTGCGCCACGCTGGATGAATTCCTCAATACGGATTTCTCCGGGGACGAAAGGCATAAAGCTAGAATCAATAAGATCGAGGCCCTGCGGTAGACGGGCCGCCAAGCAGAGAGGAGGCGCCGCGAGAATCCATCGCGGCACGCGCTATGGGACGACTGGTTATTGTTGATCACCCCTTGATAAAGCACAAGGTAACAATGCTCCGGGACATAGGGACCGGAAACAAGGAGTTCAGGGAGCTCGTCGAAGAAGTGGCAACCCTTATATGCTTCGAGGCGACCAGGGATCTGCCGACCGTCGTGGTCGACGTGGAGACGCCCATTTGCAAGACGACCGGCTACGCCATTGACGCGAAAATCGGCATCGTGCCGATACTTAGGGCTGGAATCGGAATGGTAGGCGGCATGCTCAAGCTCATGCCCACAGCCAAGGTCGGCCACATAGGCATGTACAGGGATCCCGAGACGCTTCAGCCAGTTGAGTACTACTGCAAGCTTCCCGTGGATTCGCAGGACAGGGAGATCTTTGTGATTGATCCCATGCTGGCGACAGGCGGAACCGCCTCAAGCGCCATATCATACCTCAAAGCCCAGGGTGTCAGCAAGATCAAGCTCTTGTGCCTTATCTCGGCGCCAGAGGGAGTTGCGAAAATCCAGGCTGACCACCCTGAAGTGGACATTTTTTCCGCTTCTCATGACGAGCGCCTAAACAGCCACGGCTACATAGTGCCAGGGCTGGGAGACGCAGGCGACAGGCTTTTCGGGACCAAGTAAAACAAGCGTAAAATTCAGGAATTCTCAAAAGGCATATGGCGCGAGCGCAAACTAAAAAAAATAAAAAGAAAAAATAAACAAAAAACAAAAAAATAAAAAACAAAAAAATAAACAAAAAAACAAACCAAGACGGTGGCGCGAAGCGCCACCGTCTTGGAGCGCGCGCCTGGACGCATGTCTGCAGCGCAAAGCTTTTTAGGGCTTGTGATCTCTGGCCCTCCAAAGGAGCGTAACGGTTTGGAGCATGACTGGTTGTTGTACCTCGCTATTTTCGCGTGCGCGTTCGGCGTCTCTCTTCTAGTGACTCCCTATACAAAGCAATGGTCACAAAAGCTTGGCGCAGTGGACTATCCGCGATATCGCGGAATGCACACCGAACCAATCCCCAGGATGGGCGGGCTAGCCATTGTCATGGGATTCCTGGTGGCCTTGGGAATAGCCGCCCTGTTCATGACGGACATGCGGACAGGCCAGCTTTTGGGGTTCATTGGCGGGCTGGTCATCATCGTCATTGCCGGAATGCTGGATGACATCTTCACGCTCAGCCCCAAAGCGAAAGCTGCCGTGCAAATTATCGCGGCCATATTGGCGGTCTCCTCCGGAATCAGGATAACGTTCGTGCATTACCCGTTTGAGGCTGTGTTCGATTGGCTTAGCTACCCTATAACCCTTGTGTGGATTGTAGGGATCACGAACGCGGTGAACATAATCGACGGCTTGGACGGGCTTGCGGCAGGGGTGTCAGCCATTGCCGCTGTTTGCTTGTTCATCCTGTGCTTCCTTTCTGGAAGCGTGACGGCCGTTGCCCTTTCGGCTGCGCTGGCAGGATCCTGCCTTGGCTTCATCCCCAGAAACCTCAATCCGGCAGAGGTTATCATGGGGGACACGGGAGCGCAGTTTTTGGGCTATGTCCTCGCGGTGTCATCGATACTAGGAGTGTTCAAGGGATACGCGATACTGTCTGTTTTCATAGCCTGCTTCGCGCTTGCCCTGCCCATATTCGATACAGCGTTCGCGATGGTTCGCCGCATGGCCAACAAGAAATCAATCTCTGAAGCTGACAGGGGCCACCTGCACCACAGGCTTGTTGACGCCGGCTACTCCCAGCGCCAGGCGGTCGCCATTCTTTACGCCATATCAGCCATTTCAGCCATCATTTCAATCGTCATAGCCATGCGGGACGCCAGGGCAATACTTGTTGCGGCCATTTGCCTTTTGATCATGTTCTTGATGATGTATGTCTACAGAAAAAGGCTGCGCTGAGCCTGCGTTCTAGGCGGGCAACTTTAATAAAAGTCCAGTCGAGTTATTGTCAGTATATCCAATCAATCCCTCGATCACCTGCAGTTACCTAATTCAATTTTGCCTTGATTTTCGGCCACTGAGCTCTGCCAACTCTAGCCATAATCCTTGCAGCTAGTCCAAACATGCCCGCCTTAAGACAAATTTTATCTTGAATTTTTTAAACATCAGAAAATATGTATTGTTAAAGTTCGCCGATCATGATAAAATATAATTACTACAAGGGGCCGAGAGTTTATGACAATCGATTTTCACTCGCATATTTATCCCGATAA
>JAISWZ010000209.1 GCA_031270945.1 Clostridiales bacterium | reverse complement strand
TCAGACGGGGATAACTGGGGTTAAACGGGGTTACTTTATTGAAAAGGCGGTACATAGAAATGCCGTCTTTTCAATGCTTTTCAGAATTTCAGATCAAACGGGAACAGGTTTGGAAGATTTAGTGCATATCCCAAAATTCCGTTAAGGGGCTGAAAAATTCCTGGCGAATGCTTCAACGCCGGAATTTTTCAGCCCCTGGAATTAATTTTGGGATATGCTCTTAGAATTTTCTTATCGTTAGCGGGAGCGGCCCGACTGGGTCCTGAGTCGGGCAACGATAAGAAAATTCCACATTTGAGCGCTCGTCAGCATAGATCAAAACCCTTGTTTTCATGATAACGACTACAAGCTTAATCTGCGCCACTTCAAGCCGATTGCCGACATATTGGCAAAAGCATTATTGGGTTTGCAATCAAAACCGGTGTCAAATATGCTCAAAGGGCGTATGTCATAACGCCAAACAGATGAAACTCCTGATAAAGCGATTTGCACAATATTTGCTTTTTATTTAAGCTTTATTTATGACTATTTCACATATCCAAAAACCCCGGTTTGATTTGCTCTTTTTACTCTAATCATGATTCATCCTATCGTCTCGCCTATGCCTTTATGCTTCAAGCCAGTTTTCGCCCGTTTCAAACCATGTGCAATAGCAACAAAAAGCCAGCGCCAAAATCATCAAACATTACTACTTGCAAACGCCATAAACTTATGCTATATTTATATTGCTCAAGAAAACGTTTACTTGGAGGCTTTTTCACAAAGGGATGGTTCATCCCCGCCATGTAAACGTATACATGAGGAGGGAGGTACGTGCGTATTGGTTGCGCGGCTTCTGCCGCTGACATTGATGTTGTAAGCAAAGCGGGATTTGACTACATCGAATTAAGCGCCCGCCATGTGCTTGGGCTTGACAGCGCCGCATTCAAGGCGCTGGCGGATAAGCTCGAGCGGATAGGGTTGCCATGCGCAGGGTTCAATTCTTACTGCCCGCCTAGAATAAAAATGGCAGGGCCGGGTTTCAGCTTGCCTGAAGCCGAAGCGTACGCGAAAGATGTTTTGATGGCAGCCAGAGCCCTGGGGGCGCAGCATGTTGGAGTAGGCTCGCCAATGTCCAGGATTTTGCCAGAGGGCTACCCCAAGGATTTGGCCAATCGAGAAATCAGGGAGTTCTTTCTGGCAACCGCAAACGTTTTCGCGGAGCGCGGCATATATGTTCTAGTTGAACCGCTAGGCCCATGCTATTGCAACTTCATTAACACCATCTCGGAAGCGGCCGGCATTGTCGCTGATATCGCGCATCCTTTCCTAGCGCTATTGCCTGATTTTTACAATATGGAGCGCAGTGGCGAAGGTGACAAAGATTTAACAAGCTATCAAACGATGATATGCCACACGCATATCTCAGATGACGCTGGCTCTGCGCTCAAGCGAGACTTTCTCCTGGAGGAGCGCTATCCTCTGCACAAGACCCGCATCCAAAACTTGGCTAGCACTGGTTACGACAGATCTATTAGCATAGAAATTGATATGCCAGCAGAATTACAAAAGGCTGAGTCCAACTTGGAGTTTCTCAGAAAAATATGCTGCCCGCAAGCGAAAGTTTCATGAGGCGCAACGCAAGCCCCAAACTCGCGCTTTTCCAAGCAATTTCAATTGGGGATGCGCTTTTACAGTTTTCGCTCGTGAGCGGCCAATCCTTAATAAGTAACGATCATTTAACTCACTCACTGAATCGCCTGGAGGAAGACAAATGTTCAGCGTTAAGGAAAATTTGGCAATCATCGAACAGTTCAATGGCTTGCGCGTCACGGACGTGCGCGATGGCATGGACTGGGTTGGATATTTGCATTACGGCACAGTTCACCATTCAATCCGTCCGCTTTACAGAACAAGCGCTATAGGAATAGCGCGGACGGCGCGCTACCTTCCCTTCGAAGGCCCAGCGCCAAGCGTTGTTGGCGACGAATACACAAAATGGGTGCAATGGTACTACGGCAATGTCTGCACCGACCCTTGGAACCGCGACATTCAGCCAGGAGATTTTGTCTGTCTGGACATCTGCGGCTTGGATGTGGGGCTTTTAGGCTCAAATAACACTTTGAGCGGCAAAAAGAATGGTGTCGTTGGCTATCTCACAAACGGCGGCGGCATACGCGACACTGACGAGGTCATTTTGCAGCAGATACCCGTGTGGTCAAAATTTGTTTCCCAGCCCATGGATCAAGCCAGAATCAGGTACCACGAAAAAGACATCCCCATAGCTATTGGAGGCGTGGCAATCTATCCCGGCGACCTTATAGTGGCCGACGGGGATGGCGTAATAGCTGTTCCCAGGAAAGCTGTAGCCGACGTGGCAAAGTACGCGTGGCAGGAAGCCTCGAATGACAAGAAAGCCCGCAGAAGCATGTACATCGACTTGGGCATGGCTCTCGACTCCACGGTTGAAGTGTCGAAATAAAGGTAAATCTTGAAAAAATATAATAATTCTAGAAAACGCCTGGCTTTCCCAAGCCAGAAAGATAAAGATTGAAAAAATAAAATCTTTCTTAAAAATGCCTGGCTTTCCCAAGCCAGAAATAAAATTATCTTGTTTGACCTAATGCACGACCTAATTCATGACCCAATGCACGTCCTAAGGGCTGGAACAAGAGAATATCCCAAAATTAAATTTATGGCTTGGCTTGTTTCAGCCCTTCTCGCAGCATAATCCGAAAGGAGCGGCGCGGTTTTTCGCGCGAAAAAATCATGAAAAGAATAGCAGCGTTAGCGCTTTGCGTGTTCATGTGTCTGTCAGCTCTATCAGCCTGCGCAGGCCAAGCGGCAACCCCGGCCCCTGACCAAGGCGGGCAGGCTCCTGCGCAATCAGCAACCAAAGCTCCAGCGGCGGAAGCCCCAGCGGCAAAAACGGAAATCAGGGCGGCCTGGTGGGGCGATACCAAGTGCATATCCCAAAATTCCGTTTTGGTGCCGTAAAAGTCCGGGCGAATGCTTCAACGCCGTACTTTTCCGGCACCTCGGATATAATTTTGGGATATGCTCCAATAGGCATGACCTTTACAACCAGATCATCGACGGTTTTGAAGCCGCCAACCCCAACGTAACTGTCATAAGCGAGCCTGTCAGCTGGACGGACTACTGGGACAAACTGGCCGTGCAAACTTCAAGCAACAACGCGCCTGATTTCATGGGCATGCATGCGCAGTACGCCTCAGATTACATCGGGCGCAACAAGGTTGAGCCGCTTCAGCCATACATCGACAAGGGCCTTCTGACAGTGAGCGGCTGGCCTGAGGGAGTTGTGAATACCGGGGCGGTTGATGGAACGCTTTACATGCTGTCCATGGGCATCACTTTCTCATGTGTGTTTGCAAACGAATCATTATTTGACCGCCTGGGAGTGACAAAGCCCGGCTTTGACTGGAGCTGGGACGATCTCAAGACCATAGGAACCCAAGTGCGAGAGAAATTTGACGCAGAGGGCAATTCTGACGCATGGCTAATGAACGACATCTCCACCAGCCTGAATTCATGGCGTTATTTCGTTAGGCAAAATGGCCGCGAGCTTTACACTGCTGATGGAGAAATAGGCTTTACCTTGGAAGACATAGTCGGGTTCTGGACCATGTATGACGAGTTGAGAAATCTGGGCGTAGTGCCTGATCCTGCGACAACCACAGAATATGGCACCGCCACATTGGAGGACAGCCTATTCTCCAGGGACAAAATCCTGGTTACCATGGTGCCGGTAAACCAGTACAAACTTTACTCTACAACATTCCCTGACAAAACCATTGGCATTGTCCGAAACCCAACTGCAGTTGGCAAAGCTGTAGGCGAATTCCCGGAAGGCGCTCATTTCGCCATTTCATCTGAGTCTTCACAGGACAAAAAGGATGCCGCCGCAATGCTTATGAACCACTGGATCAACACGGCTGAAGGCCTGTCCCTGTTTGGCTTGGATCAGGGCGTTCCTGGCAACGAGTCTCTCTCGGACGCCTACATTCCGAAGCTTGACGAGTATCAGCTGGAGATCTTGGATTTTGTCAACACCTTGTCCAAGATAGGCACTCCATCCACTTTCCCGGTTGCTGGCGCGACAGAGATAGACGCCGCCTTCAAGTCCATAGCGGAATCAATAGCCTTTGGCCAGACAAGCGTGGAAGCTGGAGCAACGCAATTCTTGGAGCAAGCCAAGACGATAGTCGCAAACAACAAGGCGTCTTAGGTTATATTTTAAACGTTACAAAAGCGCCAAGCGGTCTTGCGGCGCGATGCGCTCGTGAAAAGCGCAGCTCTTTTTCTCTCTTGCATAACCAATCCCCCTCAGCCAAGGGAGTGTAGGCTTATATGAAAAGGCATGCCATTAACAAGCCTTGGGAAGCATATCTCTTTCTGCTCCCTTGGTTGATTGGGCTTTTATGTTTTACGGTAATCCCCATGGTTTTATCGCTTTACTTTTCTTTCACCCGCTATGACATGGCCAAATCTCCCGTATGGATAGGCTTGGGCAACTACGTGGCGATGGCCAAGGATCCCAGGGTCTTAAAAAGCATAAAGGTAACAGCAACTTACGTGTTCTTGGGCATCCCGTTCCAGCTTGCCTTTGCCCTGCTGCTTGCCGTGGTTCTGAAAAAGCCCCGGTTTGGGGTAAGGTTTTACCGAACTGTCTACTACCTGCCGTCACTCTTTGGCGGCAGCGTAGCGGTTGCGCTCCTTTGGAGGCAGGTCTTCAACAAAGAGGGCATTATAAACCGGCTGCTGGCCTTGGTCTCAATCCAGGGCAAAAACTGGATAGCCACTCCAGACACCGCCTTGTATACGCTGATCTTGCTGTCAGTCTGGCAGTTTGGCGCTTCAATGGTCATATTCCTGGGCGGGCTCCAGCAGATCTCCCAGGACATCTACGAGGCGGCCGCTATAGACGGGGCCAGCAAATTCAGGGCGTTTTTCACCATAACCCTGCCGCTTCTGACCCCCATGGTCTTTTTCAACCTGGTCATGACTGTCATAAACGCGTTTCAGGCGTTCACGCCTTCTTACATCATTAGCGGCGGAACTGGAAGCCCTGTGGATTCAACGCTTTTCTACACCTTGTACCTGTACATCAACGGTTTCAAGCAGTTCAAAATGGGGTACGCCTCAGCGATGGCATGGGTGCTCCTAGCGATTATCGGCCTGATTACCGCCCTAATGTTCGGCGCGGCCAAAAAGTGGGTGTACTATGATGACTGATAGTGATTTTAGCAAAGGCGGTGGCAAAGGCCGGAAGCTAAAGGAAATGCGCTTTAAAAAGCGCGCCTCCGCCCTGATATTTCACCTGCTGATAATCGCCTTCGGGTTTTCCATGCTCTATCCGCTTCTTTGGATGCTTATGGCTTCATTCAAGAGCAATCAGGAGATCTTCGCCGGAGTGAACTTTTTTCCAAAAGCGCCAACCCTGAGCAATTATGCAAGCGGGCTGAAAGGCGTGTCTGGGTACAGCTTTTTCAAGTTCATAGGCAACTCCTTCCTCCTTGCGGCCGCTTGCATCATAGGCAACATTGTCTCCTGCTCCATGGCGGCGTTCGCGTTCGCGAAGCTTGAGTTCAGGCTGAACAAGATTTTGTTCTCTGTGATGATGCTTACCCTGATGCTGCCGTTTCACGTGCGCTTGATCCCCCAGTATATCGTGTTCAACAAAATCGGCTGGGTTGATACTTACCTGCCCTTGATAATCCCCAAGTTTTTCGCGACTGAAGGGTTTTTCATTTTCATGCTAACCCAATTCATGCGGGGCATATCAAACGAGCTTCTTGAAGCTCCCAGGATCGACGGCTGCTCCACATGGAAGCTTTTTATCAACTTCATAATTCCGCTGTCCTTGCCTGGCCTTATGACAGTTGCTGTATTCACCTTCATTTGGACCTGGAACGACTTCTTCTCGCAAATGATTTACCTCTCCAACCCCAGCCGCTTCACGGTTGCCGTGGCGCTCAGGATGTTTGTGGATGCCACCGGCCAAAGCACCTGGGGCGCGCTGTTCGCGATGTCTTGCGTTTCCTTGATTCCGCTGTTCGCGTTTTTTGTCGGTTTCCAGCGCTATCTTATAGAAGGCATCGCCGCTGGAGGCGTAAAAGGCTAAAAGCATATCTTAAATTAAGTTTAGGATGGGCGCTACCCTGCTTGACCGCCTAAAACCCTTGTGATATCTTTTATGAGCACATCCCAAAATTCCTGAGATTGGCGCGTAAAAGTCTTAACGCGGGACTTTTGCAAACCATAAACTAAGAGCATATCCCAAAATTATATCCGAGGCGCCAGAAAAATCCGGCGTTGAAGCATTCGCCAGGATTTTTCCGGCGCCATTTCGGAATTTTGGGATATGCACTAAGTTTTGGGATGCGCTCTTAGGCAAGGGATACCAACTAGCCTCTATAAAGCTAGCTGGAAAAATAACTTAAGGTGGCTCATTATGAAGCATAATGTAACTATTAGAGACGTGGCGAAACAAGCAGGGGTTTCAGTCGCGACCATTTCCAGAGTGCTTAACCAGTCGGCATACGTCAGCCCGGAGATCGAGCGGGCCGTTTTGGAAGCTATATCAGAGCTTGGCTATTACCACAATTCGGCCGCCAGAAGCCTGAAAACGAATACATCCATGATAATAGGCTTTGTGACCGCAGACATATCAAACCCGTACATGATCACTGTAGCCAGGGAAATCGAGGATCTCATCTGCGAGCGAAAGTACAGCCTTCTCGTTTGCAGCACCCACGGCATGCCTACCAGGGAGCTTGACTACCTCAAGCTCCTTATGAGCAGGGACGTAGACGGGCTTGTGCTTAATGGAACCGGCCACAACCTGGAATTCATCACTGAGATCAGCAAGCAGATCCCAATTGTCCTGGTAAACCGCACCGTCTCCCATCCAGGATTCGAAGGGGATTTGGTGGACAGCGACAACGAAGAAGGCTTGTACAAACTGACAAAGCACTTGGTTACCATAGGGCACAGGCGCGTTTTCGCGGTCAAAGGATCAAACGTCAGCAGCACATGGCTTAGGTTCAAGGGTTTTTCAAGAGCCATGGAGGAAGTTGGCGTCAAGATCGATGAAAGCTACCCCTACCAGTACGGAACTGATTTCAGCCCAGAGACAGGCAGAAACGCCATAGCGAAGATTATGTCCCTAAAGCCTAGGCCCACCGCTGTTGTGGCGATGAACAACACTCTTGGGCTTGGCTTGCTTCAGGGGTTGAAAGCGCACAACCTGCGGGCGCCGGATGACATATCTGTGGCGCATTACAACAGCATCGATTACCACGAAATGATGACAGTGCGCCCTATGATGTATGATGTCAACCCCTCAGAAATCGGAAGAGCCGCTGGGCACGCTTTGCTTGACAGAATAGACGCGGAAAAAATGGACAATCGCGAGATTATCATAAACGGCAGGATAATTGCAGGGAACGCCGTAAGCTTGCCCTTTGACTGCCTATAACAAAATTTATTGCAAAAGCTTGCCCTTTGGCTGCCAATAACAAAATTTATTAATAAATCTTGCCCTTTTACTGCCAATAAAAATTTTTAAAATATTTTAAAAAATTTTATTTTCAGGAGTGAGCCATGAGCGCTTTTTTATCAAAAGGCACAGGACGCGTTGCGCTTTTGCACTTGACCGCTGGCGGCAAGCTGCAGGAATCAATAAGGGATGAGTGCAAGCGGGTGGGAATAATGACAGGCATTGTTTCATGCGGCATAGGCTCTCTGCGAAAGATCGTGTACCACTACACTGATTCAGACACCGAGAAGCCCCTGGATGTTCATAAAACCGTAGAAAGGCCGATGGAGCTTGTTTCCCTGCAAGGCATAGTTTTGGAAGGCGAGCCGCATTTGCACGTCTTGGCTACGGAATCCGGGAGCGTCTGCCATAGCGGGCACTTGGAGGACGGAACAGAAGTGCTTTACCTGGCGGAGCTGTCTGTTGTCGAGGTGCTGGATCTGCCATTAGGCAGACGATCAGGAAAATATGGGACAGTAACGCACTTTGAGTATTTGGGGGAGGAATAGCCATGGCCGCCAAGCAAAAGAAAGTCATTATCAGCGCGGCGATAACAGGAGGAGTCCATACTCCAACAATGTCGCCTTACCTGCCCAAGACGCCTGAAGAGATAATCGACAACGCTGTGGACGCCGCAAAGGCGGGAGCGGCTGTTGTTCACATTCACGCCCGCAAAGAGGATGGCCTTCCCACAGCGGATTATGACTATTTCGAAAAGATCCTCTCCGGGATCAAAAAGCGGGTTGACGTTGTCATCGGCATAACCACCGGCGGCGCGCAGGGCATGACAGTTCAGGAAAGATTCGCTGTAATCGAGCGGTTCAAGCCTGAAATAGCGTCCGCTAACGGCGGATCCATGAACTTCACGTTCTCCCGCCTGGCAGAAACCTACAAGCCCTTTTTGCATGACTGGGAAGAGCCCTTTATCACCAGAACATGGGACAATGTTTTCAAGAACACCTTCAGCGACATAGAGCATTGCATCAAGACAATGAACGCCTGCGAAACGCGCCCTGAGTTTGAATGCTTCGATTTCGGCCAGATAGCCAACATCGCCTATTTCGTCAAGAGCGGGCTCGTGCGAAAGCCTGTGTACCTGCAGTTCGTCCCAGGCATCATGGGCGGGATGCCTATAAGCAATGAGGCTATGCTTTTCATTATAGAGCAGGCCAAAAAACTCATAGGCCCTGACGTCTTGTACAGCACTGTCGCTCCTGGAAGGCGCATGTTCCGGATCTCCACAATGATGGCGCTCAATGGCGGAAATGTCCGTGTCGGGCTGGAGGATGGCCTTTACTTAAAGCCTAATGGGGAGCTGGCTAAATCAAATGCCGAGCAGGTGTCAAAGATCCGAGGGATTCTTGAGGCGCTGGACTTTGAAATAGCCTCCCCAGATGACGCCCGCGAAGAGTTCCAGCTCAAGGGCATGTCCAAGGTGGAGTTCTAATGTACAAAAACATAGGCATCTATGGCATGGCGAGAACACCTGTCGGCTCATTTGGCGGTTCACTGAAAAATCTGGATGCCGTTGATTTAGGCGCCATAGTCATATCAGAGGCCGCAAAACGCTCCGGATTCGCCCCAGAAAGCATTGACGAAGCCATTATGGGCTGCGTTGGCCAGCATGGGCTGAACATATTTCTTGGAAGGCTGGCAGGGCAGAAAGCCGGATTGCCTGAAAGCGTCACTGGCCAAACCGTAAACCGGATGTGCGCGTCCGGTCTGCAGGCAATCGTCACTGGAGCTGACATGATTTCCTCAGGTCATGCCTCTATTGTCGTGGCTGGCGGCGCCGAAAGCATGAGCAGCCTTCCCCATACCGTGGCAGGTGTCCGTTGGGGCCTTAGAATGGGTGGCGCAAAGCTTGATGACGACTTGGCAAATGTCCTCATAGAGCCGTTCACAGGGACGCATGTAGGCGTCACCGCTGAAAACATAGCCCAAAACTATAACTTTTCAAGACTTGACCTGGACTCCTACGCGCTGGAAAGCCAAAACCGGGCATTGGCCGCGATAGATCAAGGCAAGTTCAAGAAAGAGATCGTTGCCGTCCAGATCGTAGATAAAAAGCAGACCCTTCTCTTCAATACTGATGAATGCCCGAGAAAAATCAGCCTTGAGAAGCTTTCGAAGCTAAACCCCGTGTTTTTGCCCGATGGCCTTGTCACAGCCGCCTCGGCGTCATGCATCTCAGACGGCGCTGCTGCCCTTGTCATTGCTGATACGGACAAAGCAGATCAAAAGCCTCTGGCGAAGCTGGTTGACTACGCTGTCTCAGGCCTGGATCCGGCGTACATGGGGCTAGGCCCAATATACGCCACTAAAAAGCTTCTAAAGCAAACCGGCCTGGCCATCTCTGACATAGGGCTGGCTGAGCTCAATGAGGCGTTCGCTTCCCAAGCCCTAGCATGCATAAAGGACCTTGGCCTTTCCATGGACATTGTAAACGTTAACGGCGGAGGGTTGTCTTTGGGGCATCCGCTTGGTGCGACAGGCGCCATAATCAGCATAAAGCTGGTAAACGAAATGCGCAGAAGAAGCGTCAGATACGGCCTTGTTTCCCTTTGCATAGGCGGAGGGCAAGGCATGTCAGCCCTGTTCGAGGTGTTGCCATGACGAGCTTCTCTGAAATATCGAAAAGCGTCCCAGCCTATCCAGATCTGAGCCAATTAGAGGCCCCCAAGCCGAAACCAAAGATCATCGTTTTGGACGATGATCCGACTGGAACGCAGACAGTGCGCCATGTAAACGTTTACTGCAACTGGTCCGCCAATTCCATCCAGCAAGGGCTTTCCGATTCTAACTCTATGTTCTTCATCCTTACCAACTCCAGATCCCTGACACCTAGCCAGACTGAATCAGTTCACAAAGAGATAGCCGCAAATATCGCCAGTTTAGAAAAAGACTTTATCCTGGTCAGCCGAAGCGACTCAACTCTGCGTGGCCATTATCCGCTGGAAACAGACACTCTGTCAAAATCCCTTGCCTCAGCCGGAATTCCTATTCATGGTGAGATCATCTATCCGTTTTTCCCTGAAGGCGGACGCTATACAGTAGGAGATGTCCATTATGTGAGGTATGGAGATCAAATGATCCCTGCGGGCGAAACCGAGTTTGCCTCAGATAAGGCTTTCGGCTACAAAAGCTCCCATTTGGCCAAATGGATTGAAGAAAAGACCTCTGGCGCCTATAAGGCCCAAGACGTCATATCCATTTCCCTAGAAGAGCTAAGAACCCTTGACATACCTGGCATCTCCAATAAACTGATATCCGCTCCCCCAGGATCCAAGATCATTGTTAACAGCCTTTCTTATGATGACACAAAAGTGTTTGTCTCCGCATTTTGGAAAGCCTATGACGCAGGAAAAAGATACTTGTTCAGAAGCGCCGCCGCGCTTGTAAAAACGCTGGGAGGAGTCTCAGACAAACCTCCGCTCTCCTCCGAAGAATTGTCCAATTTGAGCCAGCATCGCGCCGGACTGATCATTGCTGGATCTCATGTGCAAAAGACCACTTTGCAGCTAGAAGCCCTGCGAGAGAGAAAAGACATCGCGTTTCTAGAACTCAATCAACACTTGGCCCTATACCCTGACGCCTTTGAAGCGGAAGCGGCCCGCATTGCTTCAGAAGCCGACCAACATATCTCGAACAAGCGAACCGTTGCCATAATGACAAGGCGTGACCGCTTTGACTCAGGCCAAGGCAAAGAAGCCGAGCTCAAGCTTTCCGCCTCCATTTCGGAAAAGCTCACAGGGATAGTCGCAAGGCTGAAGAGCTCTCCCGGCTTCATAATAGCCAAAGGCGGGATCACTTCCAGCGATACGGCAACAAGAGGCATTGGCATGGAAAAGGCGCTTGTGCTTGGCCAGATACTTCCAGGCGTCCCAGTCTGGCAAGCAGGGCCAGAAACCAGGTTCCCAGGGCTCGTTTACGTTGTGTTCCCTGGAAATGTCGGGGACGAGGACGCGCTTAAAAAGGCTGTTGAGAAATTTATGCAATAGAAACCCAAACCCGATTTCGCTCCAAAATCACAATCAAGTGAGGGGATTCAGTGATCCTAGAACGGTTCAAAGGCAAAACAGCCGTAATCACCGGAGCGGCCCAGGGCATTGGCTTTGCCTGCGCCAAGCGGCTCCATGATGAGGGTGCGATTTGCGCTCTCATCGATATAAGCGGAGAAGCCGCGCAAGTTGCGGCGCAAAAAATAAGCCCAGACACAAAAGCCTACGCATGCGACGTGTCTGACAGAAAATCTGTCTCTTGCACTTTTGAGCAAGTTTACAATGATCTTGGCAAAGTAGACATATTGATAAACAACGCTGGCATAACACGCGATGCCATGTTCCATAAAATGACTGACGATCAATGGGACACGGTTCTTGCCGTTAACCTTAATGGTGTCGCCAACTGCTGCAAAGCTGTCATCCCCGCCATGCGTGAAGCTAATTACGGCAAGATCGCCAACCTGGCGTCTGTCTCCGCCTTTGGCAACCTGGGCCAAACCAATTACGGAGCGGCAAAAGCCGCAGTGATCGGCTTCACGAAGTCCTTGGCAAAGGAATGCGCCCGCTTCAACATAACTGTCAACGCCATAGCCCCAAGCTACATTGACACCGAAATGCTGCGAGCTGTTCCTGAAAAAGTGCTTGAAAAGTTCATCTCAGCCATTCCCTTGGGCAGACTGGGCCTTCCAGAAGAGCTGGCCGCCATCGCGGCTTTTCTCGCAAGTGACGACTCATCGTTTGTGACAGGCGAATGCATTGTCGCTTCAGGCGGGTCATACATGTAATATAGCCATACTTAGAAGGGGGCCCATCGGCCCCCTTTCCCTGCTCTCTTCGCTTCTGCCATAATTCTGACGCACTCCCTCAAAGCCCTATAATCCAAGCTTTGAATTCTACCATAGATTTCCTCCTATTAGATTCATTCCCCAAAGTTCCCCTAATGTATTCTCGTCAAGAGCCAGCTCTTCTTTTTTTAGCCTTTTGATCCACGTGCCTTCATAATCCTTTTCAGCAACAAGCACATCTTCAGGAGAATCTGTGAAGGTGTCCACAAGATCCGTTGCATGTGTCGTGACAATAAGCTTGCATTTCTTGGTTAAGGAAAATTCTTTCATAATATCGCCAATCGTAGGCAAGATGCCTGGATGCAAGCCTGTCTCCGGCTCTTCTATGCAGATGACTGGAGGCGGGTTAGGATTTCTAAGTATTGACAAAAGGCACAAGAATTGAAGCAGACCATCTGAGATCAGGGAAACGGAGCGTTTCATATCTTCCTCAACAAAGTAAAGCTTGGCCATTCCCCTATCGATATTGACTGAGTAATCTTCTATTTCCTTATAAAACATGCTCAGGTCTTCAAGTATTGTCTTTTTTAGTCCTAAATAATCCAAGCGATTTATAACCAACGGCAAGTTTGTCAGGTTCTCGCTTAGTTGATCTCCTGGCACATCCCCTCTTTGAGGCTGGTGAAGAGGCGAAGATGGCCCCAATAACCAGTTGCGGTAGATTTTTATCTTCTCCAGCTCATCCGCCAGTGAAGCTATCACAGGATAATGCAAATGATCTCTGTGCATCGAGAAAAGCGACTGATTCTTATAACGGCTGTCACCGACAGCTTCTACTAGCGATTCGCCATCTCTGATAAGCGGGTTTCCATTGTTGGAATCGTAAAAGATGACTGTTTCAGCTTTTTCAGCTTTTTCGCCCTTCCTTGCTCCCGAGAGCTTCTCTTCTACAAGCTTAAACTGGCTATTTTCAGAAGTGAACGACAGAGTGTATTTCAATTCAGGCATGTCTTCTTTTGATTGCTCATACATATTTTCCAGAGTGTATGTGATTTTTGCTGGAACCAGCTTTGAATACCCTTTATAAAGCCATTCTTCAGCGTCGTGCTTTCGTATGTTGTCCGCAAACCGTGATGCTGATGGTGCGCTTCTAAGAAGGTCTATGGCTTCTATGAAACTCGATTTGCCGCTCCCATTCCGGCCAATGATTATGTTGAGCTCCCTGATGTCAATTTCTGTATTTACGTCAGCAAAACTGAGAAAGTTTTGGATCTTGATTGCCTTGATCATAGCAAATCAACCTCGATTCCATGCTTGCGAACGACTATCAGATTTTGTCAATATAGTTTCTTATTGAACCAGCCAAAACCATAGTTTTCTGATTTTTCGCCTTTAATTATATCTTCCTAAGATGGTTCTGTCTATAACAGATAGGGGTCGTAAATGCTTGATGATCATTAATTTAATAATTTTGCTAGTTGATATATCAACAAATGCATAAGAATTAAAGACAGCAATTGATAGTTTTCCCCCCAAAAAAGTGGCGCGATTTCTCGCGCCGCTTTTGGGTCTAGCTCTCTATTATTTTTTCAAAAGCACGACTGTATCACCGGTATATATTTGATAAATAGGATTTTGAGGTATTTTACTGTTTTCCGCTGGTCTCATCAACCAAAAAGTTGCATAATATTTATCGCTCAATGCTTGACCATCCCATTTATAGAGCACCGGTCTGTAATCTAAAGCATTATCAAAAATAAATTCTAATCCAACTTTACTTCGTTTCCCGTTTGCAGTTATCTTGATCGCGGGAATGATATAATCAGGGTTGCTGCTATTCAAAACATCGTTTTCCACGAAGTCCATCCGAAGTGATTCAGCTTGCTCTCCGGTCATAAACTCTCCTGATGAATAGTAAATAAAACATCCATCAATCTTCATGGAGCCACTAACAACAAAATATTCGTCATACACATTAGGGTCGGTTTTTATCGATATTTCAAATTCATCGGAAGCACCATCCCCATCGCTGTCAAACTCCGTGACTAATGGATACGGAGTAGGTGATGGTGTTGGCGCTTTATCTTTCTCCAATAAAACAAAGGTTTTACCTAAAGAGTCAATGACTCTTACCTCTTTCGCTGAAATTTGTGTGCTAAAAAACTCTAGAGTCTTATCTTCTTCATTCCATTCATAGACATTCATTTGGCTAGCAATATCGGGATCCTCAAAATCATAATAAATGCGTACACTTGACCCTCCTCTAGTTTCTGGATAGGTTTTTATTGCAGGAGTTAAGTATCCTGGCATCGCGTCATTTAGATACTCGTTTTCTATCTGCTCAATTCTGAATTGCTCAATTTCTTCGCCAGAAGTAAACGTCGCATAATATCGTATTCTCTGTATCAATTCATTGTTTGATGGCAACTCGCCATTTATAAAAAATGCAATGTCAAAAGCAAGCGGCTTACTGTCATTTTTTGCTTCCCATCCATCCGAAGCCATATCACCATCCGTGTCTCTGTCTAGCGGGTCGGTTTTGTAGTTGTTTATTTCCTCTTCGTCAGTAAGGCCGTCATCGTCAGAGTCTGCGCTCATGGGATTTGTATGGTAGTTGTTTATTTCCTCTTCATCAGTAAGCCCGTCATCGTCAGAGTCAGCGCTCAGAGGATTTGTTCCGTGCGTATTTACTTCCTCGATATTCGAAATGCCATCAGAATCGCTGTCATCATCCGCGTCATTGGCAAGGGGGTTCAATCCATTCTTGACCTCGTCGCCATCGAGAATCCCATCGTCATCCGAGTCATCGTCGGAAGGATCCGTTCCATATTGCTCTTCTAAGTAGTCTGGCAATCCATCGTTGTCAGAATCTGCGACTGGGTCAATAGTTGGCGTTGCCGTGGGTGTTGGTGAAGCCGTAGATATCGGCGTTGCTGTTGGTGTCAGCGTAGCCGTGGGTGTCGGCGTGGCTTCTGGCGTCGGGCTAGGCGCTGGCTTGTCATAAGCGAGATATGGATAGCCTGATCCTTCGTTTATAGCCCAGATCTCATCAAAATTCCAACCCGCGAATGTTGCTTGCGTTGACAGCTCATCTGAAGTGCGGCTTACCGGGAATGCAGAGGCGTCGCCTTTGGGGCTTCCGCTTGTTCCATACGCTCTTGGTGCGCCAGATGCGCTGCCGTTGTAAAAGTTCGTTCCAAGATACCTGACCCCGGAACGTCCGTTGAACGCTCCGTATTCAGTTGATCCAGTTCCTGTAACCGTTCCTGCCGAGTAGCTGTTCTCAACAGACTTGCCAGTTGCCGAGCCTGTCCCGGAAAAGTATCCGACCAAGCCGCCAACTCCCGTAGTGCCTTTCACATTTCCGTGCGCGTAGGCGTTGCTGATGGTCGCGTCAATGACCTCGCCAGCCAAGCCTCCCGCGATATAGCTTTTTGTTGTCGCATTTCCGCATGCGCCAACTTGATCAAGCTTGGATCCGCCATAAATTGTTCCAACAAGGCCACCAGCGTATGCGTTAGCGCTCACGTTGCCTTCAACCTTGCTTTCAATGATTGAAGATTTCTCGTAAACAACCCCAGCCAGTCCGCCAGCGTAAGAAGCGCTTGCCTTTGCTTCTCCAGTTGAGAACGAACCTATGACTTTTGATCCGCCTTTGATGGCACCAACCAAGCCGCCAACATAGGACAAGCCTTCCGAGAGGGTTCCATCTGCCCTGCTGTGTTCGATAATAGCCGCGTCATCTAAAACTCCAACCAGAGCGCCCGAGTAGTTGCCGCTGGTCTTTGTCGTTGTTCCCAGGACAGAGCAGTTCCTGATTATTACTGCTGGGCTTCCGTAAACGAAACCGGCTATGCCGCCAGCGTAGCCTCCAGCTGTTACAGCTATCTTTCCGCCGATCACCGTTACGTTCTGAATCAATGTCCCATTTCTTGCGTCGCCTGTCACAGCGCCAACCTCGTATCCGCCTGTTATGCCAGCGTCAGCGAGCATTATTGCAAGGTTCCGGATGGTAGCGCCCTTTGTCACGGAGAAAAGTCCGGCATAAGAGATGCCCCATTTGCTCCAAAGACCTTTGATTGCATGCCCGTTTCCATCAAGCTCCCCAGTGAAGCTTGAGCCGTAGGCTATGGGCTTCCAGCCTTTCGCCGCTGTACTGGTCGTTGAGGTGTAGCCTGTAAGGTCGATATCGCTGTAAAGCCTGTACTTGCCAGAAAGGTTATTGCGAATGGCGTCAAGTTCCGCCGCTGTGTTAATTATTGTATAACCTTCTCCATCCGCCTGCGCCGCTGACGCAAGCATGAATGAGACCGGCAGCGCGGCAAGCACTAGCAACGCCGCCAATAATGCGACTCCCATGCGCTTTGACTTGAATATTCTTCTCATATTTCATCTCTCCTTCGGTATATTCCGCTGACATTCAGCAGTTGTCTTAAGTGCTTGTTGCGCAGACTGAAAGCATCTGCCACAACATTAGTGCATATCCCTAAATTATATCCGAGGTGCCGGAAAAGTCCGGCGTTGAAGCATTCGCCAGGACTTTTCCGGCACCAATACGGAATTTTGGGATATGCACTTAATGATCTTTCGAACAGCCATCGGTCAAAGCGAAAAGTGCAATTCATTTCGCTCCCAAGAAAAACAAATCCTTTAACGCTCCCTTCTTTTTCGGCATTTTGCATTATTTTAGCCATTGTTCAGCGCTCATTAACAGCGTATCACTATATTCAGCATTGATCAACGGCTCGTTTTTACAACATTCGACTATTGTTAGCGTTTTATAGTTTTTAACTTAAGTAATTATGAAATTTTTAACACTATTCGACTTTATCCAAGGCATTCAATCATAAACATTTGCTTGAGTATTCCAAGTGATCGTTTATTAATAGCCTTTATCTCGAGTCAAAATTGCAATTATTTTCGCTCTTTTACATAACGCGCCGAGATTCACTTGGCTTCAATTCCCATGCCAAATATCTGACGTGGGCGTCCTAAGATAAAAAGCGGCGCGATTTTCTCGCGCCGCTTTTGGGTCTTGCAACCCAACAAGAAACTATTATTTTTTCAAAAGCATGACTGTTTCACCAGTATATATTGTATAAACAGGATTTTGAGGTATTTTACTGTTTGCCTCAGGTCTTCCTAACCAATTGGTTGCATAATATTTATCGCTCAACGCTTGACCATCCCATTTATAGAGCACTGGTCTGTATTCTAAAGCATTATCAAAAATAAATCCTACTCCAACTTTACATGGTTTCCCGTTTGCAGTTATCTTGATTGCGGGAACGATATACTCAGGGTTGCTGCTATTCAAAACATCATTTTCCACGAATTCCATCCGAAGTGATTCAGCTTGCTCTCCGGTCATACGCTCTCCTGATGAATAGTAAATTATACATCCATTAATCTTTGTGTCGCCACGAACAAAAAAATATTCGTCATACACATTAGGGTCGGTTTTTATCGATATTTCAAATTCGTCGGAAGCACCGTCCCCATCGCTGTCAAACTCTGTGACTATTGGAAGCGGAGTAGGTGTTGGTGTTGGTATTGGTGCTTTATCTTTCTCCAATAAAACAAAGGTGGTACCTAAATGGTCAGAGGTTATTACCTCATTCGCTGAAATTAGTGTGCTAAAAAACTCTAGAGTCTTATCTTCTTCATTCCATTCATAGACATTCATTTGGCTAGCAATATCGGGATCCTCAAAATCATAATGAATTCGTATACCTGCCGCTCCTTTAGTTTCTGGATATGTTTTTATTGCAGGAGTTAAGTATCCCGGCATCGCTTCATTTAGATACTCGTTTTCTATCTGCTCAATTCTGAATAGCTCTACTTCTTCTCCAGTAGCAAACATCGCACTATATCCTATTTTCTTTATCAATTCATTATTTGATGGCAACTCGCCACTTATATCAAAAAGAATGTCATAAGCAAGAGGCTTAGTGTCGTTTTTTACTTCCCATCCATCCGAAACCAGATCACCATCAGTATCCCGGTCTAGCGGGTCGGTTTTGTAGTTGTTTATTTCCTCTTCGTCAGTAAGGCCGTCATCGTCAGAGTCAGCACTCATGGGATTTGTATGGTAGTTGTTTATTTCCTCCTCGTCAGTAAGACCGTCATCGTCAGAGTCAGCGCTCAGAGGATTTGTTCCGTGCGTATTTACTTCCTCGATATTTGAAATGCCGTCAGAATCGCTGTCATCATCCGCGTCATTGGCAAGGGGGTTCAATCCGTTCTTGACCTCGTCGCCATCGAGAATCCCATCGTCATCCGAGTCATCGTCGGAAGGATCGGTTCCATATTGCTCTTCCAGATAGTCCGGCAATCCATCGTTGTCAGAATCTGCGGCTGGGTCAATAGTAGGCGTAGCCGTGGGTGTTGGTGAAGCCGTAGATGTCGGCGTAGCTTCTGGAGTTGGGCTAGGAGCAGGCTTGTCGTAAGCGAGATATGGATAGCCTGATCCCTCGTCAATAGCCCAGACCTCATCAAAATCCCAACCTACGAATGTCGCTTGCGTTGACAGCTCAGTTGCAGTGCGGCTTACTGGAAATGCAGAGGCATCGCCTTTGGGGCTTCCACTTGTTCCATACGCTCTCGGAACGCCAGCCGTGCTCACGTCGTAATAGTTTGTTCCAAGATACTTGACCCCGGAGCGTCCGTTGAAAGCTCCGTATTCAGTTGTTCCTGTTCCAGTCACTGTTCCTGTGGAAAAGCTGTTCTCAACAGACTTGCCAGTAGCTGAGCCTGTCCCGGAAAAGTATCCGACCAAGCCGCCAACTCCCGTAGTGCCTTTCACATTTCCGTGCGCGTAGGCGTTGCTGATAGTTGCGTCAATAACCTCGCCAGCCAAGCCTCCGGCTATATAGGACTTCGTTGTAACATTGCCTGCAGCTCCAACCTTTTCAAGCTTGGATCCGCCATAAATGGTTCCGACAAGGCCCCCTGCATAATGGTTTGCGCTTACGTTGCCAGTTGCCTTGCTTTCAATGATTGAAGATTTCTCGTAAACAACCCCAGCCAGTCCGCCAGCGTAAGAAGCGCTTGCCTTTGCTTCTCCAGTTGAGAACGAGCCTATTACTTTTGATCCGCCTTTGATAGCGCCAACCAAGCCGCCAACATAGGACACGCCTTCTGAAAGAGTGCCTTCGGCTCTGCTGTCTTCGATGATTGCGTCATCATCAAGGACTCCAACCAAAGCGCCTGAGTAGTTGCCGCTGGTCTTTGTTGATGTGCCTTCGACAGAGCAGTTTTTGATTACTACTGCTGGGCTTCCGTAAACGAATCCAGCTATGCCGCCAGCGTATCCGCCAGCTGTTACGGCGATCTTTCCGCCTATAACTGAAACATTATCGATAAGGGTGCCATTCCTTGCATCGCCTGTCACAGCGCCAACCTCGTATCCGCCAGTTATTCCAGCATCAGCGAGCTCTATGGTCAGGTTGCGGATAGTTGCGCCCTTTGTCACTGAGAAAAGCCCAGCATACGAGATGCCCCATTTGCTCCAAAGGCCGCTGATTGTGTGCCCGTTTCCGTCAAGCTCTCCAGTAAAGCTTGATCCGTAGGCTATGGGCTTCCAGCCCTTTGCCGCTGTGCTGGTTGTTGAGGTGTAGCCTGTAAGGTCGATATCGCTGTAAAGCCTGTACTTGCCTGAAAGGTTGTTGCGAATGGCGTCCAGTTCCGCCGCCGTGTTAATTATTGTATAGCCATCTCCATCCGCCTGCGACGCAGACGCAAGCATGAATGAGACCGGCAGCGCGGCAAGCACTAGCAACGCCGCCAATACTGCGACTCCCATGCGCTTAGACTTGAATGCTCTTCCCATAATTGATCTCTCCTTCAGTATATTCCGCTCATTCAGCGGTTTTCTTAAGTGCTTGTTACGCAGACTGAAAGCATCTGCCAAACCATTAATGATCTTTTGAACAGCCATCGGTCAAAGCGAAAAGTGCAATTCCTTTCGCTCCCAAGATAAACAGGCTTCTTCAATCTCCTCTCTTTTTCGGCATTTAGCATTATTTTTAGCCATGGTTCTACTTCGATCAATAGCGTATCACTATATTCAGCATTGATCAACGGCTCGTTTTGACAACATTCGACTATCTCCAGAGATTTATAGCTTTATATTTAAGTAATTATGAAATCCTTAGCACTATTCGACTTTATCCAAGACATTCAATCATAAACATTTGCATTAACATTCCGAGTTATCGTTTATAAATAGCCTTTATCTAGAGTCAAAATTGCAATATTTTCGCTCTTTTACATAGCTCCCAGAGCTTAAGCCGACATCCGCTTGGCTCCAATTCCCATGCCAAGTCAAACCCATAGATCGACTCTAAGCGCCAGTCTTCAGACTGGCGCTTAGTTTTTCTTAATAACCTATATCGCCGCAAAAAGATCCTCCAGCGACGATCTCACGCAACGGGTGGGGCAAGCCAGGCTAAACCTAGTGAAAATCGGACTGTAGTAATGGCTTCCTGCGTCAACGTTCAGGAAGGCTTTGTGGTGAAGAAAATCGAAAAGGGCTTCCTCGTCCTGGAACCGGGATCGCCAGTCAGCCCAGAGTATGTAGCCGCCATCGCCTCCGTAGACAGGGACGTCAGGCAGGTTCTCAGCGAAGAAGGAGAGGACAGCCTCAATATTGGCTTCCAGGACTTTGTTGGAGGCGTCAATCCAATCCTTGCCTTGTTGCGAGTAGCCTGCCAGAAGACACTCATAGGCTACTGGATCCATGCTTCCATAGTGCTCGCGGGTGCGGCGATCCTCAAACGCTTCACGGAGGCGCTTGTCAGGTATTATCATGTTTGCGTGGTTAAATCCTGTTGTTCCAAAGGCCTTGCCCATTGATGTGGCAACTATGCAGTTGGTTTCAGCTTTTGGCACTGTCAGAAAAGACTCGGTCTTATTCCCGAACAGGCTGTTCTCAGCGAAAATCTCGTCAGAAAACACGACCATTCCATGTTTTTGCGAAAGCTCCGCCAGGGTTTCAAGCTCTTCCCTGCCATATATCTGCCCAATGGGGTTGTGCGGATTGCATAGGATAAACAGCTTTGTGTCAGTTCTAGACATTGCCTTGTCTATAGCGTCAAAATCCATCCGGTACCGGCCGTTGCTTAAGGCTAGCGGGCACTTGACAGCATTTCTCTCAAGCCGTCTAGCCGCTTGCTCATAGCGGTTGTACATAGGCGAAGTTATGATTATGCTCTCTCGCTCCACAGTCAATAGCTTGATAGCCGTAGCGACAGAATGTATTGTTCCAAGAGTCGGAACTATCCAGTCAGGACTGCATTTAAATCCTCGAACATTTTCCATCCACCAGATGACAGCGTTCCTGTATCGATCATCCATCAGGGTAAATCCAATGCGACCGTTCTCAGCCATGGCAATCAGCGCGTTCCGGATTGCCGGCGCCGTTTTGTAAAGGGGCTCTGCGCCATTGAAGCTCACTCCGCCATGAGCGCGCACTGCAGGATCCATGAACTGCTCGACAAGGCTTGAGTCATTTCTATTGACCAGCGTATCAAAGTCAAAATTCATAGGGTTCTCGTTTCACTTTCCCTGAGCTTCCATTCCCAGTATTTTTCTTCAGCCAAACTTTCCAGATCCGGGGCAAGCGGCATTTCCCCCGTAAAGAGCTCTACGTCTTTTGGCATGAAATCATTATACACGATTTGCCTAACAAAAGCGCTCACGATAGGCTGTGAAACCTATACGCACAAAATGCCGTCCCTTTTGACAATCTTTCCTCCCAAGACAACCATCTCAGGCTTCTGGTACATCACTTCGATGTTTGCATCCGGGTTTCCGTCAACAAGCAAAAGATCCGCCGCCAGCCCTTCCTTTACTTGGCCTGTCACATTCTCCAGCCCAGCGATAAGCGCACTGTGCTTTGTTGCCTGAAGGAGCATGTCAACGTTTGCCATGTCGCAGAGCTCTTTTCGCATTTTAAACTCCATCCCTGTGCGAACTCCGAAGGTCTCCACGGCCACGTCCGTGCCAAACCCCATGACAAGCCCCGCCTCGTATGCGGCGCGAATGTGCACTGAGCTCTTTTTCGCAAAATCAGCAAGCCGCTTCTCCAGCCTTTCATCTTCAACTGGATCCTTGAACGCGCCTTTTCTGTGATGCATGGGAGTAAAGGTAGGCACGAGATATGTGCGGCCGTCTTTGATCTTTTCTATGGACTCGTTGTCTATGAATGTAGCGTGTTCGATAGTGTATACGCCCTCATCGATGCACATGCGGATCGCTTCAGTGCTATGGCAATGAGCCGCTACACGCTTTCCAACCAGATTTGCGACGCGCACTGCCGCTCGCACTTCTTCTGGAAACAGTATAGGCTTTGTTGGCTGGCCTGTGGGGCTAAGGCCAGAGCCAGAGGCGTAAATTTTCAGCACGTCCGCGCCTTCCGCAAACTCCTCCCTAGCCGCGCGGGTCATTTCATCCACGCCAGAAACACCCTTTGAGCCAGCCAGGTCAATTCCGTCCTTTAGATCCGCAGCTTCTGGGGGACCTATAAGGCGTCCCGCCGCAATGATGCGCGGCCCAACAAAAAGCCCTTTGTTTACAGCGTTGCGAATGGCAATCGCAAGCCTGCGAGCGCTTCCCATGTCACGAACGGTAGTCACGCCATAGTCCAAAAACTTCTTTACTGATAGCCCTCCGTACATAAGAAGCTCGAAGTCGTTCCTTATTGAGTCTGTAAAATCCACAAAATAGGAGAGGTGGTTGTGCAAGTCAAAAAGGCCTGGAAGCAATGTCTTTCCGCCGCAGTCAATATCGTCCTCAGCCGCTTTCCCTCCAGCCACAAGTATCGACTCTATCTTTCCATTGTCTATCACAACGTCGTGAAGCCCGCATGCGCCGCCTGAAAGCTCTGGAATCAGCCTGCAGTTCCTAAGAGTTTGGGGCATGGTTTCCCTCCTGTTCTTTTCTGTAAATTTCATATACAAACGCCGCGCTTGCGACATCCTCCACTGCAAGGCCAAGAGCTTCAAATATGGTGATATCGTTTTCGCTTGTTCGTCCGCTCACGGCTCCAGCAGCTATCTGCCCAATGGAGCCTAGCAAATGCCCTTCCGAAATAGCGCCCTCATTCAAGGGAAAAAGATAGTCTCCAGATTCATGCAGCACCGCTTCTATTTGATCAGCGTAAAGTTTCGACGCCGCGACAAGGTCAGAAGCCAGTTCACGAGCGGTCGACATGAAAGCGCCCACAGCGTTGATATGAACCCCTGGCTTTACCATGTCAAGAGACAGAAATGGCTTAGTTTCCGGAGTCAATGTGCAAATGATGTCCGCGTTCGCCACCGCCCCTGCCGCGCTTCTTGAGACCGTAACGCGAACATCAAATCTTTCTTTTATCCAATCCTTGAACCTAATGGCATTTTCAGTGCTCACGTCATAGACAAAGATTTCTTCAAGCTTTCGCACTGCGCTTATGGCTGAAACATGGGATCTGGCTTGAGCGCCAGCCCCTATCACAGCCATTTTCGCCGCATTCTTGCGGGCCAATTCATCCGTAGCCACAGCGCTTGCGGCCCCGGTTCGGATCTCAGTGATAGAGCTTGCCTCAACAGCCGCGATAAATGAGCCATATTCCTGATCACAGAGCATCACGTATCCCATATGAGTAGGATATTTCGTCCCTTGATTCTTGCTTTGCGCAGTGATCACCTTCGCGCCAAAATACTGGTCTCCTATGAAAGCTGGCATGAAGCCAAACTTCGCTCCGTTTGGCATAATAGCGATATTTCTAAGGGGTTGCCCGTTCTTGCCAGTCTCCAGCCCAATGAAAGCTTCCCGCATTAATGCCACGCATTTTTCAGGAGTGAGAATGCGCAATACGTCTTCCTTTTCAATGATGGTCATAAGATTCTCCTTGGATTGCGGTTTGGAGCGAATTGTTGAGTCTATTTTCTTCAGCCGCTAACCGCCAGCTGCCCCACCAGCACAGACGGGCTTGAAACGGTATAGCTTTTGAGCATAATCATGGGAAGCGTCCGCATGTCATTTCCGACCGCCTCCACAGAAGCGAAGAGATCTATTAGGTTGCCGTTCATTGTAAGCCCGCCAGCCAGCCCTTTCAGCTTTCCGCCCTTTACAAGCGCGGCTTTGCAGGGGATGTTAAAGGCGCCTGACGCGATGTTTAACGAGTGGAACTCGTCATACGAACCAATGATCCATATTCCATCGAAAAGCTTAGTAATCAGGCCTTCTGGCGAATCCTCGCCTGGGAGAAGGCAAAAGTTCTTGGGTATTACTTGCGTCTGGGTATGAAGAGTGCCGCTCAACAGGTTTTTTCTTCCCGCGTTGCCAGTCGCGCTTGCCCCTGATAGGATAGCTGATGACAGAGTATGCATGAAACCGTTGACGCACCCTGATTTTACGAGTTCCGTAGCAGAGCCAAAACTGCCTTCGCAGTCAAAGGGGTAGCGGTATCCGCAACCTGCCAGTTCAGGGATGTCCATGATTCCAACTAATTCAGAAAAGGCCTTCTCTCCCGTTCTTCCAGCGAGCGGAGTGTTTTTGGCCAAAGCGAACGGCCCAGAAAAGATCTGCCATGCTGTCAAAAGAATGTTGCACATAACGCTTGCGCTGATAGCCGCGCGGTAGATTCCGGGCTTTATCGCTGATTGGGGCAGCTGGGTTCGCACCCAGCGGGCATGCTCTTCCAGAATCCGATCCGCCGTGAGCTCTTTGAGACTTTTGGCGGAAACTGTGAAATCAAAATCAAAGTGGCCATAGGGGCTCTCTCTGATTAGATCCACTTCCACTTCAACTGTCCTGGAGCGCGAGCAGAGATTCAAGCCTTTTGAATTGCAAATCCCCCTGCCCCTGATGGTCTCTGAGAGCTTGACACATGTTGAAAGCCCTGGATCTTTCTCTAAGATCATGTTTTCCAGATCCAAGGCGAATTCTAACAGCTCCTTTGGAGAAGAGTGTTCTATCTCGCTCTCGGAGAGGAACCCTTTGCTCGGATTTAGCGTTTCAGGAGTTGCCGCAGTCGAGTAATCCCCTGCTTCGGCGGCTCTTCTTATTATGCCATAAGCGTCTTCATCTGGGTTTTGCGTAACTGCCAGCCCAGTTTTTTTGCCTGTCGCTCTGACAAAAACAGTTGTGATGTCTGACGCTTCGCAACCGGCTTGCTTTCCGCCAGATACAGTTACTGAAAGCAAATCATCCCGCTCGGCTTGGGCTTCGGCTTCAACAACTCCCTTGGGCAAATCTTTGACGGCAGCGCGGTACTGCTCCAGCTCTTTGATCACGTCTCAGCCCTCCCCGCCAATAGCCATTTCAGATATTCGCACCCGTGGCTGGGATGTGGTGGTAGGCACCAGCCCTGACGCCGCTCCGCAGAACCCTCCGCTTTTCTCATGGATCAGACGGGATCCAACCCGATCAATCTTAGCCATAACGTCGATGCCGTTTCCAGTTAGCATAAGCCCCCTGACCTGCCTGTCGATCTGCCCGTTCTTTATGATGTACCCTTCTTTGACCTCCAAGGAGAACTGCATTCCGCCAGATCCGCCCCCTATGCGCTTCACATAGAGCCCGTAAGGCACTGATCTTATCATCTCCTCGTCATCATCCGTTCCTTCTATAAGAAATGTGTTGGACATCCGGGATGTCGGAGCGTAAGTATAGTTCTGCCTCCGTCCGCAGCCGTTTGACTCCTGCCCAATCAGCCTGCCATGATAGCGATCGCACATGTACCGCTTCAGGATTCCGTTTTCAATAATCACGTTTCTCTGGCGAGCATGCCCTTCATCATCAATAGCTGAGGTGCCGTAAAGCCCTGGGATCGTTCCGTCATCTGCCAGGGACACTTTCTCGGACGCCACTTTCATCCCCAGCTTTCCGATAAAAGCGCTAGCCCCAGAAGCTATGGCGCTGGCCTCAAGCGTATGCCCGCAACATTCATGCCAAAGAGTCCCGCAGCTTCCTGCTTCCAGCACCACAGGCGCAACACATGGTTTTGCCGTGTCAGCCAGCAAAGCGTTTCTTGAGCTTATCACCGCCCCTTTGGCAAACTCAGCTATCTCAGCCATGTCATGAAATGACTCAAAGCCCGTAGGCCTTGTAAAGTCCTCCCAGTTGAAGTGCGCCTTCCCGCCAGCTTCCACAGTGATCTGCAGTCTTACCCTTGATGTGACACGCCTCTCCCCTGTCAAAAGCCCTTCCGAGTTGGCGATCACTATGCTCTGGTCTGTGTCAAACCAGTCCACCGCCAGCCTGGGAACGCTAACCCCAGCGCTTCTGGCGGCTTTTTCCGCCTCTTGAAGCAGACGTATCTTCTTCTCGTGGGGCACAGAGGAAGGATGCTCAATCGCAATGTTCGGGTTAACAGCCAAGCGTTGCGCAAGCTCTTTCGCCTTGCCCGCCTCACCGCGTTTCTCCGCCAAAAGCTCTGCCGCTTTTTTTGCCATGCCCATAAGCGCTGTTTCTGAGGCGTTATTTGAGCACACATACACCTCTCCGCTTCCAGAGAGCAGATGCAAGCCAACTCCATGCATGCCTATGCCAGTGATGCCCCTGGCGGCGCATATATTCGTTTCGCTCCGCTCTTCAAAGAAAAGCTCGGCAAAGTCCCCGCCCGTAGCCATGGCCCGCTCAAGGGCAAGCCTCATTGCTTTTTCAGAAACCAGAGCATCACCCCATTTTGGTTTTGGTTTTTGGTTTTGGTTTTTTGTCTTTTTTTGCTTTTTTGTCTTTTTTGTTTTTCTATTTTAATTTAATTTTTATATATTTTTATTTATTTTTATATTTTTTATTTTCTTTAATCATATCCTATGGCATGCCACAAAATGCTCTGCCCCAACTTCCCTCAGCTTCGGCTTTGACTTTCTGCAGACATCGGCAGCGCGTGGACAGCGCTTGCAAAAACTGCACTCGTCTCCTAGCCCTACCGGGCTGGCCACTTCTCCCGCCAGGAGAATGCGCTGCCTTACGGCCTCCACTTCTGGATCGGCTATGGGTATGGCGGAAAGCAAGGCGCTTGTGTATGGATGGGCATGGCTTTCATACAAGCAGTCGCCAGGCGCCGTTTCCACTATCGAGCCCAGATACATGACAGCTATGTAATCCGATATCTGGCGCACCATTGATAGATCGTGCGAAATGAAAAGGTATGAAAGGCCCATCTCCCGCTGAAGATCTTTAAGCAGGTTCACAACCTGGGCTTGGATGGAAACGTCCAGAGCGGATATGGGCTCGTCGCAAATGACAAGCTCTGGGTTTAGCGACAAAGCCCTGGCTATTCCTATCCTCTGCCGTTGCCCGCCAGAGAACTCATGGGGAAAGCGGTTCGCGTGCCCTTGGTTTAGCCCTACCATTCCCAAAAGCTCAATGGATCTCTCGTACCTCTGCTTCTTTGACTTCATCCCGTGTATTTGAAGCCCTTCTGAAACGATGTCAGATATGACCATCAGCGGATCAAGCGATGCGTATGGATCCTGAAATATCATTTGAACCTTGGATCTATACTGCTTTTTTTGAGCCCTGTTGAAGGTTGAAATGTCCTTTCCCATGAACTCAACAGTGCCGCTCTCAGGCTTGTGCAAGCCCATAATCGTCTTGCCAAGGGTGCTTTTTCCGCACCCCGATTCTCCCACAAGGCCCAGCGTTTCGCCTTTTCTTATGGCAAGGCTTACGCCGTTTACGGCCTTTAGTGCGCCTTGCTTGACCTTGAAGAAGGTCTTAAGGTCTTTCAGCTCTATTATGCAGTCTTTAGCCATGATCCCCTCCCTCAAAGCCAGCACGACGATCTATGCCCATTTCCGAATTCGGTGAACCCAGGCTCTTTTCGGGCGCAAATCTTCATGGCCTTAGGGCACCTGGCTGCAAAGGCGCAGCCAGGTGGCGGCGCCAGCAGATCCGGAGGCGTTCCAGGTATTGAGTAGAGGCTGCCGGAAGAGCGAATGTCTAGCCTGGGCACGGATCCAAGAAGCCCTGCTGTATACGGATGCCTGGGATCCTTGAAGATGTCCCTTGCTGTTCCATGCTCGACTATCTTGCCCGCGTACATCACATAAACCCTGTCGGCCATGTTTGCAACCACCCCCAAGTCATGGGTTATAAGCGCTATGGACATGGCCGTCTTTTTCTTCAGGTCTTTTATCAGCTCAATGATCTGGGCTTGTATGGTGACATCCAGCGCTGTGGTAGGCTCGTCGGCGAACAGTATCTTCGGCTTGCAGACAAGGGCCATGGCTATAACAACTCTCTGCCTCATCCCTCCAGAAAGCTGATGGGGGTAGCACTTCAGGCTTTGCTCAGGGGTTGGCATGCTTATCATCCGCATGATCTCAAGAGTCTTCTGGGTCGCCTCGGATCTAGACGCTTTCGTGTGCCTGCAATAGACCTCGGTTATCTGGCGGCCTACTGTCATTGTAGGGTTAAGGTATGTGAACGGATCCTGAAAGATGATGGACATCTCTTTTCCCTGCACAGACCGCATCTCTTTTTCGGTCTTTTCCAAAAGGTTTTCGCCTTTGTAAATCGCCTCGCCTGACTTGACGCAATTGCGACTTCCAGCGTGAAGACCCATAACTGTTTGAATGGACGCTGTCTTTCCGCAGCCGGACTCACCAACAATGGCGATTGTCTCTTGGTCATCCAGGTGCCAGCTTACGCCGCGCACAGCCTGCACCTCATCCGCCTGCATCTTGAACGTCACGCGCAAATCTCGCACTTCAAGCATCATCCACCCCCTGTGTTGGAGTATTTATTTATTTATCTTAGCTTCGGATCCAGCGCGTCGCGCAGGCCGTCTCCAATAAGATTGAAGCACAGCATGGAAAGCCCTATGAATATGCAAGGGACAACAAATTGGTATGGATAGTACCTGAACTGCTCTGCGGCGGCTTTTATCAGCTGCCCCCAGGATGGGTTTGGAGGTGTTACGCCAAGCCCTATATAGCTGAGAAACGCCTCATAAAATATGACCCCAGGAATTCCTATGGTTATGCTTACGACTCTCATCCCCATGGTATTTGGGATCAGGTGCCTGAAAATGACCCAAAAAGGCGATGCGCCAAGCGTTTCTGAGGCTGTGACAAAGTCGCGGTTTTTGATCTGAAGAACCAGGCCTCTGGTGCTTCTGGCTGATCCCATCCAGCTGGTTATGGACACTGAGATGATCATTGTCAATATGTTGCCGCTTCCCATGACCAGCATCAGAAGTATGAGATAGATCAAAGACGGGATTCCCATCAGGATGTCCACCGTCCGCATGATCAGCATATCCAGCTTTCCGCCTATGTAGCCTGACAATCCGCCAATCGCGACCCCTATGAACTCCGGTATTATAGTTCCAAGAATGGCGATGAGAAGAGAGACCCGCCCTCCAACCCAGACGCGCTCCCAGAGGTCTCTGCCGAGGGTGTCGGTGCCAAACCAGTGAATTCTGTCAGGAGGCATGTTTATGGCTGAGTAGTCATTGGAAAAGTAGTCAAACGGGCGCATCATAGGCCCGAAAACAACAAAGGCGACAAGCGCGGCCATGGCGAAAAGGCTTGCAAGCGCCGCTTTGTTTTTGCAAAATGATCTCCAGACATCTCCTAGGTATGTGGTCTGCCTTTTAAGTATCAACTCGGCGTCAGGGCGGGATTCGCCCAGCGGCTCGAAGTCATTCTCTCTTGCGTCGTCCACGGGGATCCTCCCTATGATCGTTAGATTTCGTTGCACTCACGCAAACCGTATTCGCGGATCCACAAAATGATCATAAGATTTCGTTGCATTCATGCAAACCGTATTCGCGGATCCACAAAGGCGTACGCGATGTCCACCAGCAGGTTCATGAGCACAAGGAAGCTTCCAAAGAATATGGTAAGCCCCATGATCATTGTGTAATCCAGGTTGCTGATGGAGTCAACGAAGTACTTGCCCATGCCGGGTATGCGAAAAATGGTCTCAACAACAAAGGAGCCCGTGAGGGTGCTTGCGATTTGCGGGCCTAGGCTTGTAAGTATTGGCACCAGGGAGTTCTTGAACTGGTGCCGCATTACCACTTGCATTGGGCTCAATCCTTTCGCTCTTGCTGTTGTGACATAATCCTGTGTTATCACGCTAAGCATGCTGGCCCGCATGGCTCTTGTGTTTCCCGCTATGACGCCAAGCCCCAGGACAAACGCTGGCATTATGGCGCTTGACGGCTTTTCCCAGCCTGTCGCTGGCAATATTCCAAGCTTTACGCCCAAGAGGTTTCGCAGGATAGGGCCTATTACCATGGACGGCAAAGCGATGCCTAGCACTGCAACAATCATCAGCAGATAGTCTGGCCATTTGTTCTTGAACTGGGCGCAGAGCGTTCCAAAGAGCAGCCCTATGCTAACGCTAAAAATTAGGGAGGTTATGCCAAGCGTCGCTGACACGGGAAAGGACATCCCAATAATGTCCGATACCGTATGCCCTGTCTTTTTCAGCGAATAGCCCAAATCTCCCTTAAGCAGGTTTCCCATGTATATGAAGTACTGCTCTGCAACCGGCTTGTCCAAGCCATAGTAAGCTCTCTGCTTTTCCTGGATTTGCGCTGGTATTGTGGGATTCTGGAACGGGTCGCCAGGCAGCAGCTTCACAAGGAAAAATGTCACAGTTGCCAAGATGAACACTGTGCCGATAGATATTGCGACACGCTTGAGGATGTACTTAACCATTTCATTCCCGCCTTCCTGCCTTCCCGCCTTTGCAAGCGATAAAAATAGAGCGGCCGGCTTTGCCAGCCGCTCGCAAAATTAATTAATTCAGGTCCGCGCGCGAGTAGTCAGGGCTTCCGTCAGCCCTAAACTGCACTCCCACGACTTCAGGAGACGAGACATAGTACGTGGATGTCCATCCCGTAACAATGTTTAGCACGTTTTCGCAAAAGAACTTTTCGACTTCAAATAGTTTGTCTTTTCTGGCTTTGTAGTCCATCTGGGACGCGCAGTCCTTGTAGAGAGCGTCATATTCAGGATTGGTGTAGCCGCGCAAGCCCGGCGTGGCATTATGGTATTCAGTGGTATAGTCAAAGCCCAGGCTCACGAGAAAGTCCGGAACAGCAACTTCGTTGCCTCCGTACCAGAGGTCATATTGTCCGCCATAAGCCATGCTGATCATGTTTTGGATGGTCTGAGAAGAAATCGTTGACGGAAGGCCCAGGTTTTTAAGTATCATGTCCTGCACTGCAGAAAGGACTGTGACAGAGGACTCTGATTCAAAGCAAAGAAGAACCAGCGGAGGAACGTCCGCAATGGTCTTTCCAAGCTCTTCAAGAGCCTTGTCCAGGTATGCCTTGGCTTCATCGCTGCTTTGGGTAGGCCAGGCCTGGTAGGGGTACTCTTCGACAAATGCCTTGCTGTATCCCATTTCTGACGGAGCGACAAGGCGGTAGGCTGGCATGTCAGTAGTCAAGACAGAAGCTGAAAGCTGTTCCCTATTGATGGCCAGGTTTAGCGCCTTGCGAAAGTTGACATTTGACATGAACGGCTTCATCTCTTCAGATGAGCCAGCGTTGTTTGTATTCATGCAACGGTAAGACGTAGTTATTGACTTGGACGCGAATCCTTCGTCAGTGAGAGCCGTGATCTGATTCATGTTCGTAAACGATGAAAGCTGGATGTCCCCAGCAAGGATCATGTCAACAGCGGTATCGCTTGTGGCCGCGCCTACGACAAAATCTATCTGCGAGACCTTGATCTGATCTGCCGCCCAGTAGCTTTCATTTTTCACCAAAGTCAAAGAGGCGTCTGGCACCCACGCGGTGAGCTTGAATGGGCCATTGGAAAGGAGCTTGTCAGGGGCTGTGCCATACGCTTGGCCCTGGGCTTCAGACAAGGCTTTGCTTACAGGCGTGTAGACGTAAGACGTAAACTCTGTCTCAAACGTAGGCTGAGTGTATGTAATGACTAAAGTCTTGGCATCCGGGGTTTCAATCGCCACATCGTCTATTGAGCCTTCCCCGTTGTAGTACTCGGTTGCGCCTTTTATAAAGAGAAAGCCTGAAGCGTTGCTGAAGCCCAGCTCAGGATCGAGAACGCGCCTTATGCCGTAGGCAAAATCCTCGGATGTGATCGGAGAACCATCGGAATAGACAAGGCCGTCACGCAGAGTAAACGTCCACTGCGTATTGTCATCGCTTTTAGACCAGGAGGCAGCAGCTCCGGCTTCCGCTTGGCCACTGTTATCTCGAAGCAGCGAGTCGTACATTATTATCGCCACATCTGACGCGCTGTCAATGTCTATGTTGCCGGGATCTAGAGTTGAGGGGTCATACGCTATCCCAATTTTCAGGGACTTGAAAACATTTTCTTCTTTTATGGCCGCAGGGGCTTCTTCGATAGCAGCAGGGGCTTCTTCGTTGGCCGCAGGAGCTGCTTCGTTAGCCGCAGGGGCTGCTTCTGATGCTTCGGCTGGCGCCGCAGTCGGCGCCGCTCCGCTTCCGCAACCTGTAAACATGGTTGCAGACAGTAATGCGATCAACAAAATGGCTAGATATTTTCGCATAAGTTCCTCCTTGTTTGTTTTGGGTTTGCAAAAACCTCTCGTTTCCGGGCAGCTACAGCTGCATATCCTCTTTTAGCGACTTTGCCGCTTTTTCATAGTCCCGGGCCAGGATGCCTTCAATGATCGCTTCATGGCAGAGGAGGTTTGCTTCAGGAAGGTTGACTACGCTGTTATAGCGCAAAGTGTGCGTCATGGCCCCAACGAGGTATGAAAGGGAATGAAGGATAAACTTGTCCCCTGTGCTTTCAGCCAACGTTAGATGAAATCGGGCGTTGTCGGTGAAATAGACAGAGCGGTCCGCAGGGGAATCTAGCAGAGCTTTTAGAGCTTGCAGTTCCTCGTCAGATTTCTCGTCGATCAAAATCCGAATGCCAAGGCATTCCACGGTATAGCGCAACCGCTGAATCTGGGTATGCTCTATGTCGTTATACACCTTCACCAGGTATCCTTTGCGAGGATAGCTGATAAGTTCCCCCTCCATGCAGAGCCTATGCAGCGCCTCAGCTGCGGTCCCTTTGCTCACCGCGTAGGCGTCAGCAACCGCCTGCTCGATGATAAACTCGTTTAGGTCTATGACTCCATTGGCAATATCCCTTTTGATGCCGCTATAGACTTTCTCGGTTTGGTTGTCTCTCATCCCGCGCACCCCGTTGTGTTATGGATTTTGCTTTGGCTAAGTTTTTCTTGAGCTATTCTCTGAAACATTTACTGAGCTATTCAAGGATACACCTGGCTTGACAGTTTGTCAATACATTTTTTTATGTTTCTCGCTGCCCCAGTAGCTAAAGATGGAGTGAATCGCTGGAAGGGCCTGGTGCGCAAAAGAGCTCTGCCAATTGGCAGAGCTCTTTGTCTTTCAGGAAAAAAGACCTATGTTTCAAAACCCTTTCAGGGAAAACACGCGAGAGTGTCTCGCAAGAATCAAGCTAATGCGACCGGCTATGACGTCCTATATAATCATCTGCGCATTATGCCGTGATAACCCGGTTTGCATCATGCAAGTTTTGTTAATTATAAAGTTTTAGCAAAAGTTGCATTTCAAAACCCTTTTGGGAATAAATCCATCTCAAAACCCTTTCGGTAACGGCAATCAAGTGCTTTATCCTATTATAAGCTAACTTCAGCTAAAACATGCGTGAAAAGAGCTTGCGCTTTTTACGCATGTTTTAGCGCGATATATCCCCCATCAGGAACTTAGAGCATATCCCAAAATTATATCCGAGGCACCGGAAAAATCCGGATGTTTGCTCGCAGAAGCCCGAGCAAACTAGTTGAAGCCTTCGCCAGGATTTTTCCGGTGCCATTCGGAATTTTGGGATATGCTCTTAATGGGTATGCCGTTTTTTTGATCCAGGATCTCCTGGAACTTTTTTCTGGCAAGCAAATTTCTAGCGCGGGCGCAATCATGATCCAAACATGCAATTATGTAGCGCTTATATATCTTCTTCCTCTGTGAATTT